>JAZOUO010000019.1:0-36140 GCA_045658225.1 Eubacteriales bacterium
AAAATTCTGAAAGGCGGAATCAAAATGACTTACAACAAGAAATCCATTGAAAACGTTCAAATCAAAGCAGGCCAGAAGGTATTTGTTCGTTGCGACTTCAACGTACCCTCAAAGGACGGCGTTATCACGTCCGACAAGAGAATCGTAGAAGCGCTTCCCACAATTAAGTACCTTATGGGCAAGGGCGCAAAGGTTATCCTCGCGTCTCACATGGGCAAGCCTCATAACGTATTCACTCCCGGCTTCAAGCTCACAAAGAAGGAGCTTAAGAAGGTTGCGGAGCATCCTGAGGCAGAGCAGGCAGCTGCTACTGCAGAGTATCTTGAGAAGGCAAAGAAGGACGTAAAGAAATTCTCCCTTCAGATAGTTGCAGATAAACTCAACGAATACCTTGACGGCAAGGTAGTATTCGCAAACGATATAGTTGGCGACGATGCAAAGGCAAAGATCGCGGCTATGGAGAACGGTACTTGCGTACTTCTCGAGAACGTACGTTTTGACGCAGGCGAGGAAAAGAACAAGCCTGAGTTTGCAAAGGCTCTTGCAGACCTCTGCGGCGAGGACGGACTTTACGTAAACGACGCATTCGGTACAGCTCACAGAGCTCATGCTTCCACAGCAGGCGTTGCGGCATATCTTCCCGCAGTTTGCGGATACCTTATCGGTAAGGAAATTGGCGTTATGGGTAAGGCTCTTTCCAATCCCGAGCGTCCCTTCGTTGCTATTCTCGGCGGCGCAAAGGTTTCCGACAAGCTCAACGTTATAAACAATCTTCTCTCCAAGGTTGATACACTTATCATCGGCGGCGGTATGGCATACACATTCCTCGCAGCTAAGGGGTATGGCGTAGGAAACTCTCTCCTTGACACAGACAAGATTGAGTACTGCAAGGAAATGATGCAGAAGGCAGAGCAGAACGGCGTTCAGCTTCTTCTTCCCGTTGACTGCACTACAGTTGACGCATTCCCCAATCCCATTGATGCTCCCATAGACACACTTATAGTTGACGCAGACAAGATCCCCGCAGACAAAGAGGGTTGTGACATCGGTCCTAAGACCATGGAGCTTTACGCAAACGCAGTAAAGACTGCAAAGACTGTTGTTTGGAACGGTCCTATGGGCGTATTTGAGAACCCCACGCTTGCAAAGGGAACAATTTCCGTAGCACAGGCTCTTGCTGATTCTGATTGCATCTCTATCGTTGGCGGTGGTGACTCCGCGGCAGCTTGCGAGACTCTCGGCTTTGCTGACAGAATCACACACATTTCCACAGGCGGTGGTGCATCTCTTGAGTTCTTGGAAGGTCTTGAGCTTCCCGGAATTGCTTGCCTTCAGGATAAATAATCCTTGAAAAAATCTCCAATACTTCGTTGCACACATGTGTATGGCGATGAAGAAGGCGTAGATTCCCGCTGTGCGGTAGGCGCCTTGTCTTGAAATTTTTTCTGCGGATTTTGATAATTGAATTTTTAAAAAGTTTCGCTCAAGCCTTTTCAAAGGCTTGCGGTTTCCAAAGGCAGCGCCTTGGTCGCCCGTCGCAACGGGCGAAAAGCTTGACGCTTAATAGGCGCCCGAAAGGTGAATTTTCGGTTGCACAGCAATCGAAAAGGGGAAAACCACAAGTGGGGTTTTCCTCCCAAAACAAATAATACATATGAGGTAAAATAAAATGAGAAGATACGTAATTGCAGGAAACTGGAAAATGAATATGACACCCTCAAAGGCTCAGGCTCTTATAAATGAGATGAAGCCTCTCGTTGAGGGCAAGGACAACTGTGACGTTGTACTTTGTGTTCCCGCTATTGATATCCCCGCAGCAGTTGAGGCTGCAAAGGGATCTAACATCAAGATCGGTGCAGAGAACGTTCACTTCAAGGCATCCGGCGCTTACACAGGCGAGATCTCCGCTGATATGCTCGTTGAGGCAGGCGTTGAGTACGTTGTTATCGGTCACTCCGAGAGACGTCAGTACTTCGGTGAGACAGACCAGACCGTAAACCTCCGCACACTCGCGGCCCTTAACGCTGGTCTTAAGGCTATCGTTTGCGTTGGTGAGACTCTTGAGCAGAGAGAGCTTGGCTACACCGAGACACTCCTCAAGTTCCAGACAAAGATGGCTCTTACAAACGTGACTGCAGAGCAGATGAAGAACGTTATTATCGCATACGAGCCTGTTTGGGCTATTGGTACAGGCGTGACAGCAACTGCTGATCAGGCAGACGAGGGCAACGGATATGTTCGCGCAGCTGTTGCTGAGATGTTCGGCGCAGATGTTGCAGCACAGACTGTTGTTCAGTACGGCGGTTCTATGAACGACAAGAACGCAGCAGAGCTTCTTTCCAAGGAGAACGTTGACGGCGGCCTTATCGGCGGTGCGTCCCTCGTTGCAGAGAAATTCTCCGCTATCGTTAACGCAGCACAGTAATATTTATTAGATATAACGCAGGGGAGAGGGAAGCTTTTTGGAAAAAGTTTCCCTCTCCCCTAGCATATCGGTTTGCCGATATGCGTACGATTGTTTTATGCCGCAGGCAGAAAACTCGCGTCACTTGCTTGCAAGTGACAACATCCCCTCCCCATTCAAAAACCTTCCTGAACAATTTATGGATGCTCGGAGTCTGTTTGTAATGTGTCCTACGGATGTCCGTAGGATTTTTATTATAAACATGAAAATTTTACCACCCGACTAACATTGGAACGAAATCTTGACAACCGCGCAAAAAAATGATATACTGTACGTGTCGGATAAATATATACATATTCGGACATTTTGATAAAGAAAGGAATTTCTATTATGAAAACAGCAGCAAAGATCTTTATTATCGTTGGTATGATCTGCGGATTTTGGACAGTTCTCCCCATTATTTTCGGAGCTATCGCGCTCAAGAAGATGAAGGCAGGCAAGCCCACAGTAGGCTTTAGCGTATGCGTCCTTCTTTTCTGCAGCACTCTCGGCGGAATCTTCCTGCTCTGCAGCAAGGAATCTGAATATACTTCCGTTGAAGCTCCCATTGAGGTTCCCGCGGAGGAAGTTGCTGAATAATATCAGAATATATAAAACCCGTCTCTTTTCGAGTCGGGTTTTTCTTTGATTTATAAGGGTTTTTGAAATGTCTACAAAAAAAGTATAAATTTTTCGAAATTTTTTCAAAAAACCTATTGACAAGGAGAAAAGTCTGTGATATAATCAAAGTGTACCAAAGAGGTAGACATTAAAAAGAAAGGCAGACGGCAAAAGATGAGAGTCACACAGGAAGCCGATTACGCCATAAGAATATGCTTGGTTCTTGATAGTTTAGGCGAAAAGACTGGCGCGGCGACCATTGCTGATCTTGCCTGTATCACCCCTAAGATAGCGCTTAAGGTCTTGCGAAAGCTTAGCACCGCCGGATACGTCCGCTCATACAAGGGCGTCCAGGGTGGATACGAGCTTACACGGGCAGGGGACGAGATAAAGATACTCGAGCTCATAGAGCTTATAGACGGCCCTGTGCGTATATCAAAGTGTCTTGATTGCGACCACGATTGTTCTAAAAATCCTTGTAAGACAAACTGCAAGATGCATATTGCTTTTGGAGTGATAAACAAAAAACTTATAGAAAATCTCGGCGCAATATCGGTAAGAATGCTCCACGATGAAAGCGTGAGCCACACCGATATAGCCGATATTATAAATAAAATTTAACTTAAATACAAAAGGAGAATTCAGTTATGAAAAAATGGAGATGTACAGTTTGCGGTGAGATCGTTATATCCGAGGAGAGACCTGACAAGTGTCCTCTTTGCAAGCAGCCCGGTGAGAAGTTTGAAGAGGTTGTTGAGACAGAGTTGTCTTGGGCAGCAGAGCACGTAGTAGGCGTTGCTCAGGGCACACCCGAGGAAATTATCGAGGGCCTTCGCGCTAACTTCAACGGTGAGTGCATGGAGGTTGGTATGTATCTCGCTATGGCAAGAGTTGCACACAGAGAGGGCTATCCCGAGATCGGTCTTTACTGGGAAAAGGCAGCTTGGGAAGAGGCAGAGCATGCAGCAAAGTTTGCAGAGCTTCTCGGTGAGTGCGTTTCTACATCCACAGAGGAAAACCTCAGAGTAAGAGTTGAGGCAGAGAACGGTGCTACCGCTGGTAAGTTCGAGCTTGCAAAGCTTGCAAAGCAGCTTAACCTCGACGCTATCCATGATACAGTTCACGAAATGGCTCGCGACGAAGCAAGACACGGCAAGGCATTTGCAGGTCTTCTTGAGAGATATTTCGGCAAATAATCCCTCAAAAAAGCTTTTTTCAAAGATAACCCCCCTTTATAAAAATATAAAAAATTTTCCCTCATAAGCCTTTCTGATGAGGAAAGGCTTATCCCCCTTTTATAAAAAATTCTAAAAATGCCTTTCTTACAATGGAAGGCGAATACCCGTTATAAAATAAGACTATAATATAAGAAAACAGGAGATAAACACCCATGAAATACGTATGCCCTTGCGGATATGAATACGATCCCGCGCTTGGCGATCCCGACAACGGTATTGCCCCCGGTACACCTTGGGAGGAAGTTTCCGAGGACTTCACTTGCCCCGTTTGCGGACTTGGAAAGGACGCTTTCGAGGAAGCTTAATTAAATAAACATGGAGCAGAAGGCGCGCCGCCTTCTGCTCTCTTTTTTGTTGTCTAAAAAATAGGGCTTGGGGGGGCCGACAAATAAGTGAAAAGATGATACAATAAGACAAGGATGCTGAATAAAAGCATCTAAAAAACAGTGGCGCTTAATAAATCGGTTTTGAAATTGACAAAAAATAAAAAATAATATATAATCAAAGGAGGAATAATGACCGAGAATTTTATAGAAAAGTTAATAAACAATCTTAAGCAGGATAGAGAACTGCGAGGAAACAGTTTAAGGTGGGCAAATTGGATGTCGCAACTCTTGCCTACTACTTGCCAATACTGTGTGGAACAACACGGAAAAATCGTTGACATCTCGATTTTGAAAAATAAAACTGAGGTTAAAGCTCATCAAAGATGTAAATGTATATACGTTCCAATGAGGACAAAGATGGTTGGCACGGCCACTGATTTGGGAATGCAAGGTGCGGACGCATACATATTTTACTATGGGTATTTACCTGATTACTATATTGACAAACAGACGGCTCAAAACGCAGGATGGCAAACAACAAAAAAGAAGATTAGTTCGTTGTTTCCTGGTAAAATGCTAAGTGGCGGTGTATATGAAAATGACGATTTTAAATTGCCGTCCGCACCAGGAAGAACTTGGTATGAAGCTGATATTAACTATATCGGAGGCAAACGAAATAGACAAAGAATTGTATATTCCAATGATGGATTAATTTTTGCTACATACGACCATTATCAAACATTTTATGAAATAACAGGATAAGGAGAGGATAATGAAAAAATACACAATAGATTTTAGCAATGTAAATTATTATTTAGAAATGCACGCGGTAATTTGGAAAGCTCTCGACTTTCCCGAATATTACGGTTGCAATTGGTCTGCCTTTTGGGACTGTTTGACCGATATGTACGGGGACCCTATGCATATTGAAATAATCGGGCTTGATGTCATTGAAAGAAAGTTCGGTGATTCCGCGGAAAAAATGATTAAGATCTTGAGAAGGTTCAAACATTTTAATAATGACCTGTTTTCAGACAGCATTAAGATAGAAATCGTAAGCGGAGACACCAGAATAGTTATAGAATAAAACCATGTTGAAGCTGTAGAAGGTGTAGCTTGGGAGGAAGTTTCCGAGGACTTCACTTGCCCCGTTTGCGGACTCGGCAAGGACGCTTTCGAGGTTGAGGAGTAATCTGAAATTCAATACTAAAGGAGTGAGCTGAGGCTTGCTCCTTTTTTGCTGTTGTTTATTTTTAGTCTGAGTATGACTTTTATTGACAAGCGGGAAGAAATATGTTAATCCCCTTTAAACATAAAGCAAATACACATGAGGAGCAGACTTTGGTCTGCTCCTCCTTTTTTTGCTGTCCTTTACCTAATAAAAATATTGAAGGGAAATTGTTTGAAGAAGGGTTGAAAAGGGTAGTTTTTTGTGTTATAATGTTCAGTATCAAACAAGAGGGGCAGAAAAGCCGCCATTGCATAAGCTATCAAAAAATCGAGGAACCAATATGAAAACAAAATCAAATTCAATACCAATTATAGTCGGTCTGTTAATATCTCTTTCGGCGGGGTTGATGGATGTATATTCTTTTTTGTTCAGAGGAAAAGTTTTTGCCAATGCGCAAACAGGAAATTTTATTCTTCTGGGAGTAAATTTGTTCCGAGGCAATTTTTCTGAAGCGCTAAGGTATATCGTACCTATAACCTTTTTTGGCATCGGCATAGTGCTTGCTTTTGTAATATCACAGATCCAAGAATTTAACGAGAAGCATAAGTTCTTTTCTGTGCTCGTCTTTGAGGCGATTGCTCTTTCTGCAGTTGCTTTTATCCCGCAAAGCCACAATCTGATCGCCAATTCGCTGATCTCCTTTGTTTGCGGTATTCAGCTCGAGATGTTTCAGCGAATCATTAACACGTCTGTCGCCACGACGATGTGTATAGGTAATTTCAGACTGTTTGTACATAATGCATTAGACTATTTGTATAAAAAAGATAAGGAATCAATAAAAAAGTCGCTTCTTTATATATCGGTGATCTTTGTTTTTGTTCTTGGAGCCGTCATAGGAAGCTTCCTGATAGAATTTTTTGCGGAGTTTGCGATCATAGGAAGCAGTGCGGTGCTTATTCTCTCGGCAATAATATTTTTTGCGAGAAGCAACATTGAGGGTGCATAAATGAATAATAATTCAAAACTTAAGATGGCGCAAGGTTCCTTGCGAGTTGGATTGTTGCGAAATAACACGTTTGTATTTGGTAATTATGTGCATTTTAATGGCGATAAATGCCGCCAAAATGCACATTTTTTATGAAAAACAATTAATTTTGAAAAAGTATTGAATTTAACGAGCAATCGTGTTATAATATGTGCATAAATAAAAACACAATTGCATAATTATACAGAGGGGATGCAAATATGGCAAACAAGGAATTCAAAAAAATAGTATTGGCTTATTCGGGAGGACTTGACACCTCCATCATAATTCCGTGGTTGAAGGAAAACTATAACAATCCGGAAATTATTGCAGTATCCGGAAACGTCGGGCAGGCAGACGAGCTTGAGGGACTTGAAGAAAAGGCGCTTAAAACAGGCGCGTCCAAGCTTTACGTTCTTGATCTTACCGAAGAATACGTTGACGACTATATCATTCCGTGTATGAAGGCGGGGGCGGTTTACGAGGAGTATCTTCTTGGTACGAGCCACGCGCGTCCTTGTATTGCGAAGGGACTCGTTGAAGTCGCGCTCAAGGAAGGAGCTGACGCTATCTGCCACGGTTGTACGGGTAAGGGCAACGACCAGGTGCGCTTTGAACTTACTATCAAGTATTTCGCTCCCAATATGCCGATTATCGCTCCTTGGCGTGAGTGGGATATCAAATCGCGCGAGGAAGAGATCGACTATGCGGAGGCACACAACGTTCCTCTTAAGATAAACCGCGAAACCAACTACTCAAAGGACAAGAATCTTTGGCATCTTTCGCACGAGGGGCTTGACCTTGAGGATACCGGCAACGAGCCTATGTACGAGAAGCCCGGATTTCTTGAAATGGGCGTTTCTCCCATTCAGGCACCCGATACTCCTACCTACGTTGAGCTTGATTTCGTTAAGGGTGTTCCCGTGGCTATCAACGGCGAGAAGAAGAGCGCAAAGAACATTATTCTCGACCTCAACAAGCTCGGCGGAGAAAACGGCATCGGTCTTCTTGACATCGTTGAGAACAGACTTGTCGGTATGAAGTGCCGCGGTGTTTACGAAACTCCCGGCGGAACTATTCTTTACAAGGCGCACAGCGTGCTTGAAAGCATCTGCCTTGATAAGATGACACTCCACGAAAAGCAGAAGCTTGCTATCACCTATGCAGAGCTTGTATATAACGGTCAGTGGTTCACGCCCTTGCGTGAGGCTCTTGCCGCATTCGTTGATAAGACTCAGGAAAAGGTGACCGGTAAAGTTCGCTTGAAGCTCTACAAGGGTAATATGATCAATGCGGGAGTTTGGTCCGATTACTCGCTCTATTCCGAGGAGATCGCAACCTTCGGCGAGTCCGACTACGACCAGAAGGATAGCGCGGGATTTATCAATCTTTACGGTCTTCCTATTAAGGTTCAGGCTATGGTTGATGCAAAAAATAAAAAATAAGGTATAAGCTTTATGGAAAAAATGTGGGCGGGACGCACCGCCGGGAACACGTCGGCTATGGCTGACGACTTCAATTCCTCAATACATATAGACTCTTGTATGTATAAGGAGGACATAAAGGGCTCTATGGCGCACAGCGCAATGCTTTGTGAGGTTGGAATACTCACAGCAGCAGAAGCAGATGCCATAATAGCTGCCCTTGACGGCATACTTTCGGACATTGAGAGTGGGGAGCTAGAGATCAATATGAACGCCGAGGACATTCATATGTTCGTTGAATCGGTGCTGACCGAAAGGATCGGTGATCTTGGTAAGAAGCTCCACACCGCAAGAAGCCGAAACGACCAGGTTGCAGTTGATATGCGACTTTATATGCGAGGGAAGTGCGAGGAGATAAAAGCGCTCCTCCTTGATCTCATCGATGCGATCGCAACGGTCGCCGCCGAGCACAAGTACGATATAATGCCCGGATACACACATCTGCAAAGGGCGCAGCCCATCGTATTTGCTCATCACCTCTTGGCCTACGCGGAGATGTTTAAAAGGGATCTTTCAAGACTTGAGGATGCAAATGCAAGAATGAATTATTCGCCACTTGGAGCGTGTGCTCTTGCGGGAACTACTTATCCTATATCGAGAGAGATGACGGCAAAGGCGCTTGGCTTTGCAGGATATTGTCAGAACAGCATTGATGCGGTATCGGACAGAGATTTTTGCGCAGAGTTGCTCTCGGTATATTCTATAATTATGATGCATCTTTCAAGGTTTTCGGAGGAGATGATCCTTTGGTCAAGCTGGGAATTTTCCTACGTTGAGCTTGACGATGCATACACCACGGGCTCGTCAATCATGCCACAGAAGAAGAACTCCGATATGGCAGAGCTCGTAAGAGGAAAATGCGGCAGAGTTTACGGAGACCTTATGGGAACGCTCACGATGCTCAAGGGCCTTCCGCTTGCATACAACAAGGATATGCAGGAGGATAAGGAATCGCTCTTTGACGCGACGGACACGGTTGAGAGATGCCTTAAAATATTCGCTCCAATGATAAGAACGATGAAGGTCAAGAGCGAGAATATGTACCGCGCGGCACAAAAGGGATTTATCAATGCAACCGATCTTGCAGACTATCTTACGAAGAAGGGAATGCCCTTCAGATCTGCATACAAGGTCACCGGCGCGATAGTTTCCGAGTGTATCGCAAAGGGAATCGTGGTTGACGATATGAGCCTTGAGGATTACAAATCCTACTCCGAGCTTTTTGAGGCTGATCTTTACGAGGAGATCTCGCTTAAGAGTTGCGTAGCAAAGAGAATTTCGGAGGGAGCTACGGGATACAGATCGGTTGAAAAACAACTTGAAAACATTATAAAATTTTTAAACGAAAAGAAAGGTAACTGAGAGAATGAAAAAGATTATTGCACTTATTATTTGTATTATAACGATCGCGTGCCTCTTTGTATCCTGCGGCGCTAAGGGCAAGACGCTTGAAGAGGTTAAGGCGGCAGGCAAGCTTACGGTAGCGACATCCCCCGATTTTCCCCCCTTTGAAAGCCTTGAGGGTGACGAGGTAGTTGGTATTGAGGTTGATATTATGAAGCTTATCGCTGCAGAGCTTGGTGTTGAGCTTGAGATCATAGAGATGGACTTTGATGCAGTGCTTCTCGGTATTCAGTCTGCAAAGTACGACTGCGGTATGTCCGGTATTACCGCCAGTGACGATCGTAAGGAAAATATGCTCTTTACAACACCTTACTACAATGCCGCTCAGGTTATCGTAGTTAAGGCGGGAAGCGATATCAAGGGCAAGGCTGACCTTAATGGCAAGAAGGTCTCTGTTCAGACGGGTACGACTGCTGACGCGGGCTGTACTGAAGCCGGCTATAACGTTCAGGCTTTTGCGGCTAATGCAGATGCAAAGGCGGCTCTTACGACAGGCAAGGTTGACGCGTGGGTAGTTGACAATCTCACCGCTCAGCAGATGGTAGAGGAGGGTGACGGACTTGTTATCCTTGAAGAGAAAATGACCGATGAGCCTTACGCGTTTGCATTTGCATTCGGATCTGAGGATCTTGTTGCAGAGATCGACGCAATTCTTGCAAAGCTTATAGCTGACGGCACTATTGAGGACATCTTTGCAAATTACGGCGAAACGTATTTCAAACCCTAAGAATTAATACTAACAAAGTAGCGGCTCCGCGAAAAACAAGCGGAGCTGCTTGAGTTTTATTAACTCATATAAGGAAAGGAAAAAACTTCAAAATGAGTTGGATTGACAAGTTACAACAAACCTTTGTAGAGGGCGACAGATATATGTGGCTTATCGAGGGTCTTATAAACACCCTCATAATCACACTTGGCGCGCTTGTGATGGGTGTTATTATCGGTACGCTGATCGCTATCACAAAGTATTTTTGCGACGGCAACAAGAAGCTTCGCATTTTCAGCTGGATATGCGATCTTTACACCACAGTTATACGCGGCATACCGATCACTGTTCTTCTGCTTATGTTTTTCTACATAATTTTAGTGTCGGCAGACGGTGTTACCGTTGCTATAATTGCGTTCGGTATCAACTCGGGCGCGTATATGGCAGAACTTATCAGAAGCGGAATCAATGCGGTTGATAAAGGGCAGATGGAGGCGGCAAGAAGCCTTGGTATGTCTAAGGGACAGGCGATGGCAAAGATCATCTTTCCTCAGGCGATAAAGAATATTCTCCCTGCTATCGGTAACGAGTGCATCGCGCTCTTAAAGGAAACTTCTGTTGCGGGTTACGTTGCAATAGTTGATATTACGAGGGCTGCTGCCAATATAAGAAACAAGACCTTTGATGCGGTAAACCCCATTATCCTTTTGGCACTTATATATCTTGTGCTTGTAGTCGTTATGACAAAGCTTCTTGCAGTTCTTGAAAGGAGGCTGAGAAAGAGCGATGGAAAATAATATCATCATAAGCACTAAAGGGCTCAAAAAGAGCTTTGAAGAGCTTGACGTTCTCAAGGGAATAGATATTGACATATGCCGAGGTGACGTCGTGTGTGTTATCGGAGTGTCGGGCTCGGGAAAGTCTACGTTCTTACGTTGTCTTAACCTTTTGGAGCAGCCCACACAGGGCAGCATAATTTTCAATGATGCAGAGCTTACGAACGCTAAGGCAGACCTTAATCTTCATAGACAAAAGATGGGAATGGTTTTTCAGCAGTTTAACCTTTTTCCTCATTTGACGATATTGCAAAACCTCACTCTCGCACCTATGATGCTGAAAAAGGTGTCTAAGGAAGAGGCTGAAGCCAAGGCTTTATCTCTGCTTTCACGAGTTGGACTTGCCGATAGAGCGACGTCCTACCCAAATCAGCTTTCGGGCGGTCAGAAGCAAAGAGTTGCCATTGTCCGTGCGCTCTGTATGGAGCCGGAGGTAATGCTTTTTGACGAGCCTACGAGCGCTTTGGACCCTGAGATGGTCGGCGAAGTTCTTGACGTTATGAAGGAGCTTGCCAAGGAGGGAATGACCATGGTCGTAGTTACACATGAAATGGGGTTTGCGCGTGAGGTTGCGAATCGCGTTATATTCCTTGACGACGGACTGTTGGTTGAGGACGGTACGCCTGAGGAGATCTTTGGTGCGCCGAAGACAGAGCGTCTTAAGACCTTTCTTTCAAAGGTTCTTTAAAAAGAGAACAGCGTGAATGTTGCATTAACCCGAAGGCGAAACAAGCTTTTTTACGCGCAAATTTTGCCATGACGGCGGGATTTACTGATTACAATTTGTGCCGCTGGATGCAGCGGATGGAGGATTATTATGAATTTAAAGGGCAAAAGCTTCTTAAAGCTTTTGGATTTTACATCTGAAGAGATTGCGTATCTTATTGATCTTGCTGCAGTGCTTAAGGAAAAGAAAAAAACGGGTGTACCTCACCGCATATGCGAGGGAAAGAATATAGCATTGATATTTGAGAAGACGAGCACGAGAACGAGATGCAGCTTTGAGGTGGCGGCTTATGACTTGGGTATGGGTGTAACCTACCTTGATCCGACGGGATCGCAGATCGGAAAAAAAGAAAGTATTGCCGACACCGCAAGAGTACTTTGTAGAATGTATGATGGTATCGAGTACCGCGGTTACGGTCAGGAGATCGTGGAGGAGTTGGCAAAGCATTCCTCTGTTCCCGTATGGAATGGATTAACCAATGAGTTCCACCCGACTCAGATCCTTGCCGACATGTTGACGATAAAAGAAAAATTCGGCAGTCTTAATGGAATAAACTTCGTTTATATGGGCGATGCGAGATACAATATGGGTAATTCGTTGATGGTAGGTTGCGCAAAGCTTGGAATTAACTTCACCGCTTGCGCTCCCGAAAAGTATTTCCCGAATTCTGAGCTTGTTAATATATGTCGTGATATTGCAAAGGAAAGCGGAGCACAGATCACGCTTGAAACCGATCCCGAGATTGCAGTAAAGGGGGCAGACGTTATTTGTACTGATGTCTGGGTTTCTATGGGTGAGCCTGCATCGGTCTGGGAAGAGAGGATCAATGATCTGACACCTTACCGGGTAAACAGCTCTATAATGGCTGCGACAGGTAAAAAGGAAACAATCTTTATGCACTGTCTTCCTTCCTTCCACGACCTGAAAACAGAGATAGGCAAGGAAATCGGAGATAAATTCGGAATTACTGCAATGGAAGTGACCGACGAGGTGTTTGAAAGCTCACAATCCGTAGTGTTTGATGAGGCCGAAAACAGAATGCATACCATCAAGGCTGTTATGGCGGCAACGCTGTCCGATGAAGTCCTTTTTTAAAAAGAACATATCCTTTCAGCTCAAACATCAACTCGATCTTCTGCGACGAAGCTCGACACGGTAAGGCATTCGCAGGTCTTCTTGAGAGATATTTCGGTAAGTAAGATTTTCGGGTAAGGCTGCGGGGAAAACCCTTTTTGAGAAAAGTGCTTTTCCCCGCACCCCTTTCCCAAAAACTTCCCCAAAAACAATACAATAACAAAAACAAGAGGTACACACCTATGAAATACGTATGCCCTTGCGGTTATGAATACGATGAAGCAGTAGAAGGCGTAGCTTGGAACGAGCTCCCTGAAGACTGGGAATGCCCCGTTTGCGGACTCGGTAAGGACGCTTTCGAGGAAGCTTAATTTAATAAATATGGAGCAGACCGCGCGCCGCGGTCTGCTCTCTTTTCTTTTATTGACAAGCGGGAAGAAATATGTTATACTCAACGTATAAAACAAAGTGGGAGAATTGTTATGGCAACACCAATGCTTATAGGAATCGCGGGCGGTACGGGCTCGGGTAAGTCTACCTTTGCAAACGGACTCAAGAAGCTTTTTTCTGACGATATAACCATTATTTCTTATGATAACTACTATAAGGCGCAGGACCATCTTACGATGGAGGAGAGAGTCAAGACAAACTATGACTGTCCGGATGCGCTTGATACGGATCTGCTCGTAAAGCATCTTCGCCAGTTGCTTTCAGGCGAGTGTGTTGACGTGCCGAATTACGATTTCTGCATACATACAAGATGTCCCGAGGTCACACGTCTCTGTCCGACCTCCGTCATTATTATTGACGGTATTCTGACCTTCCACGACGAAAGGTTGCGCGAGCTTTTCGACATCAAGATTTTTGCCGATGCGGATGCGGATGAGAGAATTCTCCGTCGGCTCCGCCGCGACGTGACCGAGAGAGGCAGAGATATTGACGGAGTTATCAATCAGTACGTAAGCACGGTCAAGGTCATGCACGGAATCTACGTTGAGCCTACAAGGAAATATGCCGATATAATCATAAACGGCGGCAGAAACAAGACTGCACTCGATATAGTTGCGGCAAGAATACAGAAAAAGCTCTCGCAATAAAGCCTAACCAAAGTTTAATTAAACAAAATGTGGAGCAGAAAACGACGTTTTCTGCTCCTGATTTTTAATTTGATTCCAACAACGCAACTGCATTTGCGCCGAGTGTAAAGCTCTCGCCGAGGGAAATTTGTGCGGTGCTTTCAAGGTCGCGCGTGTCGTCAATGACTGACAAGCTCCATTTGCCGTCCAGATTGCACTCAAATTCCTGCGCCTCGCCCGTGTTTACGAGCAGGACGGCTGTTTTTTCGCCGTCTGTTGCCGCGAGGGCGTAAAGCGAGGACGAGAGCCTACCGTGGTCGTCTGTGCCGTTCAGTGCGATTTGCGAGCCGAGACGGTAGAGCGCGTTATATGCCTTGAAGGTGTAGAATGCCTTAAACGGTGTTAATGTCATAGGATTGAACAGGCCGCCGTAGGGGGTGATCCATTGACCGTCGTAATACGCCATAATGTCCACGGGAGCGTGTTGCATTGTGACGAGCATTTTGCCGATGTTTGACACGTCGGCAAGTGTTCCGCGGACGGATATGTCGGGATTCCACTCGTCGATAATACTCTCGGTGTTTGTAAATCCATATGCGTCAAGCCGCGCTCTTGCGTGGGTTGCAAAGACAGAGTTTTCCTCCGCGCCCGCATAGGAGTGCCACGAGAAGAAATCAAGTGGAGACTTATGCTCGGGGCTGGAGATATATTTGAGGAAGTCCTCGAAAAATTCAATAAAATAGTCGGTGCGGGGCGAGGAATTTGCCTGCGCGGCAGACGTGTTCAGCACGCTGTAAAATCCGCAAGAGCCGTATCCGCCGACCTTGATGCCAGGAAAGCAAGCCTTCAGGTGATTTGATACGACCTCGTAGAGCCTGAAAAAATCCTCTTTAGTGCCAAGCCACATAGGGCTGTCCGCAGGGTCTGGCTGATTGTCGGGCTCGTTCCAGATCTCCCAATACTCAATATTAAGCTCATAGCCGTCCGCCCAGCCGCAGTTGTAGTGAGAGATTATATGTTCGCAAATTCTTGCCCATTTTTCATAGTCGCGGGGAGGGAATATGCGGCGCGGCTTTATGACCTTTTGCTGATTTTCAATGCTGCAGCCGAGTCTGTAAATAGGGCGCGCGCCTGCCGCAATTAGATTTTTGATGAGATGATCCGTAAACGCAAAGTCATAGGGCGCGGGGTCATTTTCGTCCGCGTCGAAATTGGGGAAGATGTTGTCAATGTCCACAAAAACACCGCCGCCGAACTCGCCGCCTGTGTCGTGCAAACGCGAGAAGGGTATGCCCGCCTCGGTCAGATAATGAAACATAGAGCAGTCCGACCACAAAAGAGGCGCGTTGCATATGCCGTGCAGGGGTTTTATTTTTTTGTCGGAGATTGAGTTGATAGAAAGATTTATGCTCATATCCGACCTCCTTTTTTAGTACTAACTATATAATACACCAAAATTTGTATTTTGTCCATAGTAAAATGCAATTATCTATGGGTGTTTTGGGTATTTGTACGTTTTGAAAACTTGACAAAGAGAAAAAAATAATTTATAATATAAGCATGAAAATATTCAGTGAAAATCTTTATTTTATAACCACGGAAGCGGAGGCGTTTTGCGAGATAATCGCTTACCGCTCAAACAGCGGACAACTTAATATCGGAGATAACGCGCTCAACCTGCTTGGAGTAGATAGCGACGAGAGGGGCTTTTTGATTCGAAATCTGTTTTTGGGCGGAGATTATCCCATAATTATAACCTCGGATAACGGCGTCCTTGTATTTAATCGCAAAATGTTGTACTCCACGGGAATTTGCTGTATCGTTCAGCCCGAACATCCTGCTGAGGCGGTATGTCACGCGTATGCCAGCGGTGCAGTTTGTCGCGCTATAATGTCACCAAAAGCCACGGCTTTGGCAGACAGGGCAGACCCAAATGACAGCGCCAAGGCATATCTTGATCTGTCAAGTGTTGAGCGTATGCTTTCGGTGTTTGGAGACAAAGAGCTTGCTTCTGACGGAGACGCTGAGCGCGTAGCCACTCTTGTATGCGACTGTATTGGTTGCGGTATTGAGGTTTTGGGCGAGCCTATGGCTTCCCAAAGCTTTGCGTCGCGTGGGATGATATATTCCAATTCTATATACGCCACAACTGTATTGCTTATGGCTTTTTTGGCAAAAATCATATCTGATGACAGAACCCTTATCTTGCACCAGACACGAAATAACGTGAGTCTTTATATAAACACAAAATCAAGCTCTGCTGACATAACGAGAGTCACGGATTATATTTTACGCACCGCAGTACAAAGAGATATGGCGGTTTGCTTGAATGTTGGGGACGGAGTCTCGCTTGATATATGCCCATTTTTCCTTGATATAGGACTAACGGGAGTCAAAAATCCCACAAAGCTGAAACAGGAATGATTTTCATATTGATACAATATACTAAATACGTGAATTGACACAATTCTGAAAGGACAAAATATGCCTAAATACAGACGCGGAAGAATAAACGACGAGATGCAAAAGGAGATCGCTATAGCGATACGAAACGTGAAGGACCCTCGTGTTTCGGGCGCGTTTATCAGCATTACAGGCGCTGACGTGACACCCGATTTGAAGTTTGCAAAAATATATTATTCCGCACTTAATGGAGATAAAAAGGAGATAAAGCAGGGACTGCGCGCGGCGTCTGGCTTTATTCGCGGTCAAATCGCAAGAAGTATGAATCTCCGTATAACTCCCGAGCTCACTTTTGTTGAGGACAGTTCTATTGAATACGGCGCAAAAATATCCAAGATACTTGAGGGAATAACCGTCACCGAGGATATTGACGCGATCCCCGTTGATATCAAGAAATCAAAAAGAAATATAGAAGAATACGAGGACGAGTGTGATGACTGATACACCGATGTATAATGCGGTGACAGTGGAGCAGGCGACAGATATTTTATGTGATGGACAGAAATATCTTATACTTTTCCACGTACATCCCGACGGCGACTCGGTAGGCTCTGCGTTTGCGCTGAAGGCGATGATAAACGCGACGGGTAGAGAGGCATTCTGCGTTTGTGCCGACGAGGTACCCGAGAGGCTGCATTTTCTGTCAGCAGACACGCAGGACAGCGTCTTACCCGAGAATATTCCCGAGGGTTATATTCCTGACACGGTCGTGTCGGTTGATACGGCGTCGCCGTCTCAGCTTGGTAGATTGTACGACATATATAAGAAACAAATAGACCTTATGATAGACCACCACGGCAAGGGTACGTATTATGCAGATTATTACGTCTCCTCGGAGATGTCTGCGTGCGGAGAGGTTTTGTATGGCTTACTTGAGAGTGTAGCCGAGAGGTGTGGGCTTGGCGAGCTTCCCGTAAGAGTAAAGGAACTTTTGTATGCCGCAATAAGCTCGGACACGGGCTGCTTCAGATATAACAACACAACTCCTACGGCGCACAAAATAGCAGCGGATCTTATTGGGCAGGGGATAGACGCGGCGGACATAAATCACCGCCTGTTCGGAATAAAGACACTAAAGCAAATGCAAGTCGAGCATGCGGGATTTGAGAGAATGAATTTCCATGCAAACGGCAGAATCGCAGTGATAACCTTTCCGTACAGCCTCAAAGAGCAGTACGGTGCCACGGACGAAAATCTTGAGACTCTTATAGACGTTGCACGCTCGGTCAAGGGCGTTGAAGTCGCGGCAGTCATAAAGCAGTTTGGACAGGAAAATAAATTCAGAGTTTCTATGCGTTCGTCAAGTGATTTTGATGTGTCCGAGGTTTGCGCCAGATACGGAGGCGGCGGTCATTCTCGCGCGGCGGGATGCACCTTGAGCTGCGATTCCATCCTTACTGCCGAAATGACTATAGTTTCGGTTGTGGAGATGAGATTTGCAGAAAGTGAAATTGAATAAAAAAATCCCTGACGCGCTTAGCGTCAGGGATAAATTTTTTTGTTATTTTTCGTTTGTTTCGGGACACTCATCGACTACCTTGTTGATAGTCTTGTCGGTAGTTGAGCCTGCCTCGTAAACAAGTACCTCGGGCTTATCGGATGTAAGCGTGCCGAATGCGTATTCGCCAATGCTTTCGATGTTGGAGCCAAGAGTAAGAGTCTCGAGAGCCTCGCAAACTGCAAAGGCGGTTCTACCCACAGTTGTCAGGGACTCGGGAAGAGTAGCTGTCTTGAGGGCCG
The DNA here is from genome assembly GCA_045658225.1 of Eubacteriales bacterium. GTDB lineage: Bacteria > Bacillota > Clostridia > Oscillospirales > CAG-272 > SVTX01. The sequence goes on from JAZOUO010000019.1 coordinate 18,334, forward strand.
AGCACTCAAAAAATGCGCTCTCGCCAAGGACGATAAGTCCTTCGGGAAGAGTGATGTTGACAAGAGAAGAACAGTCATTGAAAGCATAGTCGCCTATCTCTATGAGAAGAGATTTTTCAGTTGCAAAATTTACCTCTGTAAGAGACTCGCATCCAACAAACGCGCCCTTGCCGATGGTCTCTACGTTTGCGGGAAGATTTACCTGATACATAGAGGAGCAGAGCGAGAATGCCCAGTCGCCAATAGCCTCAATAGTATCGGGAAGTGTCACGGATACAAGAGAGGTGCAAGCACTGAATGCTTCGTCGCCTATCTCAATAACTGTACGCTCGCTGCCGGGCAGGACCTCGGGAATGATTATGGAGTGAAGACCTGCTACACGAGGGGTGTATCCTGTAATTATAGCATAATCCGTTCCTTTTGCCTTATAGAAAACGGTGCCAAGGATCTTGCCGTAAGAGTCCTTAATCTCGTATGAGGTTGTTTCGGTGTAGTTGGTTATTGCGCCTTCAATATCCTCATCCTCTTTGCTACATGCCGCAAGGGAGCAGACAGAGCAGACAAGAAGCAAGATAAGGAGCGCAGCTAAAAACTTTTTCATTTTAATATCCTCCACAAAATTACCGTGAATGGAAATGCCCTGAATATAAAAGGGCATAGTACTCATCATCTAAAAAAATTATACAACAAAAAACAGGCTTTGTCAATAGATTGCTGCTCAATTAAGGGAAATGTTTGTAAAAAATTAAAAAGAGAATAACATATTATTGTATTTTTTTGCTATCTGTGATATAATGATGTCAGTTTACAACACAAAAGGGGAAAATTATGTTATCTTGTATTTACAGCGCAGGAATATTCGGTATTGACGGATACATAGTCACCGTAGAGGCGGACGGTCAGCCAAGACTACCGAACTTTGAGCTTGTCGGATTGCCCGATATGGCGGTCAAGGAAGCAAAGGAGAGAGTAAGAACGGCATGCATCAACAGTGGATACAGATTTCCCGAGATGTCGTTTATGCTCAATTTGGCTCCTGCGGACAGGAAAAAGGAAGGCTCAGCATATGACGTGGCGATTCTCCTTGGAATTATGAAATGCGCGGGTATAGTGCGATCGGATATAGATGTCTCAAAGGCTTGCTTTGTGGGAGAGCTTTCGCTTTCGGGAGCGCTCAGAAGTATTCATGGTGTGCTTTCAATGTGCGTGGCAGCGAGAGATGCGGGCTTTACGGAGTTTTATGCACCCAGAGAGAACGCGCTTGAAGCGGCGGCGGTTGAGGGAATATCCGTATATGCGGTGGACAGTATGCGACAGCTTGTGTCGCACCTTAACGGTACTGAGACTATTCAGCCTGTAAAATACAATAGAGATGAATTTTTGGACTCAACAAGAGATTATGGTATTGATTTTTCAGATGTCAAAGGTCAGGCACAGGCAAAAAGAGCTATGGAGATAGCCGCAACAGGCGGTCACAACATACTTCTTATAGGGCCTCCAGGTACGGGTAAATCTATGCTTGCAAAGAGACTTTCGACCATTCTTCCTCCTCTCACATTCGGAGAGGCTATTGAGACGACAAAGGTACATTCCGTGGCAGGAACTCTGCCTGATGGAGTATCACTTGTGTCCACCAGACCGTTTCGTTCCCCGCATCATACTATGAGTGCGGTAAGTCTTGTTGGAGGCGGAGTAAACCCCACGCCGGGAGAGGTGTCGCTTGCAAATAACGGCGTGTTGTTTCTGGACGAGCTTCCCGAATTTCCAAAGCAGGTGACGGATGCACTCCGTCAGCCTCTTGAGGACGGAAAGGTGACTATAACAAGAGCCAGTGGACGAGTGACGTTCCCTTGCTCGTTTATGCTTGTCGGCGCGATGAATCCTTGTCGGTGCGGATATTTCGGACATCCAACTCGCAAATGCACCTGCAAGCCTGCAGATGTCAAGAGATATATTTCCAGAATCAGCGGACCTATGCTTGACAGAATTGATATTCAGATAGAGCTTCCATCGCTGACTTATGACGAAATATCCGACAGACAGACCACCTCGGAGAGAAGTGAGGTTGTACGCGAGCGAGTCACAAAAGCAAGAGAATTTGCTCGCGAAAGAATGAAGGGTGACGGAGTTATCTGCAATGCAAGACTTGATGCGGCAGGTATACGTAAATATTGCCAGGCAGATGACGACGCTATGATGCTGCTTAAGGCTGCATATGATACTATGGGACTTTCCGCGCGCGGATACGATCGCATAATGCGAGTTGCAAGGACTATTGCGGATCTGGCGGAGAGCGAGCTGATACGCACCGAGCATATCGCGGAGGCAATACAGTTCCGAAGTCTCGACCGCAAGTATTGGGGTGTAAGTGACGAAATTTAAAGGGAAGTGATATAATTGACAGAGATATTATGCTCTATATTTATTAAAGACAGAAAAAACACAAAGAACGCTCACGTGCGCCAGAGCTACGGCACATTGTCAAGCATTGTTGGTATCATACTGAACATTATTCTTGCTGTGAGCAAATATACCGTGGGTGTGCTATTCGGCGCTATTTCTCTGCAGGCGGACGGTATCAACAACCTGTCCGACGCAGGCTCGCAGGCAGTGTCGCTTATAAGCTTTAAGATTTCCGCAAAGCCTGCCGACAAGGAGCATCCTTTCGGTCACGCGAGGTTTGAATACATAGCATCTATGGTGGTATCATTTTTGATACTTCACGTAGGATTTAATACCATAGTGGATTCAGTCAAGAAGATATTTGACCCCGAGGCACATACTACGTTTTCATGGACAATTATCGCCGTACTGGGAATATCTGTTTTGGTTAAAGTTTGGCTTTGTCTGTTCAATCGCAAGATTGCAAAGAAGATAGACTCGTCTATGCTTCGCGCGACTGCTATGGACAGCCTGGCAGATGCATGTGCTACTTTTGGTGTGCTTGTGGGAATGTTGGTGTATAAATTCACAGGATTTGACGTTGACGCTTATATGGGCGCCGTCGTCGCGATACTTATAATCGTAGCGGGGGCAAGAGTATTTATTGAAACCAAGAACTCTCTTCTCGGAGAGCGTCCCTCGGACGAGCTTGTGGAGTCAATACACGCTATAGTTAGAGAGTATCCAGAGGCTATTGGAATACACGATATGGTAGTACATAACTACGGACCTAGTAATATAGTAGCGACTTTTCACATTGAGGTAGATAAGAATCGGGACTTTATAGAGTCCCACGATATGATAGACAATATCGAAAAGCACATTTTTTCCGAGCTTGGCGTACAGACAACCATACATATGGATCCCATAGTGACAGACAACGAGGAGGTCAACAAGCTCAAGGAGACGGTGCGCGCGGCAGTCAAGGATATAGACGAAAGATTGGATATTCACGATTTCCGTTGCGTTTTTGGTGTGACTCACACGAATGTTTTGTTTGATATAAGCGCGCCGTTCGAACTGAAAATGAGCGACGCAGAGCTATATGAGCAGGTGTCGGACAAGATAAAGCAAATAGATGACAGATATTTTGCGGTCGTGACAGTCGATAGATGTTGAATAACTTTGAATAAAATGAAATAATTAGGGGCTGTTCTTGCAAATTTTGCAGAAAAGCCCCTAGTTTTGACGACTGTGATGAAAGTTTACAATTTGTTAATTGCAGAAAAGCAAAACAAATGGTATAATTATCCTAATATTTTCTTTTTTGAAGGTGTCAAAATGCAACTTAATTCAAAAAAATATTCAAATGATCACGACGAAGCAATAGAAAACATATTTCAGGAGATGCTCACTGACGCTAAAAACGCGTACGTCATACCCCGCGAGGCGTTTGACAAGTACCACGTCAAGCGTGGTTTGCGTGAGATTGACGGCTCGGGTGTTCGCGCCGGCGTCACCAAGGTTGGAAACGTTCATGGATACATAATCAACGAGGGCGAGAAGATGCCCGATGACGGCTCTCTCGAATACCGCGGATATAAGATGAGTCAGCTTGTGCAGAACTTCGCAAAGGAAGACAGATTTGGCTTTGAGGAGTGCGCATATCTTTTGTTCTTTGGCTATCTGCCCACCAAGGAAGAGCTTGAACATTTCAACGAGCTGCTTGCGTCCTACCGCCGTCTGCCCCCTCGCTTTACCGAGGATATAATTATGAAAGCGCCCTCGCGCTCCATAATGAACAAAATGGCAACCTCGGTTCTTTCGCTCTATCCTTATGATGATAACCCAGACGATACAAGCCTTGAAAATATGCTTCATCAGAGCATGGAGATAGTGGCGCGTCTGCCCGTTATTGCGGCGCAGTCCTACGCGGTGTATCAGAATGCATTTATGGACAAGAGCTTAAATATTCATAATCCTCTTGAGGAACTTTCCACAGCGGAAAACTTTTTGAGAGTGCTTCGTCCCGACTCTAAATATACTGACGACGAGGCAAAGCTTCTTGATCTCGCGCTCGTTATCCACGCAGAGCACGGAGGAGGAAACTGCTCGACGTTTACCTGCCGTACGCTTTCAAGCTCGGGAACTGACACGTATTCTGCAATAGCGGCGGCGATTGGAGCGCTCAAGGGTCCCCGTCACGGTGGCGCTAACATTAAGGTTCAGGAAATGTTTGACTGCATAAAAGAAAGCGTAGCAAACATCAAGGATGACGGAGAGGTTTCAGACTTCCTTCTCAAAATTCTGCGCAAGGAAGCAGGCGACGGCTCGGGACTTATATACGGTATGGGTCACGCGATTTATACAAAGTCCGATCCGAGAGCCGTAATGCTCAAGCAGGCGGCGAGAAAGCTTGCCTACGAAAAAGGCTTTGGAGACGACTTTGAGCTTCTTGAAAGAATAGAGAGACTTACTCCCGATCTGTTCAACGCCCACAAAGGCACGGATAAGGATATGTGTGCAAACGTGGATCTTTATTCAGGTCTTGTTTACCGTATGCTTGGCATACCTGTTGAGATGTACACACCTCTGTTTGCCGTAGCGAGAGTTGCGGGTTGGTGCGCACACCGTATGGAAGAATATTGCACATCAAGTAAGATAATCCGTCCTGCTTATAAGTGCATTTCGAAATCTAAAGATTACGTTTCACTTGAAGAACGAATATAAAAAATCAGAAAAGACTCGCCCTCCGAGCAAGTTGGGGGCAAGTCTTTTTTTATGTAATAGAAAAAATCCCTCCGTCATATATTTAATATGAATTTCAAGCAACCGACAGGGAGGGATCTATATAAATATAAGTGTTGAAAGCATAATGAAAATGGGGCTTTCGGGGAGCGAGGCGGCAGAGTCTCGCAAGGCGCACGGCACAAACACAATGACCCCAAAAAAGAAAAAGAGCTTTGCAAGAAAGTTTTTTTCAAATCTGTCAGATCCCGTGATAAAAATACTGCTTGGCGCGCTGATTATAAACCTTCTATTTGTATTCAAAAGTTCAAATTGGGTGGAGTGTATAGGAATAGGCGTGTCGGTGTTGCTCGCCACTCTTATTTCTACATTTTCGGAGCATTCCTCGGAGAATGCCTTTGCGCGTATTGAGGCGGAGTATTCCTCAGGCAAGGTCAGAGTTATACGCGACGGGACACTTGTCGAGCTGGGAATAGAGGATATAGTAGTAGGTGATATAGTCAGCCTTTACGCAGGCGAGCAGGTACCTGCGGACGGAGAGATAATTTTCGGCAAGATATACGTGGACCAGTCGGCTATGACAGGGGAGAGCAAAGAGGTGCAAAAATCGTCGCGCGATAGCGCGGAGGATACAACTCCCGCATCTCCCTATTTTTGCTTTCGCGGATGCACCGTGCTTTCGGGCAGCGCGTATATGAGAGTGGAGAGAGTTGGAGATACGACCTTTCTTGGTGGAATTTCAAAAGAGGTACAGGGTGATACGATAGAGAGCCCGTTAAAGCATCGACTTAGCAAGCTTGCAAAGCAGATAAGCATATTCGGATACATAGCGGCGTTTTTGGTTGCGGCGGCGTATCTTTTCAAGACCTTTGCCATAGACTCGGCATTTGATTTGGAGATATTAAAATACAAAATAACAAGTCTGCCTTTTTTATTTGAGCATTTGTTTGGGGCGTTGACTCTAGGGCTGACGGTTATAGTCGTAGCCGTGCCTGAGGGATTGCCTATGATGATAGCAGTCGTGCTTTCCTCGAACATCAAGAAAATGGTCAAGGACAATGTGCTTGTTAGCAAGCCTGTTGGAATTGAGAGCGCGGGGAGCATGAATATACTTTTTACGGACAAAACGGGGACTTTGACTGTTGGTAAACTTGGAGTTGGTGAGGTGTATCTTGGTGATGGTAGTAGATGCGAGAATATTTCTGCGCTGAAAAACAACTATCCCGAGGTGTTTGTTGAGTACTCGATAAGCGGTATCTGGGGCGGTGAGGCACAGGTTGGAAAGAGCTTGTCGGGGATAGACGAGATACTCGGAGGAAACTCTACAGACAGAGCGATACTATCCTCAGTATGCGGTCTGTGTGAAACAAGTATAAGCAAAAGAAGAGAAAGGCTTATTGATAAAATTGCGTTTGATAGCGATATTAAAATGTCAGCGGCAAAGGTACTTATCGGGGAACGAAAAAGGACCTACATAAAGGGTGCGCCCGAGGTGCTTTTGCCGTATGTTAAGAAATATATATCGGGTGGTGGTGATAAGCTACCGTTTTCACCGTCAACTATCAAAAAAATATGCAAACAAGCCACTGGAGAGGGCAAGAGGGTGCTTATGATGACAATGTCGGAGAGTGATATGTCACTATTGGACATTACACGAAAAAACTTGCCCGAGCTTATATTTATCGGACTAATTATACTTGAGGACTTTTTGCGCGAGTCTGCGGCGGAGTCGGTGCAGAGACTTCAAAACGCGGGGGTCGGTGTGGTTATGATAACGGGGGATAATAAAGACACTGCGATAAACATAGCGCGAGGGTGCAATATCTTTAATGAGCAGCGCAATATTGCGCTGACGAGCGCCGAGCTATCTCGAATGACGGATAGCGAGGTCAAGGGCATATTGCCGCGTCTGTGCGTGCTTGCGAGAGCATTGCCACAGGACAAAAGCCGTCTTGTGAGACTGTCGCAGGAGACGGGGCTTGTGGTTGGAATGACGGGTGACGGAGTCAACGACGCGCCCGCGCTTCGCGCGGCGGACGTGGGTTTTGCCATGGGCAGCGGAGTTCAGGTGGCAAAGGACGCGGGGGATATAGTTATACTTGACAATAATCTTTCCTCAATATGTCGGGCGGTGCTCTACGGCAGGACTGTTTTTAAGAGTATCAGAAAGTTTATAACGCTTCAGCTTATGATGAATTTCTGCGCTGTTGGCGTGTCTATGATATGTCCTTTTTTAGGGATAAATTCACCTGTGACGGTGGTGCAGATGCTTTGGATAAATATTATAATGGACACACTTGGCGGGCTTGCGTTTGCGGGTGAAGCGCCGCTGGAGTCAAGCATGAAAGAGCCGCCTAAAAGACGCGGCGAGCAGATACTTAATTCTTACATGATAAACGAGATTATATTCCTAGGCGGTTTTACAATAGCACTGTATTTGTTCTTTCTAAAATGCCCGTATATTACCTCGCTATACAGATACGAGCCGAACAGTCTGTATCTGCTGACCGCATTTTTTGCTCTGTTTATATTCTCGTCGGTGTTTAATTGCTTTAACGCGAGGACGGACAGGGTAAAGCTGTTTGCGGGGCTTAGGAAAAACAAGACGTTTATTCTCATAATGAGTGGAGTACTGTTTATACAGGTTTTGTTTATCTATCTTGGCGGCCCTGTGCTTCGTACTCTGCCTCTGACGCTTAAAGAGCTTGGCATAACATTTTTGCTCTCGCTGCTTGTCTTCCCCGCAGAGCTGTTGAGAAAGCTTGTGTTGAGGTTGTTTGGTAGGAGGAAAGGATATTAGGGTTTTGTGTGACTTTGCCAATAGCTGCAAAGTCACCAAAAAGCCACTTAAGAAGGGGGGGCCTTGATTTTGGTCTCGACGAATTGCTTTGCAACTCTGCTCAACCAAAATCTGCAGACCCCCTCACCCTTCCTAAGAACCAACCCCACCCCATGTGCCTGCGGCACCTGTGCCAGAGGCACACTACAACGTAATAGTGTCTACAGACTTCGTTTGATAGACGAGTTTGCTTGCAAACTCGTGGGATAGGGTGATTTTTAAGAGGGAAAGGGGTAGTCGGGTGCTCGCAGAGCAAATTTCGCGGAAGTGAAATTACGACGTCTTTCCCTCTTGAACGGTGCTCTTTGTTTAAGCATTTCGCAGAAATGCGGGCTGAAGCGAAAGCGAAAGCAGCTTTCATGTCACTGTAGACAGAAAGTAAAGGAAAAAGAAAAAGATATGTAAGGCAAAAGGATTTACCTTTTGCCTTGTTTTTCTCCCCCGCACTTGACAAACCCCTTGCGTTTTATTATAATATAATTGTATAACTATATTATAATGGATAGATAGGCTTAAAATATAGAAAACGAGGGTAAAATTATGACAAACAAGGAAAGATTTATTGAAATTTTCAAGTCAAAAATAACACGTGAAGGCTCGGACAAACTCCTCGCTTATCTCTGCTCGGAGTCCTGCGACTTTTTCTACGCTCCCGCAAGCACACGCTATCACGGCGCGTATGAGGGGGGACTTCTCGAGCATAGCCTTAACGTCTATGACTGCCTTTGCGACATACTTTCCCGTCCGAGAATAAAGGAGATGTACGGCATAGAGTTCTCCGACGAGAGCATAGCTATTGCGGCGCTCCTTCACGACCTGTGCAAGACGAATTTTTATAAGGTCAGCTACCGAAACGTCAAAAATCCCGAGGGCAGATGGGAGTCCGTGCCCTACTACACAATAGAGGACACGCTTCCTTACGGACACGGGGAGAAGTCCGTTTATATCGCGTCGGGTTATATGAAGCTCACACGTGACGAGGCGTTTGCTATCCGTTATCATATGGGATTTTCCACAAACGACGACCCAGGAAACGTTGGACGTGCGCTTGAGATGTTCCCCTTGGCATTCTTCCTCAACTGCGCTGACTCCGAGGCGGCGTATTTTATGGAGGGTTCACCCAAGAACTGATTTTGCTAATTAAGAAAGGATAATATATGAAAAGAGTATTTTTGATAGTACTTGACAGCTTTGGCGTTGGCGAGCTGCCTGACGCGGCGGATTTCGGTGATAAGGGCACGAATACCCTCGGCAGCATATCCCGTTCAGAATATTTTTGCGCGGACAATATGAGACGCTTGGGACTTGCCAACATTGACGGAGTTGACTGTATAGATAAGATTGATGCGCCTATCGGTGCGTACGCGCGTATGATGGAGAAATCTCGCGGCAAGGACACGACCGTTGGACATTGGGAGATTGCGGGACTTATCTCGAAAAACCCGCTGCCCACGTACCCCGACGGATTTCCGCCCGAGGTGATTGACGAGTTTATACGACAGACGGGCAGAGGAGTACTTTGCAACAAGCCTTATTCGGGCACGGACGTTATCCGTGATTACGGAAAACAGCATATGGAGAGTGGTGACCTTATTGTCTACACCTCGGCAGACAGCGTTTTTCAGATAGCGGCTCACGAGGATATAGTGGATATTGAAACTCTTTATGAGTATTGCAGAATTGCGCGCAGAATACTTTGTGGAAAGCACGGAGTGGGCAGAGTTATCGCGCGACCCTTTGTCGGCGAGCATCCCTTCAAGAGAAGCGCAAAGAGACATGATTTCTCGCTTGAGCCCACGACAGATACACTTCTTGACCTGCTCAAGAAAAACGGCAAGGACGTGATTTCTGTCGGCAAGATATACGATATTTTCGCAGGTCGCGGCACGACCGAGAGCCACTATACCCACTCGAACACCGAGGGAATGCAAAAGACGCTTGAGATAGCGGACAGAGACTTTGAGGGCCTTTGCTTTGTCAATCTCGTGGATTTTGATATGGTGTACGGTCACAGAAACGATATAGACGGATATGCAAAGGCAATCTGCGAGTTTGACACGTGGCTGCCGAGCTTTATGAGTAAGATGCGAGAGGACGACGTGTTGCTTATCACCGCCGACCACGGCTGTGACCCGGGATATATTCAGTCCACCGATCACTCGCGCGAGCACACGCCGCTTCTTATTTACGGAAAACAGATAGCTCCCGTAAATTACGGCACAAGAGACACGTTCTCGGACATTGCGGCAACGGTTGCAAGCCTTTTGGGAGTCGACTATAATTTAGAGGGCGAGAGCCTTATTTGAGGTTTTTATGGAAAAGATAAAAGCAAAAGAGTTATTAAACAAGGCGGTAGAGGCAAGAGAGGGTGCGTATGCGCCTTACTCAAATTTCCACGTTGGCGCGGCGCTTCTTTGCACGGACGGTGAGATATACACGGGCGCGAACGTTGAAAACGCGTCATACGGCGGCGCTATTTGCGCCGAGAGAGTCGCAATAACCGCGGCGGTCACACACGGACACAGGGAATTTACGGCTATTGCCATAGTGGGCGCGCCAAAAGGACAAGCTCCGACAGAGGCTTGCTTACCCTGCGGATTTTGCAGGCAGGTGATGAGTGAATTTTGCTCGGGTGATTTTGAGATAATTGTTGCAGACGGAGAAGACGTCAAGGTGTTTACGCTTGCAGAGCTGTTGCCCCATTCGTTTTCGTCGGATATGCTGAATTGAGGAATAATATGCAGAACAAGACACCTAAAACAAATGAAGTCAAGACGGGCAGATGTGATAGCTGTGAGTTTTACGACTACGACGAGATGTGGGACGAATACGTCTGCACTATGTCGCTTGATGAGGACGAAATGGTAGATTTTCTCTCCCGCGACACCAACAGATGCCCCTATTACAGATATTACGACGAGTACAAGAGTGTTCACAAGCAGATATAACATATAAGGAGTGCTTATGACAGGTGCGGATAAGAAAAAATTGAATATTTTAAGGACGCTTATCTGCGCCACTCTGCTCTGCGTGCTTGTTGCGACTTTGATGTACGGATACGTAGACGTGCTGGAGGCTGTTGAACAAAAGCTTGAAGAGATAATACCCGATAGGACTGGGGATATGAAAAACGCTATGTGGCTTATAGAGCATATTATGTTTATACTTCCAGTGTGCATACTGCTTATATTCCAGCTTATATTTTACGCTATATGGAAAGAACGTGATGCGGAAGTGCTTCACAGGGAGAGCTTTATCTCACTGTTGGCGGTTTTTATATTCACCTTTGCGTTGATGCTCCCCGCCGTTATAATTTATAGCAAAAATACGCCCGTGCCGATAGACGAGGATACGGGAAAAGAGCTTCCCACGCTTATGATAAAGACAGGCGAGTGGTTTATATGGCAGTTTATGATATTCTTAGCACCTTTGCTTTACCGTAAGGTGGTGGCGGATACGGCAAAAAACCTTGAAGAAGAGGAAGAAGAATTTGAAGAAGATAATTAAGATAGGCACAACATTTATGCTCTTGGCTCTGCTTTGCTCCTGCTCTAAGACGCCTGCTATAGGCAATGGAGAAAAGCCCGAGCTACTTGAGGATAACTTCAAGCCAAGTACCCTTGAGAATATTGAAAAAGAGCTTGAGGCTTACGAAAAATACAAAAAAAATGCAGAGTCTGCTTTTTCTGACCTGACACCTACTGTGTCAGATGAGTTTGAATACACCGCGACCGAGGACGGAGTGAAGATAGACAAGCATATCGGACAAAGCGAGATGATAGTTATCCCGTCGCAGATAGACGGAAAAGACGTCACACGGATAGCTGAGGAAGCTTTTTATGTGCCAGACGGGCAGAGCAAGCTCCGAAGTGTTTACGTGCCTGACAGCGTCAAATTTATAGGACAGGGAGCATTCAAGGAATGCTCAAAGCTCCAGCTTATACGCCTGCCGTTTATTGGAGACGGGGGAGAGAATACACATGTAGGCTATATTTTCGGCGCGGATAAATACGACAAAAACGCTCTTAATATTCCCACGTCGCTTGAGATGATAGTTGTAGGCGAGGGGGAGAAAGCGGTTGCAGACCGTGCATTTTACGGTGTAAAGAGCGTTGAGGCGATAGTTCTTCTCGGCGTTAAGAGTATAGGAAAATTCGCATTCTACGAGTGCGACCAGCTCTGCTACGTAGGGCTTCCTGAAACACTTGAGAGCATAGGAGATTACGCTTTTTCAATCTGCCAGGCTCTTGTCAAAATAGAGCTGCCTAGTAGCGTTAAGATCGTTGGTTTAGGTGCGTTTTATCTGTGCAGGTCGATGTGTGATATGACGTTGTCTGTTATCGGCGACGGCAACAAAAACACGTATATAGGCTACATATTCGGAGCGAAAACTGCTGACTGGAATGAGGACTTTGTTCCCGCGTCGCTCAGAAAAATTACACTTCTTGACACCTGCACACGTATTGAAAATAAGGCGTTTGCAAACTGCAAGAGTCTTGTCGAGATAAATTTCTCCGACAAGCTTGAGTTTATCGGCATACGTTCGTTTGTAAATTGCCGTTCACTCGCCGCGATTGATTGCCCCGCGTCTCTCAAGACCATATCGGGTGATGCGTTCTTTGGCTGCGACAATATGGTGTCGCTCAAGGTCACGGGCGGCAAAACGGAAATACATTCACAGGCGTTCTTTGGGTGCGATTCGCTAGTAGATATCGACCTCAGCGGTGCTTCAAAAATATATCAAGATGCTTTTGAAAGTGATATTGGCGCAAAAGCCGAGTAAAACATATAAAAATTCTTGCCGCAAGGCAATTTAAGGAGGAAATAAAAATGTCCAACTACAAGATGGAAACAAAATGCGTTCAGGGCGGATATACCCCAGGAAACGGTGAGCCCAGACAAATTCCGATAGTTCAGTCCACGACTTTCAAATACAGTACAAGCGCAGATATGGGAAAGCTTTTCGACCTTGAGGCGTCGGGATATTTTTACACAAGACTTCAGAACCCCACAAACGACTACGTTGCGGCTAAAATCTGCGAGATGGAGGGCGGCAAGGCGGCTATGCTTACGTCCTCGGGTCAGGCGGCAAACTTCTTTGCGGTGTTTAACATCGCGTCCTGCGGCGACCACGTTGTTTCGTCCTCGTCCATATACGGCGGAACGTACAATCTTTTCGCGGTCACTATGCAGAAGATGGGTGTGGAGTTTACCTTCGTATCCCCCGATTGCACAAAGGAAGAGCTTGACGCCGCATTCAGACCTAACACAAAGGCAGTTTTCGGTGAGACCATAGCTAACCCCGCGCTTACCGTGCTTGATATAGAAAAGTTCGCACAGGCGGCTCACGCTCACGGCGTTCCGCTTATCATTGACAATACCTTTGCAACCCCTGTAAATTGCCGTCCTTTTGAGTGGGGAGCTGACATAGTCACACATTCCACAACAAAGTATATGGACGGGCACGGCGCGGCTGTGGGCGGTTGTATAGTTGATTCGGGTAAATTTGACTGGACAAAGTACGCGGACAAATTCCCCGGACTCTGCACGCCCGACGAGAGCTACCACGGCGTGACATATACCGAGAGATTTGGCATTGAGGGCGCGTTTATTACAAAGGCTACCACACAGCTTATGCGCGATTTTGGAGCGATACAGTCACCGCAGAATGCGTTTATTCTCAACCTCGGGCTTGAAAGTCTGCACGTAAGAATGGCGCGTCATTGTGAGAACGGACTTGCAGTTGCAAAGTATCTGCAGTCTGACGACAGAATCGCGTGGGTGACCTACCCAGGTCTTGAGGGTGATAAGTACTATGACCTCGCACAGAAATATATGCCGAACGGCACGTGCGGAGTTGTCAGCTTTGGCGTCAAGGGCGGCAGAGCAAAGGCAGAGGAGTTTATGAAAAACCTCAAGATTGCCGCAATAGAGACGCACGTTGCAGACGCGAGAAGCTGTTGCCTGCATCCCGCATCCGCAACCCACAGACAGATGAACGACGAGGAGCTTAAGGCTGCGGGCGTTTCTGCTGACCTTGTAAGATTTTCCTGCGGAATTGAAAGCGCAGACGACCTTATTTCCGACATCAAGCAGGCGCTTGACGCGATTTCGTAATATCATCTCGTAATATAAAAAGGAGACATTCCCCAATGCCTATTAAAATACCAAATCTTCTTCCCGCGACGAACACGTTGCTTGAAGAAAATATATTCGTAATGACAGAGACTCGCGCTATCACGCAGGACATAAGACCGCTTCATATACTTATGCTCAATCTTATGCCCAAGAAGATAGTGACAGAGACGCAGATCGCACGCCTTGTGGGAAACTCGCCGCTTCAGGTGGAGCTTGACCTGCTCCAGACCGCGAGCCACAAGTCCACGCACACGTCCGAGGACCATATGCTTGCGTTCTACAAGACCTTTGACGAGGTCAAGCACAAGAAATACGACGGACTCATAATCACGGGCGCACCCGTTGAGCATATGGAGTTTGAACAGGTCGAGTATTGGGAAGAGCTTTGCGAGATTATGGAGTGGAGCAAGACGCACGTGACGTCCACATTGCACATCTGCTGGGGCGCACAGGCGGGACTTTACTATCACTTCGGCGTAAAAAAGCACCCTCTTGACAAAAAGCTCTTCGGAATTTTCAATCATAAAAAGGACTATCCGAAATCCATACTTTTCCGTGGCTTTGACGACGAGTTTTTAGCCCCTCATTCAAGACATACGACGTGTCACAGAGAGGACATAGAGGCGGTGCAGGGACTTCGCATACTCTCCTCGTCCGATGAGGCGGGAGTTTACGTATGCTCAACTCCTCAGGGCAGACAGATATTCGTCACGGGACACCCCGAGTATGACGCAAACACGCTCCGCGAGGAATATTTCCGCGACAAAAATCTCGGACTTCCCATTGAGATACCCAAAAACTATTTTCCGAATGACGACGATACAAAAGATCCTGTCGTGACGTGGAGATCCGCGGCAAACCTTTTGTACTACAACTGGCTCAATTACTTCGTATATCAGACAACACCTTACGATATCAATGAAATTAAATAAAAAACAAGTGCGTACATTGTCAAGCTATGCTTCAACGTACGCACTTGTTTTTTTGTGTTTTATTACGCAACTGTTTTGGAATTCGCTTTTTTACTTGCGACCGCGCCAATCTTTTTAAGCCCCATAGCTATGAGCAAAATAACACCCGCCGCGGCGCTAAAGCCGATTATGTAAATTATCAGACACCAAGGATACGGAACGATACCCTGAATGCTTGAATAGACGGGAAGGTGGGGATCTTCGTGGCGGCTGATGTAGAACATATTAAAGAAATGATCCTCTGTAAGTCCCACGGCATGTCCTACCTCGTTGAGTATTACTGCTATGCTGACACAGCCCGCAAACACGGGAACTGCCTTGAATAGCGTCTTAAACTCCGCTTTTACGTGATTTGTATAGTAAAGGAATATTCCCACGGTTATCATAGAGCCGTGACAGACCATTGTCTGAATGTTAATTCCTATTGTGCTGATAAAAACACTCTCGGGATAAAACATTACCGCCGCGCCTGCAAACACCGCAAATGTAGCGAGAAAGCAGCACATAAAGTCATGGAATTTGCCCTTGGTAAGTCCTGCAAGCAAGCCTATATACATAGGAGTGGAGCAGAACTGCCACGGGAAAGCATACCATTGATAATCAAAGCTTATACCGTTCTCATAAGAGAAGCTATAATTTATTTGCTTGTAAACCTCAAGCACAATAACGGTTATAGCCACTATGAGTACGACGCGGCGGACGTTGCGGATATACCCTTTTTTATACAAAAAGCACAGCAACACGCCTGCGGCGATAGACAGTACGAAAAACAGAATATGAAACCAGCCGTATAGTGTGGGCTTGGTCATTTCTGCGTCAAGTATCCTAAGCACATTACACCAAAAATCCATTTATAATTCTCCATTGTCAAATCTTGTTTTTTTGCCTTGAATATTCTAACACACAAAAAAATTTTTTTCAATGAAGTTGGTATATTTTTAAGAATTATTAAGAAATATAAAACGCATCCTAAAGGATGCGTTTTTTTGTGATTATTTTTCGTAAAAGAGAACACCAAGAGTGTTAGGACCGCAATGGCTGGAGATGACGCCGCCCGCGCGGGTAATGAGTATCTCGTCAAAATAGTTAAGCTCGGAGAGCTTTTCGTGCACGGAGTCAATAAGCTCCTGTGAGCAGCCCGAGTGCGTGATGAATATTCTTTCGGGCTCGGCGTTCTTTATCTGGGACATAAGGCCGTTTACGTAGTCGAGAATAGCCACGTCAATCTTGCCTCTGAATTTCTTGCCTGCGCCCATTGCGCCGTTGTGAACGGTTATCATAGGGTGCAGACGCAGAGTGTTTGCCATAACAGCGGTAATGGTGGAGCATCTTCCACCGCGAGCGAGGAAGGTAAGGTTATCAACAACGAACGATGCGCGGACTCTGCCTCTTGCGCCCTCGATCTCGGCAACTATCTCCTCGGCAGACCTGCCTGATTTCGCCATTTCCGCCGCCTTTATGATTTGAAGACCGATACCCGTTGAGAGATTTTGAGAGTCGATAACGAACAGTCTGTTATACTCCTCCTGCTCGCCAACGAGACGGACTACGTTGCAGGTGTTGCTCATAGAGGACGAAATGCCAAAGAAGATGATGTCGTCGCCATTCTCCATAAATGGCGTGAGGGTTTCTGTGACGCGCTCAAACGATACTGCCGCAGTCTTTGGTGTAGTCTTGTTTTCGTTTGACCAATCGTATATTTCGTCGGGTGTTATGTCTACTCCGTCGTAATAGCTTTTCTCGTCAAGGACGATAAAAAGCGGAATTATTGATATATCGTATTTTTTTATCAAGTCCGGAGATAAATCGCAGGTACTGTCAGCAACAATTTTGATGTTTTTCATTGTAATTTCCACCTTTCCTCCAAAACGGTACAATAATTATGGCACATTTTTCTTGTGTTTAGATATTCCTTGTTTGCCATATTATATATTTATAATATTAAATGAACTTTAACAAAATGAAAAAACGGCAGAAATTCTGCCGTTTTTTAATTTAAAGCAAATATGAAGGCATGCGATCACCGATCTGCACTTTTTCAAAGCTACTGTTTTCCTTATGTCCTATAACCGCCTCAACTGTTTCGGGAGCAACGTTTGAGAGTACGTTTGTTGCTACCCTGGGCTCTTCTGTAGGAGGAGTAAGGGTTTCGGTTGCGGGCTTATTAGCGGGAGCCTTTTTAGTAGTACTGCTTGTAGATTTCTTGGTAGTTGACTTTGTTGTAGTTGACTTTGTTGTAGTTGTCTTTTTCGCAGGCGACTTGTTCGCATCCTTTTTAGGAGCTGCCGCCGTAGTAGCTACAAGCTCGGGAGCTATCTTTTCTTCTTTTACTTCAACTGCGGGGGATTCTACCTTTGCTACTCTTTTTGTGATGCTGTCCTTACCTATCGGCATAACTCATAATCTCCTTTGCAAGTTCCATATATTCACCGGCTGCGCGGCTTGTTTTCTTGTAAGCCATAACGGGCTTGCTGTTATCCTGCGACCACTCGACCGTGCTGTCTATTCTGATTATAGACTTGAGCAGTCTTACGTTATCAAGCGACGAGAGGGTTTCCACCGTCTGCTTGAAATAATTCTTTCTCTCACTTGCCTTGGTTATCGCAATTCCCATAAGCTCAAGATTGGGACATATAAGCTTTACCTGCTCATAGAACTCAAACATATTCGCAAGTCCGAAAAGTCCCCAAGGTGACGCCTCAACGGGAATGACGAGAAAATCCGACGCA
>JAZOUO010000020.1:0-15076 GCA_045658225.1 Eubacteriales bacterium
ATGGCTGAAAACGAGACCAGCGCGAAAAACCTCTGCGAGATACTTTGCGACGCGGACTTTTCGGCTGTCGTTGAGAGCAAAAAGGGTGACGTTTCAATTTCTGACGTGCCTAAAAACGTTATATATATCAAGTGGAGAGAGTGTCTTTTCGGGTTTGAGCTTATAAGTCCGAGAATAGCTCTGCTCACAACTAACACAGACGCGCGAACGGGCAGCCTGAACGCGCCGTCAAAGACTCAACGCTCAAGAAAAAAGAGGCGCGACGGCAAGGCTATTTTGTCTTACGCCGAGCTGAACGTTGGGGATATCGTGGTTCACGAAACCTACGGTATCGGACGTTATCTCGGTATTGAAAAGCTCACGATAGACGGAGTCACTCGCGAGTATATAAGCATACAGTACGCGGGAAGCGACAAGCTGTGTATGCCCGTTGAAAAGCTTGACCTTGTGTCAAAATACATCGGCGCGCACTCGGACGACGGACTTGTGAAGCTCTCTAAAATGGGTGGCGAGAACTGGAAAAAGGCTACGGCTCGCGCAAAGGGCGCGGTCAAGGAAATGGCGAAGGAGCTTATAAAGCTCTACGCCGAGAGAATGAGAAAGCCGGGCTATTCATTTTTACCCGACGACGAGATGCAGAGAAGCTTTGAGGAGGCGTTTGATTACGACGAGACCGAGTGTCAGCTTGATGCCATCGAGGATATAAAGCAGGATATGCAGCGGGACGTTCCTATGGACAGACTGCTCTGCGGAGACGTTGGCTACGGTAAGACCGAGGTGGCGTTCCGCGCGGCGTATAAGGCAGTGCTTTCGGGCAAGCAGGTGGCAATACTCGTCCCCACGACTATCCTTGCGCTACAGCATTATCAGACTGCAGTCAGCCGAATGAGAAATTTCGCTGTAAACGTGGATATGATATCCCGTTTCCGCACGCCAAAGCAGCAGGAACAAACACTCCGAAGACTTGCGCGAGGCGACGTGGATATAATCATCGGTACTCACAAGCTACTCGGAAAGGATATAAAATTCCGTGACCTTGGACTGCTTATAGTTGACGAGGAGCAGCGATTTGGCGTGGCGCAAAAGGAAAAGCTCAAGCAGCTTGCGACAAACGTTGACGTGCTGACACTTACGGCTACCCCCATTCCGAGAACTCTCAATATGGCTATGGGCGGAATACGCGATATGTCTATTCTTGACGAAGCGCCTGGTGACAGACTTCCCGTGCAGACCTACGTTCTTGAATACGACGATATAATCATAACCGAGGCGATAAAGCGAGAGCTTCGCCGAGGCGGACAGGTGTTCTTCCTTCACAATTTCGTGGAGTCTATCGACAACGTGGCGGCAAGGCTCGCGCGGGAAATTCCCGAGGCAAAAATTGCCGTGGCTCACGGAAAGATGGACAAGGAGCAGCTTGAGGATATATGGAGCAGAATGCTCACGGGCGAGATAGATATTCTTGTGTCAACGACCATTATTGAGACGGGAATTGACATTCCCAACGCTAACACTTTGATAGTTGATAGAGCAGACAGACTTGGTCTTTCACAGCTTCATCAGCTACGCGGACGTGTCGGACGTTCCTCAAGGCGAGCGTACGCTTACTTTACGTTCCCAAAGGACAAGTCAGTGTCCGAAATAGCGCAGAAGCGACTTGAGGCAGTAAGGGAATATACCGAGTTCGGCGCGGGCTTCAGAATAGCCTTGCGCGATATGGAGATACGAGGTGCGGGCAATCTTCTCGGAGCTGAGCAGCACGGACATCTTGACGCAGTGGGCTACGACCTTTATATAAAGCTTCTGAACGACGCCGTGCTTGAGGAAAAGGGCGAGGTCAAGACCGATAAAAAGGATTGCGTGGTAAGCTTTAATTACGATGCGTACCTGCCCGACAAATACGTCAAATACCCCTCGCAGAGAATGGCGCTTTACAAGAGAATTGCGCTCATTCAGAACGAGTATGACATGGACGACATTGCCGACGAGCTGCTTGACCGTTTCGGCGAGCTGCCGTATCAGGTTGAGAATCTGTTGCGTATCGCGCTTATCCGCGCAAATGCCATAAGCTTTGGCATAAAGCAGATAACTCAGATGGGCAACGAGGTCAGAATGTATCCCGACGGATTTGATATGGATATGTGGAGTATTATGTCGCATATTGCGGGCAACAGACTTCGTGTCGTTATGGGTCAGATGGGCGATAGCTACGTAGTGTTCAGACTCAAATCGGGTGAGAACGCAACTGCGCTTATTAACAAATTGTTTGAAAAATATATCGAAACAGTACAAAAAACAGAAAAGAAATAGTTATTTTTGCGATGTATAATAAAATAGGTATTTCTGTACATTCTGAAAGGAATTGACTATGTCAAAAAAAATAATATCCCTTTTGCTTGTTTGCGTGATGCTTGTGTCGGCAATATCACTTGTATCCTGCGGCAGTAAAAAGGTAATGAAAATAGAGGACAGTAAAATTTCAGTAAGCGTTTATGAGGTGGAGTTCTTTATGACGCGAATGAAGGGACTTCTCCAAAACTACGGCTACAACGTCTCCTCATCTGCGTGGTGGGGAACTATTATGAACTCGCAGGGACTCACGGTGGACGAGTACTATAAAACCCGTACGCTCAAGGACGTGTCGCAGTATATGATAGCGCAGTATCTTTTTGATAAAGAGGGGTTGGAGATTTCCAAGGAAGAAAAAAAGCAGATAGACGACGCTATAGACGTTCTTATTGAATTAGCAGGCTCGAAAAATTCTCTCAATGCGGTTTTGGCGGAGTACGGAGTTAACGTCAATATTCTCCGCGATATATATATCGGCGAGCTTAAGATGGATAAGGTCAAGGAGTATTTCTTTGGCACTGACGGTCTCAAGGCTGAAAACGGAGAAACGCGCAAGCATGAGTTCCTCAAGGGAAATTACGCGTGCTACAAGCAGGTGTTTTTGGCGGCGTATTATTATGAAACTGTGACCGACAAGAACGGTGACACAATCTACTACACCGACGAAAAGGCAAACAAGATAGCTTATGATACAAAGAACGGAGTCACACGAACCGATGTTTACGACTCCTCGAAGCTTGAGACCGATGAATTTGGCGATACGGTTTATTATACCGATGAGAGCGCGAAAAAAATAGCGTACGACACAACGGGTTATCCAAAGCATAAGACAGACAGCGAGGGTAACAAAATAGCTCACTACCACACCGCCGAGAAAATTGACGAGATAGGTAAGTGGGCAGAAGAGCTTGCAAAGGGAAATAAGACTCCCGAGGAATTTGAGCAGATGATAGACGATTACAGCGAGGGAGAGTACGGAAATCAGAAGGCGTATCTCCGTGTCGAGTCGGGATATTACGAGGCTCAGGGCTCGCATTACGCGTATTTTGACGAAATCGCGTCGCTTGCTGCGGAGATGGAATTCGGCGAGTGCAGAGTTGTGGACTCGGGCGCGGGATTCCATATAATTTACAGGGCAGAGCACGACGCAAAGGCTTATGACGACGAGGCTTACAAGGGTGTCTTTGCAGGTTTTAATGCAGAGTTTATATCAATGCTTTACGAGGAGCTTTGCGAAAATTACGAGGATATGATAAGCATTGACGAAAAGGTGCTGGAGGCGCTTCCCGATATGAAGGACGTTGCAGCAAATGTGCTTTACTGATAAAGGACGGAGATAAAAATGGAAAAGACATACAAAAAAAGTAAAAAGCCTTTGATAATAACTCTGTCCGTAGTAGCTGTATTGCTTGTCGTGGCTATAATTGTGGGAGTTTTTGCGATAATTGCTCACATAAACAAGTCTCCCGTTGTTCTCGAGTGCGAGGGACAGAGGATAGACACGGCGTTTTACGAGTTTATGCTTTCGCGTGTTAAGGGCGACCTTTACAATAGCGGATATGACGTTGATTCGGAGTCCTTCTGGAATACAAAAATAGAAGGCTCGGATATGACATACGAGGAGTATTACAGTCAGAGAGTGCTTGATGACTGTAAGACCTATCTCGCCGCACTTGTTCTTTTTGACCAGCTTGTAGCTGACGGAGATATTGAGGGTCTTCCACAGGCATATTACGACGAAATAGACGAGCAGATACAGCTCTATATTGACCTTGGCTATATCGGAGACGGCTCAAAGGAAAAGCTTGACGGCATGCTTTCAGAGTACGGAGTTGATTCGGATACGCTAAGAGAAATATATATCGCGGAGGCTAAGGTTCAGTACGTGCGCGAATATATATACGGGGGCTCGGATGCGTCAAAGATAGCTGACGGCGTAAAAGAGGATCATTATAAAGAAAATTACTATAGATTTAAGCATATACTGATCGGTAATTTTTATTATGAGTACGTGCGCGACGAATTTGGAAATGTTATATACTTCAACGGCGAGGACGGTCCTGCACTTTACGACTTGGAAAATGGAATCAAGCGTGATGATGATGGCGACGGAATGTATAATAAGGATTCCAATGGTGAGACCATAGCGTATGATAAGGAAACGGGAGAATATCTTTACGATAAGGAGAACGGTATGACTCGTTTCGTCACGGATGATAAGGGAGCGATAAAGAAATTCTACTATACAAAGGACGAGATGGTGGCGCGTCTGCAGATGGCAAATCAGCTTTGCAATATAGAAAAGAAAGATTTTGCCGAGTTTGAGAAAAAGGGCGCGGACAGCTCGGTAAATACTGACTATTCCAAGACCTTTGAGATTTCAAACGGAATATATATGTCGGATCTTGAAAAATCAACGTATAGTGGATATATGCTTGAAATGCTTAATACAGTTAAAGCTATGAAGGTCGGTGATATTGCTATGGTAGAGGGCGAAGACGGATATCACGTTATTATGAAATACGATCTTGATCTCGGAGCGTATGCGGAAAACAATAGCCAAAAATGGTTTCAGAACTTTAATTCATCTCTAATAGATAAGATGTTTTTTGATAAATGTCAGGGTTTGTTTGATGATATTGAAGTGAACTCACAAAACATTAAAGATGCCAAGTCGATAAAAGACATTGGAGTAAATACAGACTATTAACAACATTGAGGGCGAGCTTCATGCTCGCCTTTTTTGTTTTTTTTGACAAACTTTGTTGAAAATAGTCTTTTTTTCTTATTGACGAAACTTTTGTTATATGATATAATAAAATGTAATAAGATTGTGCATACCTAAGATTTATATCTTTTGGAAGGGGGAATCGTTTATGAACAGCAAAAAAAGATCAACAAATTCAATTTTATCAGATCTTATGCCTGATACGATCAATGCGTTGATAAAAGAAATAAAATATGACGTTCGAGCAGTTAAAGAGCGCGATCCCGCAGCAAAAGGTACGGTTGAGGTCTTGCTTCTGTACTCTGGAGTTCATGCGATACTCGCTTACAGAGTTTCCCATAAGCTCTATCTTGGAAAGCACTATTTTTCGGCAAGAGCTGTGAGTCAGCTTGCGAGATTTTTTACTGGTATTGAGATACATCCCGGTGCAACCATAGGAAAAGGTCTTTTCATAGATCACGGTATGGGAGTGGTCATAGGTGAGACTGCCGAGATAGGAGATAACTGTACGATCTATCAGGGCGTCACACTTGGAGGTACAGGCAAGGATGTAGGTAAGCGTCATCCAACGCTTGGAAACAACGTTATGGTAGGAGCCGGAGCAAAGGTGCTCGGTCCTATCAAAATAAACGACGACAGTAAGGTTGCCGCTAATGCGGTAGTGCTTAAGGAAGTGCCTACAAACAGCACGGCGGTGGGTATTCCCGCCAAGGTGGTTCGTAGGCATGGCAAGCCTGTTCAGGATCTTGATCAGGTAAATATACCCGACCCTGTATCACAGGAGCTTGCTAAGATACAGACCAAACTCAACAAGCTCAGCCGTGAGCTTGATGACCTCAAGGAAAAGACGGACAAATAAAATTAGCAAAGAGGAATTAAAAATGATATACCTTCTTTATAATCCCAGATCAAACAACGACCATAACGACATCGAGGTTATACTTAAGGGAAAAAGTAAAAATAACGTCACGCATATAAGCCTTTTGGAGTATGATGTAAAGGATCTTTTGCCTAAGCTTACGTCCGAGGACAAGGTGCTTGTGTGCGGAGGCGACGGAACGCTCAGCAGATTTGCAACAAATACATATGGGTTTGAATTTCCGTGTCCTGTTTGCGCGTTGAAGTCGGGAACGGGTAATGACTTTGTCCGTGATATAAACGAAAATGAGACGGAGAAGATTGAAAAGCTTATTGATATAAGACCTTATCTTAAGAATCTGCCTACGGTAGAGGTAAAGGGAATAAAGGCGAAATTTATCAACGGAGCAGGCTTTGGACTTGACGGAGAGGTCTGCTATGAGGTTGAAGAACAAAAGAAGAGATCCAATAAAAAGGCGAGTTATACTGCGGCGGCAATAAAGCTTATCCTTGGCGGCTACAAGCTTCCCCGCGCAAAAGTGACCGTTGACGGAGTCACACGTGAATACAGGAACGCATGGCTTGTTTCCGCTATGAAGGGTAGATTTTACGGTGGCGGAATGATGATAGCGCCCGACCAGGACAGAAACAGCGACAGTCTTTCCGTAATGATACTCCATAACTGCTCACGTGCAAGAGTGCTGACTGTTTTCCCAACGGTATATAAGGGCACTCACATCAAGTACAATGATATCGTTGATGTTATTTGCGGTAAGCACGTCAAGGTGGAATACGATATTCCCACCGTGCTTCAGATGGATGGAGAAGTCGTCATTGGAGTAAGGTCTTATACCGCGTATATGGACGGTTACGAAAAATGTGGTAAATAAAAAAGCCGCGCAGTACGGTCGTCAATCATTAAGACCTGTACTGCGCGATTTTTAATATATGATAGGGTGATAATATGAAATTAACGTTTTTGGACGTGGCGCTCAGACTCCTGCTTGCTTGTGTCTGCGGCGGCATTATAGGTATCAACCGAGGGCTTAAAAACCGCCCCGCGGGTATCAGAACTCATACCATAATATGTATGGGCTCTGCGCTCACTATGATACTTGGAATATATTTTTCTGTAATGATAGGTAAATGGGATATTCTTGTCACTGCAGACGTTTCCCGTATCGGTGCGCAGGTAATAAGCGGCATAGGTTTTATTGGCGTTGGTACAATTATGGTCACGGGCAAGCAGAAGATAAAGGGACTTACAACCGCCGCGGGACTGTGGGCTAGCGCCTGTATGGGTCTTGCCATAGGCGCAGGATTTTATCTTGCGGCAATTATAGGTTGTGTATTTATTCTTATAACGGTAGTTCTGTTTTCAAGACTTGAGCATGCTATGTTTGCAAAAGCAAGAAACGTGAATCTTTACGTGGAATTTGAGCATATTGATTGCGTGTCGCAGATAATTGCCGCGCTCAATCAAAAAAGTGTGACGGTGTATGATATTGATATATCCAAGGCAACCAATGAAGACCCATCTGACAGGGCGGTGTTTTCCTTGAGACTGCCTAAGAAAATGAGTCACGATGAAGTTATTACAATAGTTGCCGAGCAGGATAAGGTACGCTCGGTAGAAGAGCTTTGAGAGGAGGGCGGAAATGTTTGAGTTTTTAGACTTTTTGCGAGGCGCAAGTCTTGACTGGATAAGCGTGACCGTCAGACTCGTGCTTGCGGTATTGCTTGGCGGATTTATAGGTATTGAGCGTGAGCGAAAGGGACGTGCGGCGGGCTTCAGAACGCATATCCTTATATGTCTTGGAGCAGCAATGACTACGTTGACCAGCCAATATATTGTTTTTGAACTTGGGCTTTATACAGATTTAACACGTCTCGGCGCACAGGTTATCGCAGGTGTGGGATTTATCGGCGCGGGAACTGTAATGGTCATAAAACGCAGAGAGATAAAGGGAATTACCACTGCGGCAGGCATATGGACTGCGGCGATAGTGGGTCTTTGCTGCGGTGCGGGATTTTACGAGGTCGCAGTTTTGGCAACCATTCTGGTGCTTTTGGCAGAGATTGTGTTTTATAAGCTGGAGGGCTTTTTGCTCGTAAACCGCACTGTGTTTTCGATTTACGTGGAATATTCGGACAGTAAAAGACTTGGCGACATTGTTGATACTGTCAAGAAGAGTGGCGCATCTGTTTTGAGTCTTGAGGTCAAAAACGGCAGCACGGAGCAGGATCATCCCTGCGCGGTGTTTACAGTCAGACCTGCGCGAAAGCATTCGTACGAGGAGCTGGCGGCTTCTGTGCAACAGATAAGCGGAGTTGTATCTGTTTATAAAATGTAATTAGGGAAATAAAACGTCAAAATCACTTATATTTTAAAGAGTTTATATTGACAATCAAGGGTTTATTTGGTATAATACAGGGTGTGTCTAACACGAATAAAAAGTAATCAGAGGTGTAAAATGTCGGTACTTTACGGAAACGCGGTAGTAGGACAGTCAGGCGGACCTACGACTGCCATAAACGCAACACTTGCAGGTGTTATCGCAGGAGCGATAGAATGCAAGAGCATAGGCAAGATATATGGAATGAGAAACGGAGTTGAAGGACTTCTTGAGGAAAGACTTATAGACCTTAACGCTGTTTTTGAAAACAATGAGGATAAACTTGAGCTTCTCAAGAGAACTCCTGCGGCGGCGCTTGGCTCTTGCCGTAAAAAGCTTCCTACGCCTGATAAGAGCGATTATGCAAAGACGTTTGAAAGACTTATAGAGGTGTTCAAAAAGTATGACATAAGATATTTTTTCTATATAGGCGGAAACGACTCTATGGATACCGTGGCAAAGCTTTCGGCGTACACCAAGGAGTGCGGATACGAGATGCGTATTATAGGTGTTCCCAAGACCATTGACAATGACCTTAAGGGAACCGACCATACTCCAGGCTTTGGCTCGGCGGCAAAGTTTATCTCGGTCATTATGCAGGAAATAATTAAGGATACGGCAGTTTATACTGTTCCCGCAGTCACAATAGTTGAGATAATGGGACGTGATGCGGGTTGGCTTACCGCGTCAGCGGCGCTTGGTAGAATTGTGACGGGCGAGGCACCTGATTTCGTGTACCTTCCCGAGAGAGAGTTTGACGTTGACGAGTTTATAGACGACGTAAAGGCGGCTCTCAAGGTAAAACCCAATATCGTTGTTGCGGTATCCGAGGGACTTGTTTGCCGTGGCGGCAGACTTCTCGGTGAGGGTGTACAAAGTGGCGCAGTTGATGCTTTCGGTCATAAGGCACTTTCGGGCACGGGCAAGGCGCTTGAGCTTATAGTAAAAGACAGAATAGGCTGTAAGGTGCGTTCGGTTGAATTTAATCTTCCCCAGAGATGTGGTGCTCATATTGCATCTGCTTGTGATATAAACGAATCGTTTGGCGTAGGACGCGCGGCGGCGTTTGCGGCAGAGCAGGGTGTAAGCCGTGAG
The DNA here is from genome assembly GCA_045658225.1 of Eubacteriales bacterium. Lineage (GTDB taxonomy): Bacteria > Bacillota > Clostridia > Oscillospirales > CAG-272 > SVTX01. The sequence continues at coordinate 9,427 of JAZOUO010000020.1, forward strand.
ATGATGGTAATTATAAGAAACAACGACGGAGAGAACGAGCCTTATTCAAGTGTTTACGGACATATGGACATTGAGCTTATCGCGAATAAGACAAAGTATGTACCCGCGCATTATATAAACGACAGAGGAAACAACGTCACAGACGAGTGTCTTGAGCTGATTCTTCCTCTCGTACAGGGCGAGTGCTATCCCGCATACAAAAACGGACTTCCCGTTTTCTTCTCATTTGATGAATAATATTTATAAAATTTGTCGGCTCATGGGAGCCGACAAATTTTTATTTATGTGATATAATAATCATACAACCGAAAAATGACCGCGTGCCTTTAGGCAAAATTTTATTGACACGGCAATAACTCATATGGGGTTATTGCCGAATTTTTATGAAAGGAATTTATATATGACATTTAAACAAATTATTGATTACGTGGATTCGGTTCATCCGAATGCATTTGACACAGACACAAAGCTTAAATGGCTTTGCGAAGCAGAGGGAATAGTTATAAGCGAGATATTTGGTGCTAAAGCATCAGAATTCCCTGAGAGTGTGTCTGCAGACGCATCGCCGTCCGCACCAATGCCGTATGCAAGGCTTTACGCCTATTATCTTTTTGCTATGATAGATTTTCTTCTGTCAGATTACGATAGATATAAGATCTCCTCGGAGATGTTTGAGAATACTATAGCATCTTACGCTAAGTGGTATGTAAGACATGGAGGAAATTGATATGGCAAAGGTTAAAATTGATAAAATAAGACTTTCTCCTTCCATGAGCGATTCCGAAAAAATATACGAGCTTGAAAAAAATCTTTTTTCACTTGAAAATACGCTTGAACATATTCTTACAAATATTGCCAATGAAAATATGAGTTCAAAGTCGCAAGGAGGAATGATATGAAATATTTTTCCGGTGCGTGCAATGCAAAGACAAAGATTTCAAGGGTAAATGTAGATCTGACACAGGGCTTACGCTTGCCGCAAAATAAAAAAGGAAATAGCGCTCAGGATATGATAAATTTTTCATCCGATATGTATCCTTGGCTTGTCTCAAGAGGTAGGTTAAGGCGTAGAAAGTACCCATTAAAATTCAACAACGGTGCGGGTATAAACCTTCCTTATATCTATAACGTACAAGACGGTAAATTTTTCTACAACAGACAGGAAATGTTTAAAGTAAGCGAAGGCAACAAAAATTTTTATCACTACAACGGGAAAATTATTATCTGTCCGGACATGATCTATTACGATCCGGAAACCGAAGAATATGGAAAATTTGGCATTACTACCGATGAAATAACGTATAAAATATCTAAAAGAACAGTTGGCTCGGTTGATTTTGGACTTTCAAGTATTCACAGTGATGATGCCGTGCTTACGGATTATTTTAAGGTCGGAGATGGAATAAAGATAACGGACGAAGAGGGCCTTGGTATATCAGGATTTCACACTATAACCGCTGTCAACAGGGAAGATGGCACACTGTTTTTTGATAAATTTGAGTTTGGCGACGGAGAAGGATTTACCTTGACGGGAAGGCTCAGCCATGGAGCACCGGAGCGCTGTGATGCGGCGTGTATTTGCGGTGGACGTGTATGGGTAGCATCGGGAAACAAGATACAGGCATCTACTATAAATGACGAGCGCAACTGGGCTATCGGAGGAGACGATGAGAAATCCTCCTTTATCTGTGATTTTGATAATGGCGAGACTATCACTGCTTGCATAGAATTTGAAGGAAACCCCGTATTTTTTTCTGAAAAGAAAATATATAAAGTGTATGGAGACAGGGCATCAAATTTTTATTTGAAATGTTGTTCTAACTGGGGCGGAGTTCCCAAGCGTATGAGTAATACCGTCTCGATATTCAAGGATAAGATATTTTATCTTTCAGAGCATGGGGTCACGTATTTTGATGGCAATTCGCCAAAATTGTTGGAAGATACTCCTTTTTCAATTACGGAAGACGCATTTGCTGCATCTGACGGAAAAAATTATTTTGTCTTTGTTAATGATGGTAGCAAAATCCTTTATGTTTACGACGGAAATAATAATCAGTGGCAAAAATACGATGGTTGTGAATTCATAGGATTTGTGACGTATAATGGCGGTGTATACGGATATACACAAAATTCAATATGTTGGCTTTGGGGGTCTCCGGATCTATTCGAACAGTACGGACTTGAAGATGTTCCATACCATTTTGTGGATTTCTTGCTTGATATTAACGGAAGATCTCCTTTTAACGTGGTATTGGATGTTGAATGTGATGAAACCGCAGATTTTGAAATATCCATTTCTTACGATTCCGATACTACAAGGACATTGTTAAAAACCTTGCGGGGAGTATTTGAGGGCAAAATTCAAATCCCGATTATTCCTAAAAGCTGTAAAAGTATTAGAATAGCGTTGGGGGGTAAAGGTAGTATCATCATAAAGGAGCTTTATGTTGATGTTATGGGTTGATGGTTTTTGACCATAATGTAATTTAACACTTGGTTTGTTAATCCGTTGTAAATAATTGCTCAAACAGTTGACTTTTTCCTCCCTTTAAGGTATAATTGGAATGTATGGAGATATATAATCCATAAATATTTTTTAAAATTAGAGAGGAATGGTGATTTACGATGGGCATAGGAGAGATTATTTCGCTGGCAATGCTTGCGATACTCGGATTGTTTGTCATAATTACAGCACTTATTGGACTGGGAAGAGGTCTTAAGAAAACTTTAGGATCATTGGTAATGACTATTATATCGGTTATAGTGGTTTTGCTTTTAATGATGCTTGTAGTTAAGCCCCTTGTTTTAGATTCCGGAATGATAACAGATGCAGCGACGAGTCTGTTGGCAGGCTCTGATCTTTCGGATATTTTAGAAATGCCCTCGGTGTCTGATGCACTTGGATACTACATTTATATGCTCTTGGCACCTTTTGCGTTTATTTTGCTTTTCATAGCAGTAAGAATTCTTTTTGGAATATCTATGTTGATTGCCAGAAGATTCATACCTATTCTTAACAATATTCCCGGCGTGGCAAAAAGACTTGGCGGTCTTGGAGTGGGCGCTTTGAACGGTTTTATTTGGTGTCTTATTCTGTTTATGCCCTTGCTTGGAACGGTAAACGTTGTTAACACGGTGATTACAACTATGGACGTGCCTGCAGCAGAAGAAACAGTAGAGGCGGGTAATGTCACAATGCTTTCATCTGAGCAGACGTCTGAAATGGATGAGATAACACAGTACATATCTCCTCTGGTAGAATCGGGCGCCGGTAAGGTGCTTCTCAGCTGTGGTGGTGAGTTCTTGTATGATACAGTTGCTGGCGCTGATTATTACGGCGAGAGAGTGACACTTTCAAATGAAGCTAAAGTAATAATAAGCACAGTCAACGATATATCCACGGTTGGAGAGGACGACAACATGGCTGTGGTTGCTGTTGATGCAGTAGTTAATGCTATCGGTGGTTCTCCTATTATCAAGAATCTTGCTGCTGAGCTCGTTTCGGGAGCCGCACAGGCATGGAATAACGGGGAAACCTTTATGGGTATTGAAAAAATATCTCTTGGCGAGATGTTTGATCCTACTATGGACGTTGTTCTTGGCATACTTGAAACAGAAAGCAGAGAGACTATATATGAGGATCTTCAGTCTATTTCCGGATTTATTCATGCCGTTGACGATCACGGCATGCTCGATCAGTCGGGAGACGGAAACTCTATGATAGACTCATTTGGGGAAAAGGGTATGTTTGCAGACCTTCTCGCGCCCATTGAGAATAACGACAGAATGGTAGCCGTTGTTGATGAAATAAACGCTTTCGCTGTTAGAATATTCACATCTAATATGGGAATGGCAGCTGACCATCAGGTAATCTACGACGACCTTATGAAGTCGCTTGCGGGAACTGTAAATCAGTACACCAATAGTATGATAAACCGCGATGAAGCAAAGTCTGCCATCGCTGATGCTTTCCAGAGTCACGGCATAGTTGTTGAGGGCGAGGAAGTTGATAACGTTGCTAATGCAATGCTTGATGAGTACAACAGCGTTTACAGTGAGATGCCTCAGATGCTCAGAGAATTTTTTGCAATATATCTTGGAACGAAAAGCGGTGCTCTCATTGAAAATAACGACGGAACACTTTCTATGGGAGATATGACCCTTGAATATTATTTCGTTGCTAATTATAAGAATTCTAAGGCGTATGATCTTGCGATAAACGGTAAGTCGATAGGCAAGGCTGAGACATTGTTCTCTGTAGAGTCTATGGATACTGTTATAGTGACTGCAGACGTGCTTTTGTCCCACCTTGTAAGCTATACAGAGATAGCTGACAGACATGCTGAATCTGAATCTATAGACAGCGTTATGGTATCTCTTGTGGGCGCATATAAGAATATGGACGGCGCAGGTATGGATATTCCTACCATAATGGCAGAGCTTGGCGGAGTTCTTGACCAAATGCACGATACGTCGGTTTATGGAAATGTTATCGAAGATTTCCTTGTTGCGATTATGCAGTCTGACAAGGTTTCCGGCTCTATCGGTCTGAATCTTATTGAAATGACTGAAATTGCTAACAGCATAAATGAAGGTTGTGCCGACGGCGGTAAATACGCTGATATTACCAAGACTGTGTCTCACAGTATAAGTATGCTTGAAAAGGTAAACGGCGGTGAGGCAAGCCAGGAGGTTATTCAGGATCTTATGAAAGACATTACTCCCAGCACTGCAAAGGTAATGCAAAATATTGCTACTCCTTCACTTATGAAGAATTACGGTGTTGGTGAGGATAATGCGGAAAAGTCCTCAAGTGCGGTAAGCTCGCTGTTTGGAAATATGGCGGATTACACCACCAATCATCCTCAGGGCAATATGTCGGATGAGGAATACAAGGCATCCATTGATAAGGAGTCTCAGGCGGTAGAAAAGATAATTGCTATATCTATCAAAGCTACTGAGGATAAGGATGAGGCAGAATCGTTGTTCACAACCGAAGGTGAGGATGGTGCTCTTGATATGTCGGCGTATGACGTTGTAGAGTTGTTTGCTACTTCCGTTGTAGCAGGAGACACTGTTGATGACCTCGTAAACGGTGACGATGATAACGAGGGTGGCTTTGACCCGCTTGGAATTGAGAACAAGATGACTGATTCCGACAAGGCCGAGCTTTCGGTTGCTCTTGACGAATATAAGGCAAACAACAGCGACGTTGAAGGTATAGACGAGAACCTTGCAAACATCGGTGCAATGTTCGGTGTTGTATACGGTGCAAACTGATTATATTTTGGATTATAACAAAAAAACAGTTGTAAATACGGGCGCGCGGGAGGCAACTCCCGCGCGTTTTGTCGGTACAAAAAAAGCGTGTGAAAAAAACCAAAAAAATCTCAAAAAAATGAAAAAAAGGTATTGACAAACGGGGAGGGTTGTGATATTATATATGAGTACCGCAAGGGGATATTGCGGTCTAAGTGAATATTTGCGAGTGTAGTTCAATGGTAGAATTCCAGCCTTCCAAGCTGGTCGCGTGGGTTCGATTCCCATCACTCGCTCCATTCTTTTTTTGCCGAGCGGGTGACCGTGAGGCAAAAATTTTGCACTGATTTTCAGTGCAGTGTGCCTTTAGCTCAGCTGGATAGAGCAACTG
>JAZOUO010000021.1:0-4023 GCA_045658225.1 Eubacteriales bacterium
ATTGTAAATAAACGCCCAGAACAAATTTTCCTTGATATTCCACGTCACCTTGCGGCTGAGTCTTATAGCCGCGGGAACGTCCATAAGTTCACTACGCATAAGTACGACGTCTGCCGCATCTATGGCAATATCCGTGCCCGTACCTATCGCGATACCAATATCCGCGCTTGTAAGCGCAGGCGCGTCGTTAATGCCGTCGCCGACCATTACAACACATCCCTCGCGCTTATATTTGCGAACGACTGCCTCCTTGACGTCAGGCAATACGTCCGAGATGACCTCATCAACGCCGACAGCATCTGCCACCGCCTTTGCGGTGCGGGCATTATCTCCCGTGAGCATAACCGTCTTTATACCCATTCCGTGAAGCTGGGAAATCGCCTCCGCGCTATCGCCCTTTATCGTGTCCGCAACGGCAATAATGCCAAGAAGTCTGCCGCCGTGGCAGAACAAAAGCGGAGTTTTGCCCTGCGACGCGTAGTCTTCCGCACGCTTTTGCGCGTCGGGGGAAAGCTCTATCCTATCACTTATGAGCTTGAGACTTCCGCCAAAGGCGTCTTTTCCGTCAACTATGCCCTGAACACCGCTTCCGACCAGCACAGAGAAGTCCTCGACATCGGGAGCATCAAGTCCTTCGCATTTTGTGACAATCGCACGCGCTAAGGGATGCTCGCTCTTTTTCTCAAGAGAGTACGCGACTTTCAAAAGCTCATCTTCATTTGAAGTGCCGTCAGTCCATATATCCGTGACCTCGGGAGAACCCTTTGTGATAGTTCCCGTTTTATCAAGTATAACTATCTCTGCTCTACCCGTCTGCTCAAGAGAGGTCGCGGTCTTAAAAAGTATGCCGTTTTTTGCGCCCATACCGCTACCGACCATTATGGCAACGGGAGTTGCAAGTCCCAAAGCGCAAGGACAGCTTATGACAAGCACCGAAATACCGCGTGCCAGCGCATATCCGATATTTTGCTCCACTATAAGCCACACAGCAGTCGTGATAAGGGCAATAACAATTACCACGGGCACGAAAACTCCCGATACCTTATCCGCTATTTTGGCAATAGGGGCTTTGGACGCAGACGCATCGCTGACCATTTTTATAATTTTTGCAAGAGCCGTCTCCGAGCCTATTTTCTCAGCACGGCACACAAGATAACCCGACTTGTTTATAGTTGCGGCGGATACAGCATCCCCCGCGCCCTTGTCGGTGGGAATACTCTCACCCGTCAAAGCCGACTCGTCCACCGCGCTCTGACCCTCAAGCACCACTCCGTCAACGGGAAAGCTCTCGCCGGGTCTTACCGCGAATATATCCCCTACCTTCACGTCCTCGGCAGGTATCTCGACCTCTTGTCCGTCTATGAGAAGCGTCGCTTTTTTGGGCGCGAGGTCAATAAGACCGCGAAGTGCGTCAGTCGTTCTTCCCTTTGAATAGGATTCAAGGAGCTTTCCAAGGGTTATAAGCGTTAGTATCATAGCCGCGGACTCAAAATAAAGTCCGTGCAAATACTCGTGGGCGAGCGCAATGTCACCGTTTGCTGTCGCTACAGCTATAAGAACGGTCAGAACTCCGCTATATATAAACGACGCCCCCGCGCCAAGCGACACAAGTGTGTCCATATTGGGCGAGAGGTGAAGAGCACCTTTTATGCCGTTTATGAAAAATTTGCGGTTTATTATCATTATAATAAGCGTGAGCACACATTCCAGCACCGCAAGCAGCATCGGACTGTGCATAAGCTCGGGCAAGGGCCAGCCCCACATTATATGTCCCATTGAGATATACATAAGGACAACCAAAAATCCGAGAGACCAGACAAGCCGTTTTATAAGCCTTGGAGTTTCCTTATCCTCAAGCGCCTTGCGGGCGGATTTTGATACAGATTTCTCGCTATCAGCAGATGATGCTCCGTAGCCCGCGCCCTCGACTGCCGAGATTATTATCTCGTCGTCTATATTGCCCTCGACCGTCATAGAGTTCGTGAGCAGATTTACAGCGCAGGACTCAACACCGTCAAGCGAGCTTACCGCTTTTTCAACTCGGGCAGAGCAAGCGGCACAGTTCATACCCGTCACGTTAAATTTTTTCAACTTTTTCTCCGTATATTTCAAATTCCAAGAAACGCCGCGCCGATAATTCCTGCATCGTTGCCAAGCTCTGCGATGCAGACCTTGGTAGGTGTCACCGTGCCGTCGCCTCCGTAGCTTTCTGCCTTGACGGTAGGCATAATGAGGTCGAGAAGTCCCTGTCCCTGCCCCGAAATTCCGCCCCCGATAGACAATATCTCGGGCTGATACAGATTGATGATATTCGTAATGCCGCAAGCAAGATAATAAGCATAATCAGCTATTACCTCTGCCGCCGCCTTATCACCCGCGTCGTATGCATCAAACGCCACTCTGCCGTTGACGCCATTCTGCGCGAGGGACTCCATAAGAGTCTCTCTGCCCGTCTCCTTGCACTCGGCGAGTTTTTCCTTTGTCATATTTATAAGAGCCGTTGCAGAGCTATACGCCTCCCAACAGCCACGTCTGCCGCAACCGCAGGGTCTGCCGCCCGCAGAAATAACGATATGTCCAAGCTCCGCACCTGCAAAATTAAAGCCCGCGTAAACCTTGCCGTCAACTATAACTCCGCCGCCAACTCCCGTGCCGAGAGTTATCATGACCGAATTATCCGTTCCCTTTGCCGCGCCCGCAACTGCCTCGCCCCACGCCGCCGCATTAGCATCGTTCTCAACGTGAGTCTCAACACCGTCAAGCTTGTCGGAAAGCTTCTGACATATGGGAAAATGCAGAAGCGGAAGATTGCAGGAATATTCCACAACGCCGTCTCGACTGTTCGCAATTCCAGGAGATGCGATACCCACCGCGTCTATCTCGCCGAGAGCTATTCCCGACTCCTCGCAAAGTGTGCGGCAGAGATATGCCATATCCTCCACAATTCTGTCGCCGCCCTCGGTGACTGTAGTTGGAATGCTCTTTTTCTTTATAATGTTGAAATTACCGTCAACTATCGCCGCCGCGATATTCGTGCCGCCCAAGTCAATTCCTATACGGTACATAAAAAATCCTCTCTGTCTTAATTATTTTGCGTAATGCACTCTGCCCTGCACTCTTTCCTTTGTGGAGCGAGTTTCAGCGGCGTAGCCGAGAATACAGTTGCCAACGCCAATATAGCTGTCGGGGATTCCGCACTCGCGAGCTATTGCTCTGCACTCGTCACCCTCAAACATTTCCTTTGCTCTGTGCACCCAGCACGAGCCTATGCCGAGCGAGAACGCCACGTTCATCATATTGCCAAGCGCAAGAGAGCCGTCCTCAACGTGCGTATGCACGTCTCTGTCAGCAAAAACAACTACCACAACGGGCGCATTGTAAAACGGATCCGTTCCTGCGGGAAAACCGCCGACCTCGGCGTTTACTCTTGAGAGTGTCTTGATAGTTTCCTTGTTTGTCACTACCATAAATCTTACTGCTTGGCGGTTGCGACCCGATGCCGCCCAGACGCCTGCGTCAACTATCTGCTCAACAAGCTCGGCGGGAACTTCTTTGTCCGAATAAGCCTTTGTGCTGTATCTGCTTTTAATCAAATCTAACATGGTTTTCTCCTTATATATATAATTTTTACGCCTCGAGTATCATCTTGACGTGAGGGATTCCCTCTTCAATATATTCGTCAGATATGACCTTGAATCCGCATCTTTCGTAATATCCGCGCGCCTGTGTCTGCGAGCTGACTATTATATTTTTGCACGGCATTTTTTCTTTTATTTGGCGCAAGCTCTCATTCATTAAAATTCTGCCGTGACCCTGACCGTGCGTGAGTGTCAGCACCCTGCCAATCTTAACGGTGTCCTCGTTTACGTAATACGCGCGCAGACAAGCTATAACGCACCTATCCTGCCACAAAAAGCAGTGCAGACTTTCGCAGTCCACGCCGTCCATATCCTGACAGATTATATTCTGCTCCAAAAGGAACACCTGCGAGCGCGACTTGAGTATCTCGTAAAGCTCGTAAAC
>JAZOUO010000022.1:0-1312 GCA_045658225.1 Eubacteriales bacterium
AAAAAATGTATTACTGGCGCCTATTATGGGTCGCAGGTTGTCTGCTTACGCTAATAATTGAATTTTATGGTCAATGACACCTCAAAAAGCAAGGTTTGGCAAGGAAATATACCTTGTCTGCACTTTGCGCTAACACAAAAAATCAAACAATGAAAGGAATTTACTATTATGAAAAATCAGAATCAAAAATCATCAAGTGGCGTAATGTTAACCCAAGCTCAATGGGATCGTTGCGACCGACTTGCATCCCAAAAGGGATATCCATCACGCAATGCTTTTCTCCGTGATGCTATCGACTTTTATTGTTCATGGCTCGAAAAGGAACAGAGCGAACGCTTCCTCACACCTGCGCTTGAATCTGTCATCAGCGCAAAAATTCGTGACAGCGAGGAACGAATCAATAGAAATCTTTTCAAGATTGCAGTTGACCTTTCCATCCTTGCAAAGATCACTCTTGATGAAAACGGCGGCGGTTATGATGAAGATTATCTCGCCGAGATACGCCGTGATTCTATCCGTGAGGTGTCCGAAACCAATGGCACTATTCGTATGGAGCAACGCTTCAAGTAAGGAGAGTTGAATGGCAAAATTAATTCTCAAAGCTCCTTACTATAAGCCCGGACACCGAACCGAGTCAGGCAAGTCGCGCGGTGGCTACGCTGAATATATTGCAACGCGCGAAGGAGTTGAAATTCTCCGTGGCGGTATGCTTGGATATATCGGAGAGCGGCAAGGCTCTAACGGTTTGTTCTCTGACGAGGGTGAGAAAATAAATCTCTCCGCTATCAGCCGTGAAATCGATGAGCATCCCGGAAATGTTTGGGGTATTATTATCTCTCTCAAACGTGAGGATGCGGAACGCCTCGGATATAATTCTGCGGAGCAATGGATGAATCTCCTTCGCTCTCACAGAAATGATATTGCAAAAGAGATGCACATCCTTCCGAGCAATCTCCGTTGGTATGCCGCCTATCATAACAAGGAGAAAAATCCTCACGTTCACGTTATGATATGGTCAAAAGAACCGCGCGAACCGTTTCTCTCACGAGAAGGTATCCACAATCTCAAGCAGACCTTTGCCTCGGATATATTCCGTCAGGAGCTGACCTCGATCTATAAAAAGCAAACCGAGGTGCGCGATGATCTCAAAGAAAAATATAAAAGTACTATCGCAAAAGTGGTCGCCGAAATTAAAAACGGCGACCACGCTGTTCCTTCCGAACTCGTGATGAAAATGCAATTGCTCTCCGAAAAGTTAGAGAAGCATAAAGGCAAAAAGGTGTACGGTTACCTTGATAAAAATACGAAAGCA
>JAZOUO010000023.1:0-1261 GCA_045658225.1 Eubacteriales bacterium
CGAAAGCATCTCGTCCGAGGTCTTATATCCTGCGATGACATGGAGACGCTCGCTTCCGTCCTCATACGCCCAGGTCTGTTGGAGTAAAAGATGCGCCTTGGGCTGTGCCTGTCTTATGTATTTTACAAGCTCGGTCACGTAAGGGTAGTAAGTCTCTTTATTAAAGCTAAAATGGCTTGCCTGCTGGAGCGTTATAACATCCCACTCTTGCGACTCTATAATCTCGGTCAACACCTCAAGTCGCTCCATAAAGTAGCCGTTATAAAAATACAGATAGGATTTGTTTTTCTCTATCATATTGTGATAATGCTGCTCAAGTGAGCAACCGCCGATAGAAAGGTTGACTATCTCAAAGTCCTCGCCAGCCGCCTTTGCAATTTGGTGAAGATAACGCGTAGCGTCCTCCGTAAAGCTATTTCCTATGGTAAGTATTCTCATTTATACTTCCTCCCCCGCTTCTCTTTTTTTGTCAAGACGGTAATTGCGAATATAAATAAGCAAATCGCATCCCACCATTATAAAGTTCAGAATATAGAACACGAGAACGTACCACTTGCTCGCAAAGCTCGCCATATACGTCTCACTTACAAACTTTGAGGTTATACCCGCAACATATCCGAAAAGTATAAGCAACAAAAAGATAAGGCTCTTGCCCTTTGTTGTTCTCGCCTTATATGACTTTATAACATTCATAGGCCAGGATATACCAAAGCTTACTATCATAATTATTTCAAGAATTTCTGACATAGCTACCTCCAGAATTTTACTGAATTCATCATACCACAATTTCCGAAAAATGTCAACAAAAAAGCCTTCATATGAAGGCTTTTTTATATTCAGGCTTTAGATACCGCAACCTGCTTTTCTTCTCGCTTGTGAGCCATATGCAGCACGAGCTTCTCTATAGCAAACACTATCATTACCATAAGGAACACGCCAAGGTTTATGAAAAGGTACGTAAGCGGATACTTGAACTCTACAAAGCCCATATCAAGCCCCTGCAGAAAATACCAATTATGGTCATAAGCCCAGTTTCCAAAGCTTGCCCACAGGGTAATGAACGCCTGAACTATAAGAACCTTGGGCAGCGCTATGTACTTGCAAGTCGCTCTGCGGAAAAGCAGAGCAGTCACACCCCACGAATATACGAGTCCGTGATAGAGGAAGGTCTGAAGCACGCGGTAGCACCAAGGAGTGTAGTTATCTCCAAATGCGGTGTTAGGATATACAAAATACATAAACGGTCCGACTATGGCAAGCA
>JAZOUO010000024.1:0-3513 GCA_045658225.1 Eubacteriales bacterium
CTTGACGTGAGGGACAACCTCACAAGAGCATCAAAAATCAAAATAACGACCGATTCATCAAAAGTAAACACAGATATTGAGGGTGACTACTATGCTACCGTCACAGCCACTGACAAAAAGGGAAATACAAGGACGGAGACGATTGTCGTGCGCGTATACGCCGAGAGAGTGACTTGGGACAAGCTCAAAGCTGTAATTGAGCCTATAGCAAAAGAGATAATAAACGATAATATGAGCGCGGAAGAAAAGTGCCGCAAGATATACTCGTACGTCCGTGCGGAGACGGAGTATTACGATTATTCCGATAAGTCAAGCTGGATGCAGGCGGCGTATTACGGTTTGCGCGACGGCAAGGGAGACTGCTTTACCTATTACTCGATATCTAAAGCCTTTCTTGAATATTACGGCATTCAGAACGAGACTGTGCAGAGAAAGGCAGGCAAGACCTCTGGCACACATTTCTGGAGCGTTGTCAATATAGGCGACGAGAACAATCCAAAATGGTACCATTTTGACTGCACCAGACTCAATCCCGACAAGTACCATATGGGCTGTCTTATGACCGACGCACAGCTTGAGGAGTATAATCAGCATCGCGGAGATACCAAGGGAAATAAAGAGAACTATTATTTTTATTACTACGACTCCTCAATTCTTCCCGAGATAGAAACTACCATAATAACCCCCCTAGGTTGACGGAGAAAATTATGTATTATACGAATATTCTTGAATATCTTGAAGCCACAGCGCCCAGAGCGCCTGACAAAACGGCATTTTCGGACGGAGTGGACTATATGAGCTTTTCCCAGCTTTTGTCAAGCGCGAGGTCGATAGGAAGCTTTCTGGCGAGTCGTGGATACTACCGCGAGCCTGTCGTCGTGCTTATGAACAAGCACCCGAGCGCTATTGCCGCTTTTATGGGAGCTATCTACGCGGGCTGCTTTTACGTTTGTCTTGATTCGGAAATGCCCGCGCGCAGAGCCGAGCTTATATTTGAAAGCATAAAGCCGCGCGTAGTCATTTACGACGCAAAGAACGCCAAAAGGGCAGAGGCCTTACCCGATAGCTTGGACAAGCTGCTTTACGACGATATATCGGACTTTGGCGAGAATGCAGAAACCCTTGCAAGCATAAGAAAAAAGCAGATTGACACAGACCCCATATATATCGTGTTCACGTCAGGATCGACGGGAATCCCCAAGGGAGTTTGCGCTTGTCACCGCTCGGTCATAGACTATACCGAGACCCTCAGTACAGCGGTGGGCTTTGACGAGAACACCGTGTTTGCAAATCAGACGCCGCTTTATTTTGACGCGCCACTCAAAGAAATAATGCCTACGCTGAAATTCGGAGCGACGGCTTACTTTGTACCAAAGCAACTGTTTATGTTCCCAACAAAGCTTTGCGATTATCTCAACGAGCATAAAATAAACACTGTCTGCTGGGTAGTATCCGCGCTTGTTATGATATCCTCGCTGGGCGCGCTTGAAAAAAATCCGCCGAGATATCTTACGAAAATTTGCTTTGGCAGTGAGGTCTTTCCGCTTGTGCAATATTATAAGTGGCGGAAGGCATATCCAAACGCAGAGTTCTTTAACCTCTACGGACCGACCGAGGCAACGGGAATGTCGTGCTATTGGAAGGCTGACCGAGAGCTGTCTGACGGTGAGCCTATACCCGTGGGCAGACCCTTCCGCAATACAGAAATACTGCTTATCGGTGACGACAAAAAAGAGGTCGGCGAGGGCGAGTGCGGCGAGATATACATTCGCGGCACGTGCGTGACTCTCGGCTATTACAACAATAAAGAAAAGACGGACGAGGCATTTGTTCAGAATCCTCTCAATTCCGCATATCCCGAGCTCGTTTACAGAACGGGCGACATAGGAAAATACAACTCTCGCGGCGAGCTTGTGTTTGTCTCCCGAAAGGACTCGCAGATAAAGCATATGGGACACCGTATTGAGCTTGGCGAGATAGAGGCGGCGTCTCTTACCCGCGAGGGACTTCTACAGACCTGTTGTGTCTATGACGACGAAAACAGAAAGATAGTAATGTTCTACATGGGAGACATGGAGGAGACAGACGTTCTCAAATATATGAGAGGACTGCTGCCGAGATATATGCTCCCCGCAAAATGTATAAGACTTGATAAAATGCCCCTCACACCCAACGGCAAGCTTGACCGCCAGGGAATGAGAGAGCAAATAAAAACAATGAATATATAAACAGGTGGTACAAACAATGGATAAGCTTATAGGAATACTCTGCGACCTTCATCCCGACGTAGATTTCGAGACAGTGGATGGACTTGTTGACAACGGCATACTTGACTCGCTTGATATAGTGACTCTTATCACCGAGATAAACGACAAGTTTGACGTATCTATTCCTGCGGAGGAGATAATTCCCGAAAACTTTAACTCTGCACAGGCGCTCTTTGCTCTTATCGAAAAGCTTGACGAGGAATAATTCCAAGGAATAAAAAGGGAAATAATAAATGTCGTTCACATCTATTGGATTTATTGGCTTTTTGGTGATAACGGTGCTTTTGTACTATCTGTTTCCCAAAAAGCATCAATGGAAGCTCCTGCTTGCCGCAAGCCTATTCTTCTATTTCTGCGCGGGCAAGTGGTATCTGCCTTATATTCTTTTTACCGCGATATCCTCGTGGATAGTCAGCCTTGCTATGAACCGCAATATGACGGCGGAAAAGAGTTATATAGAGCAGAACAAGGAGCAAATGGACAAGGACTCCCGTAAGGCGTACAAGGCGGGGCAAAAGAAAAATAGATTTTATATTCTTATAGTCGGACTTGTCCTCAATTTCGGAATACTTGCTGTGCTAAAATACACGGGATTTACCGTAAATAACATCAATTCAATAATACACATCTTCTCCGAGGACACGTCGCTTACAGTGCCAAATCTGTTGCTTCCCATGGGAATATCCTTTTACACGTTTCAGACTATGGGATATCTCATTGACGTATACCGAGGCAAGACAACACACGAGAAAAATATAGCAAGATTTTTGCTTTTCGTGTCCTTCTTCCCACAGCTCGTCCAAGGACCTATATCGAGACATAGCGACCTGTCTGACCAGCTCTTTTGCGGTCACTCGGCAAAATGGGAAAATATTGCTCCCGGAATGATTCGTATCGCGTACGGCTTTTTCAAAAAGCTTGTTATTGCGGATACTGTAATGATAGCCATAAAGAGCATAATAAACTCGCCCGAAAGATTTGACGGCGTGTACGTTCTGTTCCTTATATTTGCGTATTCCGCGCAGATATACGCGGACTTTACGGGCGGTATAGACATCACCATAGGTATCGGTGAGATGCTTGGTATAAAGATAAAGGAAAACTTCGACCATCCTTTTTCCTCGACATCTACAAAGGAATATTGGAGACGCTGGCATATTACTATGGGTACGTGGTTCCAGGACTACATATTCTATCCGCTCTCCATATGCAAGCCTATGCAGAAGCTCTCAAAGTGGAGCAGAGC
>JAZOUO010000025.1:0-2828 GCA_045658225.1 Eubacteriales bacterium
TCTGAATTTCATCGGGTGACGCTCTTCTCTCGCGAAAAAGTCCGACGGATCCCATACAAATTTGTGTTGGATATATTGAAACTCGAACCCCGCGTTCGCGTCCCAGATCAGAAGCCTCTTATTAAAGCCGAGTCCGTAAAAGAGCTCTAACATGTCAAACAAATGTAAAAACTCGTCCCAGTATCTGCCTAAAAATATTATCCCTGAGCTATCCGACACTAAACTGAATTGCCAATGATACATAAAAGCTAAATGCTGCTCGCGGTCGCTTTTCTTTTTAGCCGGTATAGTAACGTTAGACGTTTCTATATCGAAGCCGCTGTATAGCTTTAAATAATATATATCATTCTTCTTGATCCTGAGCTTAACGCTCTCGGCTTTAGGCATTGGAAAAGGTAAAATACTGTTAGTATGCCAGTAATAGACCGGGCACGTTAGCGGCTCGTTTTTATCTATCCATACGTCTACATATTTTACAAACTCCGGAAAATCCTTTTTAACGTCCGGATCTTGCTGCGGCCCGCTTTGCTCTTCGGCGCTCGAGTATCTCTTCGCGGTGCCTCTCATAATATCTCTTGCTAGCCGCTCTATCCTTTGCTCTCTTTTTCTCACGCTTCTCGTTATCTCCCTTTTCCAGTATCTCTTTTAACAGCTGGTAGCTCTTCTTACCTTTTTGCAGCATATCGGCCTTTGCTTCCGTCGTATATTTCAGCTTGTGCTTGGTGTCCTCGCGCTCTTTAACAAATGTTTTTGCGTTGAGCTCCTGCAGCGCTTCCTCGTCGCTTATCTCCTCCAGAGCTTCTGCGGTCCTCTGCATTTCCTTTTTCTGCTTCTTTATCGAGTCTTTAACGGTAGGGAGATTAGCGGGGCCCCGCTGCACCTCCCCGCCGCTCTTTATCCCGGAACCTTTGCGCCCGCCGCCCTGCAGCTGCGTTAATGTTATCTTGCTTCTGTTCTCTTTTGTGTTAGCGATAGTTATATGCCCGTCCAAAGAAAGATTATATGATCCGGGCGGCAGCGACGCCGTTATAGAGTTAACGTAACGCTCGTACTGCTCGGAGTTTACTCCTAACATAGACTCGATACCTTTTAACCGGTAATTGATACGATTGATAGCGTTTTTAATTTCGTTATCATACTTATTACTACGTGCCATAATTTAACCTCCCTTAAATATATTATATAAACTCTGCTGGTGCATTGTATTATCATTAATACGCTGCAGCTTCTTAGTAAAGCTCTCACTTTTATTATAGGGAGTTTTTGACAGATAATCAATACATTCGAATATGTGATTATATCCCTTTATAGCGTCCTCGGATCCGTCAGCGTCGAAAAGAAGCTTTAAAAGCCGGTTGATCTTCGGCATAGGAAGCGTTATTATAAATATAGTAAGATTTATACTCATGCGCCAGCCTTTAGCACGGTCTAAAAGTATAAGCCGGTAATCTTTTAAGACTTTAGGCTCCATGCCGGGCGGCATTAGATTATCTGTAGCTTTTAACTGTTCGTAATTATCGTATATCTCCGCGTATATCCTCATGCTCCGCGCTCCCTTCTGATCATGTATAAAGCAGCCAGCCAAGCCGCTATTGTCTCCGGCTTCAGGTCGATAGTTGAAGCTATAGGCATTTTGTGACCGTCCGGAAAAAGATAGAAAGCTTCGTCGCGGATCATTACTTTTATGCCGGTATGGGATAGTTCCGCAGCTCTGCGGGCCTTGCCTATTTCTTGAAATGTTGTAAAACTCATACAATGTGTTGCTCCTTCCTTATATATTATTTTATGTATTTGATTTATTGTATCTTCTGTTGTGCCCTTCTTATACATTCCATATATTGAATTTTCAGCTATTTTCTGAAGCGTCATATATCCACCTCCTGCTCTATTATCTCGGGCCAGTCCTCATAATTTAAAGAGCTCATAATGTCTGTTAAACATTTCTTACTACTAATAAATTCAGTTTGAATATATAAAGGGCAAGTATTGCATTTAGAGTTTTTTAAACAGCACTCGTTAACGTCGAAAAAGGTTAAATCTTTTAATTTCTTTTTCATATCTCCGCCTCCTGATCAAGCCACATTTCGGTTATATCTCCACAAGCTTTAGTTTTAGGATCGTTAAATATGCAGTTTTGACAATCCATTTCATTACATAGTTTAAGATCTCCGCTAACAGCTGCTAAGCCGTACGCTGCTATTATACGAGCTTTTGACGGTACCCAATTATTATATCTAGCTTTTAACTTTTGATAATTTGTCATTTTATAACCTCCCTTCGAGCCAGTCTGACATCGTGGCCGGTGTAACGTCCAGCAGCTCGGCCAGTCTATCGAGTCCGGGCTTACCTAACCTCTGTCTATCGCCGGGCTTGTAGTTGATAGCGCAGTATATCGCGTTGCGTGATATACCGGCAGCGGCTGCGAGTTCTGTTATATTATGATAGCCGCATTGTAAAGCCCATAACTTTAATAAATCGTGTTTCTTTACGTTCAATTTTGTTCTCCCTTCATATCATGGATTTAATACACGGCCCGACATAAGCCCGGGCCGTGGTGGTTTGTTAACGGCCCGTTGGTTGCCTGCTGCTCCTTCCCGTCGGTAGATTGTGTAGTGTGTTTGATTGTGAATATTTCTTAAATCCGCCCGGGCCTCCGGCTTCTCCGGATCTACAGCCCATGGTTAACCACCAACTTAAATATAGCACACGGTTTACATATTGTCAACTATACAATAAGTAAATTGATTTATATACCGATTGTATAAATAGTATACTAATAAAAATGTTTCACGTGAAACAACATGAACCACCTACTCTATACAACTCCC
>JAZOUO010000026.1:0-1040 GCA_045658225.1 Eubacteriales bacterium
AAGCGGCTTGACCTTTTGGAGAGCGGAGAGAGATTCGCGGCATTCCACGTGTCGGGCGGCACTACCGAGATACTTTTGGTAAGTCCCTACGAGGGCGGCTTTTCGGTGGAGCTTATAGGCGGCACAGCGGATATAAATGCGGGTCAGGCAATCGACCGCACCGGCGTTATGATGGGATTGAGATTCCCCTGCGGCAGAGAGATGGAGAGTCTTATAGGTGATAGGGAGATTGCTCCCGCGAAGACGAGAATTTCGGTCAAGGGGCTTGAATGCAACCTGTCGGGGCTTGAAAATCTCACGAAGAAGCTGTATGGCGAGAGCGAGGACAAGGCGAGAGTTTCGGCTTACTGCTTCGATTTCGTGGCGGACACACTCGTAAAGCTGACCGAAAACCTCAGGGAAATATATCCTGAGATACCGATAATATATGCAGGCGGAGTTATGAGCAACAAGCGTATCGGCTCGCGCCTGGCAAAATTTGAAAATACGTATTTCTCCGCTCCCGAGTTCTCCTCGGATAACGCGGCAGGCGTGTCGCTTCTGTGCCGCAAAAAATATTTGGAAGATAACTTGTTGGGTTGATAAATTGGGATTTATCGGTGCGAGGGGATGCGTGCCTTCGGCGAGTCGCTTTTTGGAAAAAAGCTCCGCAAAAACTTTTCGAAATTTGGGTTCTAACTGCCGTGGAGTGACGCTGGAATTTGCAAGCAAATTTCAGCCTGCTATCCGTTTATTGGTTGCAATAGTATTGAACCCAAGACATATAATGTTACTTTAACTTAAAGTAATTTTGATATAAGTTGTTTTATATCGGATGGGTTCTAAACCCTATCAATACATCAAGGACAGTGAGGGATTTTTTTAGCTCCGAAGGAGCGAAAAATCCACCGACACCCTAAAAGGACCCAAAAATATTGAAAGTTTTTGCGGAGCTTTTTCCCAAAAAGCGACTCGCCGAAGGCTCGCGCCTCCACGCATCTCCCCGACAAATCAAAATTTGAAATTATTCCGCCAGCATTCTCTTCAGCTCGTCCTCGTCG
>JAZOUO010000027.1:0-1282 GCA_045658225.1 Eubacteriales bacterium
TCTGGATTGAGGATAAAGGCGACTTCTGGGACCTTTACGTCTACGTTCCGAAAATGTGGTCCTATTATCACATATACCGCGCAAGCGACCGCGCCGGGATATGCGAGTACATGACGCGCCGGCACCTTGCCGGCACGATCAAAGAGTCGGTCGCGTAAGGAGGTATTTTAATGATTCAGGTAACTATTACGTATTATGTCCCCGAGATAGAGGACAAAAAGTTTCGGCCTCTTGGCGATATAGCCAGAGACGTCGAGGGAGAATTGTGGGATAGTCCTCTATTCTCTGAAGCTTCATTTTATAAAATTATCGTCGAAAAAGGAGACGAATATTCAGTAATTGAATACCAGGCCGGTGTAAGGAAAGGAGAAAGATCATGACAAAATTTTCAATCAGCGCCGAGGATTATAACGAGATACTTCGCCTCGGAAAAATCTTTACTGCGACGTCGTCCCGGGAAATCCTGAAAAACGTACATATTAAAACGGTGTACGGAGACGAACGCGTTGAGCTCTACGCCGAGGCTTCGGACGGGTACATTTACGGAGCTTTCAGACTTCAGTTTGTATCCTACGAGGGCGATCTCGCGGAATTCACTATGCCGGCGACCATGCTCAGAGCCGACAAGGGTACAATCGTCGAGTTTATCATAAACGACGATTTCAGAGACGTATATCTGACGTCCGACGGCCGTCGGATCAATATACCAAACGTGCTCGAATACGCGCAGTATCCTAACTTCGACCGCGTATTGCCGGCGGGAATCTACGACGGAGATATTAAAGCGTTCTTTGCCGGCAAGGTCGCCTCGTGCCTCAAATGGTTCAAGAGCTCTGAGTCCGTGGCAACGTGGATCAGCTCCCCGGACTGTATTTATTTCTCAACCAGAAATCGCGCAGCTTGTGCCATGGGTACCAAAAAGAAAGCTATGCTCGAGAACGTTCTGCTTGACTTCACACACAGGAGGGCGTAAAATGGGAGAGCAATATTTTTTCACCGCAATCGAGGCCGTTGACTTCCTGAAGCGCCGCGGCTGCACGTATCACCACAGCGCGACGGTTCAAGGGTATCTTGCCCGGAATAAATCATATATCGAGGAGTACGACGGCCGCTACGGCAAGGGCTACGTCGTACACATACCGACAAAGCTCTCGGTCGAGGGCAAGACGACGCGATACCACGGCGTAGAGTACTGGCTCAGCGCTCCGGATACCGGAGCTGAGAATAATCAATAATAGCTTTAAGGAGGAATTGATATGGCTATTTACAAATTTAAGATCGT
>JAZOUO010000028.1:0-1980 GCA_045658225.1 Eubacteriales bacterium
ACCTGAATGCTTCCGAAGCAGGATCCGTCGTTGAGGTCAATGAAGCCGAACGCCTTGGAATCACGAAGGTTTCTGACCCAACCGCCGAGCGTAACGGTCTTGCCGCCAAACGCCTCTTTATCGGCATAAATTTCTCTAATCAAGTTTCTTTTCATTTTTCACTCCAAAACAAAGCGATATATTATAATAATAAATTATATCACATTTTTACGTTTATTTCAATGCTTTTTGTATATTTTTCTCAATTATCTTTCTGTTTTCTAATCGTCCGAAAAAGCAGAATGCAAACAATTATTTACATTCAGAAATTCAATACTCCTATCAAGTCCTAAGGAGGTCTTGACCTCGATAAGACAGGTCGCATCATCCGACAATATCGAAAGCTTTCTCAAAACCTCTACCTCCCCCTCACCGAGTGGAAGATGAGCCATGCGCCCTTTGGCATCGTGGAGATGCATATGAATGAGTCTGTCGGGATATCTCGAAAACACCTGTTCATCGGCAAAAGCGAGGCAAAGTTCGTGCCCAGTGTCGAGTGTAAGCCCGAATTTATCACTCCTCATAAAGAGCTCGAGCGCGGCGAGCTGGCTTTCGGTAAAGGGATTTGAGTCTACGTTCTCGATCGCAATTTTAAGCGGCGCATCGCCTATCTCTTCCTCGCACATTTTTATAAAAGACGCAACCCGTGTTAAATATTCTGCTCTGTAAACGTCGCAAAGAAGCGCTACCCTCTCGGGGAGCGTTACGTAGACCCCACGCAGAAGATGCATATTGATTACGGGAGCCGAGGCCGCCTTCGCAAAGCGGATCGTGTCGCGCATAACGTCGAAATAGCACTCCGAAACCTTCGGATTGAAGTCAAACGGATTAAACTGCTCGTCGGCGTGTACAGTAAGAAATATCCCCTCTTCCTCTCTCTCGCGCGTTATCTCATCGAGGTCAAGCGCAGACGGAAGATACTGCGGAAAGCTCATATTAACTTCTACAAAATCAATTTTCTTGGCCTTCGCGATAGCAAAATGTTCTGAGAGGCTCTTACACTCAACGAGTGTCGGCATGCCGAATTTCATAAACTGCTCCTTTGTTGAATTACAATCAATGTAATTATACCACAAATTCAGCAAAAAGTAAAGATTTTTGCAAAATCATAAACAGCGATCAGCTCAATACAAACAGCAGAAGTGCAAAGCAAGCGTTCGAATGAACGCTCGCTTTGCTTTATTTTTTGCTTAAAAATCTTTTTTGAGGTATCTCTCGGCCTTTCTCCGGTGATCTTAAGATAGTAGCCGCAAAAATATTCAATATTCTTGATTGCGCAAGCATATACAACCTCGTATACGGTAAATTGTATGCAAAAAGTCTTTGGGATGAGAAATTTCGCGGGACAAGGCGCACCGAGCGAACGAGGCGACGACGTAGTTATCTACGGCGATTTGACCGAGTCGACACTTTAACGAAGTATTGGCGTATTTGTACACCAAGCTGTTTGGTAGGATAAATTCGTCAAGACAAGGCGCACCGAGCAAGCAGGGCGACGGCGTATTTACATACGTCGAGCCGAAGCGCGTCGAGGAGCAACGCAGTATTGGCGAATTTATACGCAAAAGAAAAAAGCCACGCTTCCGCGTGACCCCATATATATGAAGAGTATTTGAAATACTCACTGAAAACCGAATAAAGTGATGAAACTGAAAGCTCAAAGTAATCAGCTGAACTGTGTTATGCAAACAACAGTTCAAGCCCTCGGTCAATTAGTATCGCTCAGCTAAATACATTACTGCACTTACACCTGCGACCTATCAAGCTCGTAGTCTACAAGCGACCTTACTCCCTTAAAGGGATGGGATATCTCATCTTGAGGTGTACTTCACGCTTAGATGCCTTCAGCGTTTATTACATCCGTACGCGGCTACCCGGCTATGCCCTTGGCAGAACAACCGATGCACCGGAGGTACGTCCAACCCGGTCCTCTCGTACTAA
>JAZOUO010000029.1:0-38266 GCA_045658225.1 Eubacteriales bacterium
TTATGTGTGTGGTTTCTCTTGCCCGTCGCGCAGGTCAAAAAACAAAGAGAGGGATTAACCCTCTCTTTTAATAAAGGGGATTCAGAACCCTTACATAAAACCTTGCGGTTTTATGTGTGTGGTTTCTCTTGCCCGTCGCGCGGGTCAAAAAACAAAGAGAGGGATTGACCCTCTCTTTGTTTTTTGGTCGGAGTGACGGGATTCGAACCCACGGCCTCTTGGTCCCGAACCAAGCGCACTACCAAACTGTGCCACACCCCGATTATTAAATTTCGAACTCACGGCCTCTTGTCTCGAACTGCCGAGCATGCGAGGCACACAAACGCAAGTTTGTGCAACGAGCGAAGCGAAGTATGCGCACATACCAAACGCAACGCTTGCGTTGCAGGCCACACCCCGATAATACCACAATATTATAACATAAGATAAATATTTTGTCAATTGCTTTTTCAAATTTATTACGTACTTTATTGCAACTTAATACAAGCACTAAAGCCCAACAAAAAAAGGGGGCTTGCGCCCCCTTTTTTTTGTTAGGTTAAATATTATCTATCCTTAATTGCATCAACGGGCTTACGTCTTGCTATGTTATATACGGGCAAGAAGCTGGAAAGCAATGCCACGCCTGCGCTTATAACAAGCATCAACGCAAATTGACGTATGCCATAGGTCAGTACAGTGATATTGATTCCGTTGTTGTGCATCCACGTGTTAACAATTATAATTCCCGCAATTACCACCGCGGTGGACAAAATAAAGTTTATCAAAGCTATTATAAGTGCCTCGCTGAAGAATATCTTGAATACGTCTGACGAACGCGCACCTACTGCTCGGAGAACGCCTATCTCACGCTTCTTATAGGATATCGACGTTGCAATAAAGTTCATAAGCAACAGTGATGAGAATACCGCAAAGACTATTCCGACAATAAGGAACACTTTAGAACAAACCTCAATGATTTCGTTGAACGTTCCAAGTGTATCCATAATGGGATTCTTTAACTCGAACTTAAAATCAACGCCCTCGGCATACGACATATCAACAAGTTTCTGTATTACGTCGCGGTCTCGTCCCATAGGAGCTAATGCATACGCCCAGATGCCCGCATCATGCTCTGCGACATCCTCTCGGTACATATTATCGCCCATCTCTTTGTTGTATATTTCCTCACTCCACGCCAGATAGTCAGCCATGATCGTGTCGCTTATTACCATTTCGGTATGATTTGCTTTCTGCACGTCGTATGTTCCGACAACCTTAAAATCATAGGTCTTTATGTCGGAGTTGCTTTGGAATTCATAATTATATTCCTCAGTCTTGAACGTCAGACTCTGAAGAATCTCTTCTACCGACGTACCGGAGAGATTCATGAACGCTTGCTGCGTCATTTTCTCTAAATCAGATCCGCTATACTTACCGAATTTATTTTCGTTGTATCCGTAATTAGAATTATTCAAGAACCAATGCATATAGAAATCACGGGTTTTGAACATTTTGTCATCATCCGTAAAGTCGTTCCAGTTCTGCTCTGTCACGCCGAAGTCCTTGTTGTCAAGCATCAGTTGGATAAACTCCTGATTTTCCCAAAGTCTGCCGTTCTCAAAATCGGCATTAGCGTATATATCTCGCAGAATATTTCCAATCTGATACTTCCATACCGTAAACTCGGGATTTTCCTCGCCCGTATTGTAAAGACATTCGTACAAGCTCCACAGATTGTCAACCGAGAGACCACTGGTATCCTTAATACCGTACATATTTGCTACAAAATCAAGCATATCCTCTCTGACAGTTCTGTCAAATTCGCTCCTGTACTTAAAGCTACCGTCGTTTTGGAAAACAGGAGGCTCTTCTCTGTATTCCTCAAACCAGAAGCGTATCCAGAATTCCTTTGCCTCATCAGCGCTATTTAATTCATATCCGTATTGCATCTGCGCGTATTCGGATACGTTCCAGATCATGTCATCATCCCAGACAATTTCAGAAACATACTGACGCGCAGCCGCCTCCATAAGTCTGTTAAAATAGTTATCGGATATCTTGGTAGCTGCCCAATTTTCTTCGCCGTAGAGTCTTGCCGCTTCATTGGCTATTGTCTGAGCATCTATATTAACAACCGTTTCTTCGCTCATCAGGCTATTAAGGAAGTGCGACGGAAGAATAATCTCGTTTGCCGCAAGCTTGTCGCGTGAGATGCCGTCCAACCAGGTTATCTCAAGCTTCTGTAGCACCGAGCTGTCTGCGACCTGAGAATACGAGAGATTATTTCCCTCTTCCTTATCGGAATTGTTTGAAGGAATAACTATAACCAAACGCATGTCTGAGTTCCATGCGTTCATACTTGTTGCGAGTTGCTCGTACATAGCGTTCATTGAGCTTGCAATAGCATCAATGTCCTCTCTGAGCATAAAGCCAAGTCCGTGGAAACCGTATCCAAGCTCGCTTTGTATTTCCATCTGGAGAACCATATCAGCGATAACATTTCCGTCCTGATTCATAATGTTATTATCGTCCTTGGGAAGAAAGGCTGAGTATCTTTCATAGTCGAACTGCGTATCTACAACACCAACTATTTCATATGACTGCTCCTGCGCACCCATATATCCAAACATACCCGAGAAGGTTATATGCTTTCCGATAATGGAGTTGGCAGTTCCCTCTTCCATTGTCACGCTTCCTGCCGCTATGCTCTCGTCTTTCTCGGTATTAACGAAGCCAAATTCGTTAAACTGGCGGTACATAACCTCGGTAATAGCTATCTCACCCTTGTTTTGAGGCAATCGTCCTTTGACAGCAAAGCCTGAACTCATAACTTCCTCTGCACTGAGGTCGACCAAACCGTGAATTCTACCCGTATATATTACATTGGAGGAATAGTTCTGCATATGTGAGTTGACATTGAATCCGCCGTAGTAGCCGTCACTCATATTTCCCGTATAAACAGGGACAAAATTAAGACCTGTCTGGTCCTTGAGCCACTTGATGTCCTCATCGTTGAGTTGGGTAGTACTGTAATACGTGTAGCTGTCATTATCCCCATACGTGCTGGTATGTTTGAGACTGAGAACTACGGACGCATTCTTTACGTTGGAGTCAAGAAGCGACTCTGTTGTTGCTGTAAATTTGTTGTAAGCTGCCATAGTATCTGCAAATCCGAACATCACGAATGCGATAAGTGAGAGCAGTATTGTCATGACAAGACGGAATTTCTTGTGCTTGAGACCACTTGCACCCATACGGAGCGCGTTTTTTAGAGGAAGTCTTGAGCGAATAAATTTACTATCCTTTTTCTCGTATTGCTTGAGCTTAACGTCCTTTTCGGCGTCAGTGCCCTCAAATACTGACATATTTCCCTGCTCACTTATTCCCGCTACCGAGCGAAGCTCACTGTTTATACGTCCGTCACTTGAAAGTATGACGTCGTCAGCGCTCTTAGATAGGTATTCGTTTATCATTTTAAGGTCGGCTTCTGTGAGCTTATATCCACCCTTGATACGCAAAATCTGATTGCTTATCTTATCAACACCCTCGCTGAGCTTCTCGCTCTCGTGCTCGTGCTTTGTCACGTCGGAAATTATCTTTCCGTCGGAAAGCTCGATTATTCTGTCAGCGTATTTCTCGGCAAAATCACGGTCGTGGGATACTATGAGCACAAGCTTCTCTTTTGAGAGCTGCTTGAGTGAGTCAAATATCTGCTTACCTGTGTTTGAATCAAGCGCGCCCGTGGGCTCGTCTGCCATAATTATCTGCGGTTCCTTAACAAGCGCGCGTGCTATGGCAACTCTCTGCTTTTGACCTCCCGAAAGCTCGTTAGGCTTACGCTTTGCGTAGTTTACAAGATCAACCTGCGCCAAAATATTATTTATGCTCTCACTCGTTGCCTTCTTACTCTGAAGCTCAAGAGCAAGCGCGATATTCGCACCTACAGTGAAGTCGTCAAGAATGTTGTATTCCTGGAAAATAAAGCCTATAAACGTGTTTCTGTATGCGTCAAAATCCGAGCCGCTAAAACTCTTTGATGACTTACCCTTGATGATAAATTCGCCCTTATCATAGCCGTCAAGACCTCCTATGACGTTGAGCAACGTAGACTTACCGCTTCCCGATTTACCGAGAATAAAGACCATTCCCGACTCGGGAAAGGACACGCTTACGTCGTCAAGCGCACGAACGGATTCGCCCGTTTTGGAACGATATACTTTTGTCAGATTTTTAATTTCAAGCATATACATTCTCCTTTACTTGTTATTATTTTCATGTTCGTCTATTGTCAGACGATTTTTACATTATGATTATACCATATAATGCAGACTTTTGCAAGATTATTATATAAAAGTTTAGCTGAATTCAGTACTAATAAAAATCGAGTAGCGCCAATAGTACGGCTACCACCCGATTTTTTAGTAATTTATGATATGTACATTGCAGATTAAAGCTTCATCAATAATGATGCAACAAACATCATAAATGCTGCAACAGACACAAGGAGTGCTGAAGCACTCATAGCTGTGCCACAAATACCAAGAATAAGCGCGGGAACAGGCTTTGCGCGCTTATTTGCTACTGCAGATCTGAAAAACTTTATAGATTTAATTCCCATTACAAGCGAGGGGATAGCAAGACCTATAGCAATTACAATATATATTGCGCATATCGCCTTTATCGCGATACCTGTTATGTCTCCGTCGAAGAATGATCCAAGCACACCGTCCATAGCCAGAAACAGATACGCCACGTATGCAAGGGCGTATGAAATGTTGCTCAAAATAGTACTTGTAAGTGCAGGACCAAAGCCGTCCATAACTCTGCCCTCTCTCTTGGGCTTTATGGATTGCTCGGCGGGTGTGTAAACAGACTCTGCAGTGGGCTGAGATATAACCACGGGCTCGGGTGTAGGCTCTTCAGCTATGGGAAGAGCTACGGGCGTTTCCTTAGGAGCGCAGTCGCTACAATAATCATCGTCAGTGTAAATAAACTTACCGCATTTCTTGCAATACATAGAAGTTCTCCTTTTATAATTATTTTGCGCTCACGTCACTTTAGGTTTAATAAATGCGCTTACGCGAGCTTGATGTTTTCAAATACTTTAAGTCGCTCGGGGGTGTCACTTGCCACAGATAAAATATAATTCTGACCCGCAACAATGACAGTCCTGCTGACTACGTTTCCCTTTTGCGTATCATGTTCCTTGGCAACAAAGCTCTTATCGCCAGAAAGCTTAAAAAGGCTTTCCTTTTGCGACCATTTGGTAAGCAAAAATTCAAGCTTGTTTTCCGTCAACTTTTGATACTCTACCTCTTCTGCGTCGTTCAATATTCTCTCACAAAATCTTTCTGTGTTGATCTTACTCTCCAAAAGCTCAATATCAATGCCAACGGAGTTGCGGGATACCGCGACGCAAACCGCATTATGACTGTGGGAAATAGAAAATTCCACATAAGGAGATATCCATTTCCCATTTTCAGACTTAACTATCTCAGTGTCCACAATTTTTTTGCCAAGACTGCGCTGAAGTCCGTACTCAAGAAGCTTCCATGCGCAGTATTTCTCGCGCTTTACGCGCTCGCACGAGCAAGCGGATATTTCATCCTGTCGGGACTTTGGAGAAACCTCGCTTATATTTATATCAGCAGGTATTTCTGCCACGTAAACATCAAGTACAGGCAGGGACTGGAAGAACTTGCGGACCGCATCGGTCTGCGAACTATACTTTTCACCCGTCAAGCACTCATAGGCAAAATGCTCACAGTTGTTGTAAAGTATATGATAGCCACCCTCTCCTATTCGGCCTCGGGCTATTTTTACCGTTTCTTTTGGCGAATTAAATTTTCTTTTTTCTTTTCTGTCGGCAACAGCCACTTCAAGAAAACCTCCCGCCAAAAATACGTCAATATCGCTTGAAAGAACGCATATTTCATTGTCGGGAACATGTCGGCGTGCGCTTGGCGCAAGTCCAAATTGTATGACCTCGTCGTCATTGACATATATACCGTAATGATATATACTGCCAAGCTGTACACGCACCATATCACCCGATGAGGGTTGAGTTAATTCCCACTTCATTAGTTTACCTTGCTCTCAATATAGTCTATAACGTCGCCAACAGTCTTGAAGTCTCCAAATCCGACATTATCAAATCTAATATTGAAGAACTCCTCAATAGCGATAACCACATACAGAATTCCAACGGAGTTGAGTCCGAGGTCTGTTATGAGATTACTGTTCTCCGTACAGGTCTCAAGAGCCTCGGAGTTATTTCCCATCGCCATTTTAAGAACGTCTCTTAATTTTTCTGTTATCTCAATTCTTGTCATTGTTCTGCTGACCTCTCACAATCTTCATACTGGGCGAACGGACAAAGTCCTTATCGCGAATAATAATCTTGCTTATCTGCGCAAAGGGAGGAAGGGTGGGATTTACTGCCTGTACCTTCTCCTTGATGTATGACTCAATATCTGCTGTTCCCTGTGCCTTAAGAACTGCTACACGAGGAAGAACTTCAAGCGCAAGAACTCCATTCTGCTCATATACAAGACAGTCCTGTATGCCATCAATAGCGTAGAATTTTGCCTCGACCTCTGCGGGAGATACATTTTCGCCTGAAGGAAGAACGATTATTTCCTTCTTTCTTCCTGTTATGTAAAGGAAGCCCTCTTCATCTATACGTACAAGGTCGCCCGTCTTGAAATAGCCTTCCTCGTCGTATGCTATCGCGCTCTCCTCTTCCTCTCCGATATATCCGTCCATCATATTAACACCCTTGAGACAAAGCTCGCCATCAACAATCTTGTAATCCATTCCGGGATAGATGAATCCTACAGAGTCGGGCTTATACATAGCCTCGGGATTTCCACTGACGAGGTTTGCGCTCTCGGTAAGTCCGTAGCCGGGAAGCAAAGTCACACCCATATTGTGATACTCTGTCACAAGGTAAGGAGCAACTGTGGACGCGCCGCATATGATATATTTTATATCATCTCCAAGAAGGTTTTTGCCAAACTGCTTGGAAAGATTGAGTGCCATTTCCGCAAGCGCGGGAACCAATACGAGAACTGTGGGCTTGAATACCGCAATTTCTCTGAACATATCCTTGTTATTACGGCATATGTAAAGCGAGCTTCCCGTGTAAAGTGAGGTAAGCATATTTCTGATAAGTCCGAATACGTGGGTCAGAGGAAGAACGAGGAATATTCTCTGCTCAAATACGTCTTTAAGACCATAGCAACCGTTTTTTGTACCACGCATAATCGCTTTGTGAGACAAGAGCGCGCCTTTGCTTCTACCGGTTGTTCCACCTGTGAAAAGCACGGCACAAGGCGCATTTGTGTCAACATATGCGACGTCGGTCTTATCCTCTGCCGTCTGGTCTGCAGGAATAGTCACTACTGCAGGATTTTTAGCCTTCAATATACCAAGCTTCTCGCTCAAAGAGTTGTCGTAAACGAGTGCCGACAAGGAGAACTTGAACGAGCATCCGAACACTGTCATCTCGTCAAGATGAGGAGGCATAAGAACTGCAACCGCGCCGAGAGTGGTTATAGCAAGAAATACCTTTACAAAGTCAACTCCGTTAGGAATATACATACCTACTCTGTCGCCCTGCTTTACTCCGCTATCCTTGAGCACTGTGCGAAATTTTGATACATCCTCGTCAAGAGCCGCAAAGGTGTAATCTCCCCTGTCAACTACCGCAATATTGCTAGGATATGTCTTAACACTATGCACCCACATATCTGCTACTGTGGGGTAGTCTACTATTTTAGCTAATGTTTGTTCGTCTGTGTACTTGTCAAAAATTGTACTCATTTGTTTTTCTCCTTGCTGATGTTATTATAATATTCACAAAGCTCAAGCTCCTTCTGACGAAGCTCATCGCTAACTCTTGCCATATCCTGCATTGTAGGATAATCTCCAAGAGAGTCGGCTACATCAAACGGCTCGCCTATTATTATCTCTCGTCTGTGATACCACTTCTTAGGCTTAACAAGGTATATGGGAAGTATGGGTTTTTTGGTTCTGTGCGCCATAAGCACAGCACCCGATTTAAAACTACTCATTTGGGTATCCTGCAAATTAACTCTTCCCTCGGGGAATATGAGAACTGCCTTGTCTTCACTAAGATACTCAAATACTGCATGAAGAGACTTCATACTGAAATTTCCCTTGTCAACCTGTATGCAGTGCATACAACCAAACATTATCTCAAGTAATTTATTTTTGTATAAGTCCTTGGTGGCAAGACTGAAAAGTCTTCTGTACCAAAACACACACAGAACGATTATAGGGTCTTCAAAGCTTATGTGATTTGAAGAAACAAGCACTCCACCCTTGATTTTTGGGGGCTTTTTGCCGTTGAGACCATATACCTTGGGACGTGTCCACAAAAGCGCTGACGGCGCGCCTGTTATCTTTACGAAGTCATACCAAAAATATTTGCCTATTTTTTTCTTAGGACTTTGGTTGTTTGATTTTTTTGTTGAGTTCATTTTCAAGCTCTATAATCTCATTTCTTAAAATGTTGTTTATAATCTCAATGTTTTCGCGCTCGGACAGTGTATCGTTATAAAGGTCACGAGCGTATATTGGTTTCCCGATGATGACGTGATTTCTCGGCTTATTGAAATAATTACCCTGTGTAAATATGGGGATGATAGGCGCTCCACTTTCAAGCGCAATATAGACAGTGCTTGGAGTAAACGGAAGCGGTGTTTTCTCATCATTTTCGGGAATTCTTGCCTCGGGATATATCTCGATAACCTGATTTTTGTCAAGAACCCTGACTGCCTTCTCTATAAATGAGAAATCGTGTGAACCGCGGTCAACTCTGATGCTGCCCATAGCCTTGAGAAAAAACGAGAATAGTGCATTCTTCTGAAACATTATCTCAGCGACAAGACAACGCATATTTCGCGTGGGAAACAAAAACATCATCATAGCAAAATCCCACACCGATCGGTGATTACTTATAACTATCGCTCGTCCACTGATATGTCTTGACTGCGCAAGCTTGTCCTGATAATACACCTTAGTTCTGAAAAATAATTTTTGAGGTATATAACCCGTGATTTTTACGAACCAAGAAAGAAAAATTCTAAGCATGTTATTCTCCTATGGCTTCGGCGGTGTACGCACGGTTTATACTGCTCTGGATAAGGGCCATAAGAACAATATTGATAGGAAGAAATGGACATACTATACTGAGCGTTATCCACAAGCCCATACATCCCGTGGTTTTTTTGCCACTCTGCGTAAGCTTTTCAGATAGAAGCTTATGTGTCTTTACAGTGAAATATACTGACCCAAAAGGAACTAAACTGCAAAGTACCCACCAAAGTGCTCTTTTCTTTACACCGACAAGCTCCTTGAGAGCCTTGAACATAAATCCGAGCCAGATGAAGCCGAAAATGAAGCCCGAAAGAATGGTAAGACCTACCTGAACAAATATAATCTCGCCCTTCTCTTCCTTTTCTTCAACGTAATTGCCTTCATCGTACTCTGATATATCAAGGTCGGGATTGAACTTTTTAAGTTCTTTTGCAACAAGATCGGGAGAATAGTTCTTGGGCATTCTGAACGCGAGAAAATATCCGATAATACATACAGCCGCAACGATAAACGGAATTATCATAGTTCCGAAGTTGAATACCTGCGTGCTTTCAACGCCGAATTTCTCAGCCGCCTCGCCTATATTCTCTGCCCATACGATCCCGCCGCCTCTCTTAAAGAACAGCATTTTCAAATTCTCGTAAACAAGCGCGCCCGATATTGCGCTGACGATAGACGAGAACAATGCCTGCGCCGCAAAGTACATTGCGGAATGATTTATGCCCGTAAGCTTTTCTTCAACGCTTGATATCTGCGCGGGAATAAGATACGGCATCATAAAGAATGCACCGATAGACCAACTTCCGCAAACGCTACCTGTACATATGATAACGTACTGCAACAGCTTATTATCGGGAATCATAAACTTTGATGCAAAGAAGAAGGACATAATTGCTACCGCAAAGCCAAGTAAGCAGGTCTGGTAGGTAAAGCGGAGTCCCTTCTTCGCCTTTAATTTATTGAAAAGATAAAGCATTATCGGAACAGGGGCAAACGCGCAAGTATTAGCAAGCGCCATTTCTGCTCCATTGAAGCCCATTCCGCCGATTATCATTGCATTCATTGCTACAAGGAACATCTGAAGTCCAAAGAATGTACAGCAATTTACAAGATTCCAACGGTTGAAAAGCTTGTTCCCTAACGTGAGCTTTATGCTCTTGACAATGCTTATCTTCTCGGGCTTAAGTCCCTCATTCTCGGGATGGCCGTACTTTTCACCCTCTTTTATCATAAACAGAGGTATGATTATCGTGAGCATAAGTGGCAGACACAAAAATACGAATTTGTCTATATGCATACGCATACCGTCTAAAAGAAGCGGAACGAGCGCATAAACCAAGCAGTAGGAAATAGTGTCAAAGAATGACTTGTATCCCGAAACACGAAGTCTCTGGGGCTCGTCAGTACAGACCGTTGAAAGTGATCCGTAAAATGCTATAAGGCACATAGTATATGTCGCAAAGAATACTATCGCCCAGAAGGATATCCAGATAGTATTCAAAAGCTGACCGTCAGCTCCGCCGATGGGCAACCAACACAGAGCAAAGGATACAGTCATAGGAACCATACACACCGCAATAGCGGGACGGCGACGTCCCCATTTGGTTGAGAGTGTATCGGTTATATGCGCAAACGGTACGTCGATTATACCATCAAAAATTTTTCCTATCGCATAGAGTATGGAAAATAAGCCGGGAAGCACAAAACAAGTGCCCTGTGCGATAGCCTGAAACGTCTGCGCTTCTCCGAGTGCAGCGGGGTTGATTGCGTCTGAAAAATACGCGCCCATCAAAACCATTAAAAAGTTAGGCCCAAATCCTGAGAAAGCGAATAAAAATTCTTTCCATTTAGTGTTAAGTGATCTTACCATTTTTTACGTCCTTATCTTTATATAGTCACAAATTTGTTTTACTGTAGATAGAGTTTTATCGAGATTTGAAGGAATGTCTGTGCCGTATTGAGTTTTAATGCTATCGACTAATGTAAAGTAGTCAAGGCTCGTACCGCCGAGGTCCATAAAGAAGTCATCGTTAAGCTTTATTTTGTCAGGGCTTGTTCTTAATGCTTGCGCAAAAATATCTTTGACCTCGCACTCAAGCTGTGTGGACGCCTCGAAAAAGACTTCCCTGTTTTCTCCGTCTATGATATTAAATCCACCGCCTTCGAAAAGTCTCGCTATTCTCTTGCGGCTCACCTTAAACTCACTCGGCAACATAAGAGGATCGGTAGTGACTACTATTTTCTTTACCACCGTATCCACACGGGATGCCTTGAGCTGCTCCTTGGCTGACTGCAATATTGCGTCAAAGGTTTCCTGCGAATAGCACTTTAGCGCACTTATTATCAAAATTGGATTTCCGTCTTCGCCACGGAACAAACAAAGCTTGTCCGCATGCACAATATTTAACTGCGCCTCTATAGCGTCGGGTGAAATATTTTCTCCGTCGCTGCCAATAATAAGGTCGTCGGCTCTGCCGTGTATGAAGTATCTTCCGTCCACGCAGCTTGCAAGGTCACGGCTACAAAACCATTCGTCGTAATTTGTTTTTGTACAGACACCGTTCTGAATTATACTGTCAGCGCGAGTCTTACCTTTTATAAGAAGCTCGCCGCTATCCGTCACCTTGTATTGAGTGTAGGAAAACGGTGCACCTATAGATCCACTGTTGAGCACCTTGTGTTTTGAGGATATTTCAACAGAGGTAATGCCAACCTCGGTCATACCGTATCCGTTAGCTATGTGGTATCCTACGCCGTTGAAAAATTCCAGAGTCTGCTGCTTTATCGCGCTGCCGCCTGAAATGAGGAAGAGTACGCTATCTCCAAAGAGTCCGTCGCGTACTTCCTTCAAGGCAAATTTCTGAACGAGCTTACCTATCGGTCCGCCTTTATTTGCAAGTCTTATTCCCTTGCAGAATTTAGCGTAAGTCTTATCTCCGCGCGCCTGTATTTTCTTTATTGCCTCGTTATGCACCTTTTCCCATACCATAGGCACGGCAAAAATGTGCGTGACCTTGTGCTTTTTTATAGTATTGAGCAAGGTCTGCGGACGCATATCCTTTAGAAATACGAATGTACGTGAGAAAAATCCGAACCACAGATATACTGCTATAAATCCGAAAACGTGATAAAACGGTAGCACCGCAAGGTGCTTTAGCTCGCCCTCGTAATGCTCTTTTATTGCGGGACACTGCTTTATAATGTTTGAACTATCACATATCTGATAATAAAAATTCTCACCTGTGTACGAGCAAAGTTTGATGCTCTCGCTTGTTCCCGAGGACATAAATATTACCTCATCAGCGAAGTCCAATTCGTCATATATTGCCGCTACGTGGCAGGGCTTCACGTCCTCATAATTTATCGTAGAAACTGAAAATTGCTTTCCATCGGATATTATAGCAAATACACCGTATTCCTTAATCATATTCTCAATAACAGCGTCACTTATTCTTGAGTTCATAAGTATAGGTCTGTAACCGCAGGCGAGTATTCCCCAGAACATTTTTATCCAATCAGTCGAGTTCTGCATATATAGTCCGACTATGGAGTTCTGAGGCGCGCTTATAAGCTCCTTAAGTGAAGGGACAAGCCTTAATATGTCATCAAAGCACTGACCGTAGGTGAGCTTTTTTATTCGGTAGCCGTCTGACGTCTCCGCCATTGTGTTATTGCGCTCAGAAAACATATATTTGAACAAGGTCTTGCAGTTTTTCTCCTCATGAGAAAATTTCTCGATCTTGTAGTTTACGTATTCGTTTATATTGTTAAATCCGGCAACATTCGTCAATTTTTGCATATCTTCTCCACTCTGTTGAAAATCAACTGTAAATTATAAGTATACATAATATATTGTATAATAAAAACGGACAAAATGCAAGAGAATTTGACAAAAAAGTCGCTTGTGTAAATATTGGATAGGCATTTTTATTGCTAATTATTAAAATATATATTACATTTATTAAAATATATAAATGAGTCTTGCAAATTGCGATAAAATATGATATAATTATTGTGTGTGTCTTGCGCACACAAAAGCTATCTTAAGAGGTATAGACATATGGCAAAATTATACTTTAAGTACGGGGCTATGGGCTCGTCGAAAACCGCTAACGCGCTTATCACAAAATTCAATTATGAGGAACGCGGAATGAAGGTGTGGCTTATCAAGCCCGCAATTGACGACCGCGACGGAAAAAGTATAGTTCGCTCCAGAATCGGTCTTGAGTCAGAAGCGTTTGTTATATCAAAAGAAATGGATATTCTCGCGGAGTTTGAAAATCACCGCGACTGCCATGTTATTATTGCTGACGAATGTCAGTTCTTTACGTCGGCGCAGATAGACCAGCTTCGCAAAATAGTTGACACACTTGACCTGCCTGTTCTCTGCTTCGGGCTCCGCACGGATTTTCTTACCAATCTCTTTGAGGGTAGCCGCCGTCTTTTTGAGGTTGCTGACTCCATAAACGAGATAAAAACTATATGCTCCTGCGGAAACAAGGCTATAGTAAACGCAAGAATTTGTGACGGCAAGGTTGTCACCGAGGGTGGACAAATACTCATCGGCGGAAATGACTCTTATATCGCTATGTGTCACCACTGCTGGAAAAAAGCAACAGAGCAATAATTTCGAATAAATAAAATAACCAAGGAGGATTTTATGCGTAAGCACGAAGAGGTTTCACAGGCTTTAAGTGAAAGAATGGAATATGAAAACAGAACCTCAACATACGCGCGCGTCGGCTTTGACAGCAACAACGTCATTCGTCGCTACCCCGAGGAAGACAAAGCTAGCGTATGGCGTACCCCCTTTATGCGTGATATTGATAAAATAATACATTGCCCTTTTTACAACAGATATGCGGACAAAACACAGGTGTTCTCACTTGTTAAAAACGATGACGTGACAAGACGTAATCTCCACGTACAGTTCGTATCGAGAATTGCGCGTACTATAGGCAACGCTCTTCATCTCAATCTGGACCTTATTGAAGCAATTTCCTTGGGTCACGATATGGGTCACCCCGCGTTTGCCCATACAGGCGAGAAATATCTGGACGAGCTTTACTACAAGCACGCAGGCAAGCATTTTATGCACAATATCCAGTCCGTACGTGTGCTTGACAATATATTCCCTCTCAACATCTCGCTCCAGACCTTGAACGACATCGCAGCTCACAACGGCGAGATCGAGCTTGATCAGTACATTCCCGAGCCGATTTATGACTTTGACGAGTTCGACAAGAATATGGAGAGATGCAGCCAGGACATAAACTTTGCAAACCACATTATGCCCTGCACGCTGGAGGGCGCGGTGGTTCGTATTTCCGACATTATCGCATATCTCGGACGTGACCGTCAGGACGCTATTCTGACAAATACTGCTCAGGCAGACGATTTCTACGACGAGGAGATAGGCTCGCTCAACTCGGAGATAATCAACAATCTCGTTGTAAATATTATCGAAAACAGCTACGGAAAGCCTTATATCACTCTTGATGACAAGCATTTTGAGGCTCTCCGCAAATACAAGCTTGAAAACTACGCAAAAATTTACAATCACGCAGCGAAAAATACACGTCTTGATCTCACAGTCAAGCCTATGATGTCGGATGTTTACGGTCAGCTTCTTGACGATCTCAAGGCAGGTAAGAAAAACTCACCCATTTACAAATTCCACATTGACCCCGTAAGCAATCTGCACTACACGCGCAGAATTCCTTACGAAAAGACCGAGCCTAACCAGATAGTAGTTGACTTTATTGCGAGCATGACAGATGATTACTTTATCGAGCTTCACAAGTATATGTTCCCCCATGCCAACTACCCCGTTGTCTATCGCGGCTATTTTGATAACATCTCCGGAGAATAATTATGTTTGAGAAGATTTTAGAGCAAATAAAAAATTACGACAGAATCATCATACACCGTCACAAAAACCCCGACGGAGACGCCTTGGGTAGCCAGATAGGTCTTTATCTTATTCTCAAGGAAAGCTTCCCTGAAAAAGAAATTTACAAGGTTGGCGATATGACCGCGCGTTATTCCTTTATGGATAATTCCACAATGGACGAAATAGACGACTCTCTGTATTCGGATGCGCTGGCAATAATACTTGATACGTCGGCATCTCATCTTATCTCCGACGAGAGATATAAAATTGCAAAGGCAACCGCGAGAATCGACCACCACATTTTCTGCGAGAAAATTGCTGATATTGAGGTGACAGATACCTCTTACGAGAGCTGCTGCGGACTTATTACCGAGTTTGCAATTGAATGTGGGCTTTCCCTCTCTCCTGCTTCCGCAAAGGCGCTTTATACGGGTATGGTGACGGATTCGGGTCGCTTTCGCTACGACTCCACCTCAAGCAGCACTCACCGTCTTGCGAGCGAGCTTATGAAGCAGAACTTTGACACTAATGAGATATACTCAAATCTGTACGCCGACGATTTCTCCTATATCCGTCTGCGCGCGCAGTTCATACTCAAAATTCAGTTTACCGATTATCGCGTGGCGTATATATACACGGATAAGGCCGAGGCGGCAACATACGGCGTTGACACCTTCACGATTTCACGTAGTATGGTAAGCACTATGAGCGACATTCGCGGTGTGGATATCTGGGTAAACTTCACCGAAACCGACAGCGGCGTGCTTGCTGAGCTTCGTTCAAGCAAGTTCAACATCAACCCCATAGCCGTAAAGTACGGCGGTGGCGGTCACGCCAAGGCAAGCGGCGCAACATTGAAGGACAGAGACGAGGCTATGAGAATGCTTGAGGACCTCAACGCTTACAACAAATAAAGGAATTTCATTTATGGCAAATCAGAATATGCAGACCGTCCTTGATAAAATCAAGGAATACAATAAAATACTTATATTCCGTCACTTCCGTCCCGACGGTGACGCGGTAGGCTCAACAAAGGGTCTTGCGGCAATTCTCCGTCTGACTTATCCCGAAAAGCAGATATATCTCCAGAATTGCGATTTTGCGGATTATCTCACATTTATGGGCGGTGAAGACGAGCTTTTGCCCGACGAGGAATATTCCGACGCTCTCGGTATAATAATTGATACGGGTACGGCAAAAAGAGTCTCAAATCAGAAGTTCACTCTCTGCCGCGAGACAATAAAAATCGACCATCATATTCCGATAGACTCATATGCCGACTACGAATGGGTCGAGGAGGAGCGTTCATCTTCATGTGAGATGATAGCGCATTTTTACGACACCTTCAAAGACGAGCTTAAGATAAGCTCTCAGGCAGCGACGTATATCTACACGGGTATGGTGACAGACTCGGGGCGCTTCCGCTACCGCGAGGTTTCGGGCGAGACTATGCGCTTGGCAGGTCTTATGCTGGATCAGGGCATCAACACCGATGTTCTTTACGCTAATCTTTATCTGAAGGAGCTTGAGGACTTCAAGTTTGAGTCATTCGTGCATAAAAAGATGCAGCAGACAGAAAACGGAGTCACATATATATTCGTCACAAAGAAAATGCAGAAAAAGCTTGGACTTACACTTGAGCAGGCAAGCTCGTGCGTGTCATATATGGACTCAATTCGCGGCTCGCTTATCTGGATAGCATTTATAGAAACTGACGAAAACATCCGTGTGCGTCTGCGCTCGCGCTTTGTTCCAATCAGCGACCTTGCGGAAAAATACCGTGGCGGCGGTCACGCCTGCGCGGCGGGCTCTACCCTTTACTCAAAAAAAGAAATTAAGAGTATGCTCG
Source organism: Eubacteriales bacterium (assembly GCA_045658225.1). Lineage (GTDB taxonomy): Bacteria > Bacillota > Clostridia > Oscillospirales > CAG-272 > SVTX01. Next base: position 16,848 of record JAZOUO010000029.1, read on the forward strand.
CAGAGGCTGACGAGATAATCAAAAAATACAAACAAGAAAACGAGGGCTGGTTATGAAAATACTCATTACCAACGACGACGGCTTTGACTCACTCGGCATTCGTCTGCTTGCACAGTGGGCGCAAAAGCTTGGCGAGGTCACTGTAATTGCTCCCAAGACCGAGCAAAGCGGCACAAGCCACGGCATTGACTTTATAAACCCCGCAGAAATAAAAAAGGTAGATATAATCGACGGTATAACCGTTTATTCTATGGACTCAACTCCCGCGGATTGTGTGCGCTTTGGCGTTTTTGGACTTAAAGAAAAATACGACCTTGTTCTCTCGGGTATCAACCGAGGGGTAAACGTGGGCGAGGACATCGTATATTCGGGTACTGTAGGCGCGATATTTGAGGCTGCAAAGTGCGGCATTCCCGCGGCGATTGCTTTTTCTACCTTCCCCGACACGCAAGAAATTGCGGCAGACTATCTTGATATGGTTTACGACTATATCTGCGACAATAAGCTTCTTGAGGAAAACAATCTCTACAACGTCAATATTCCCGATAAGGTGGACGGAATAAGAATGACCTATCAGGGCTCTATGTATTACTCGGACGATTTTATAAGAAAAGAGGGCGACATTTATATTCAGGTCGGCGGCCCCGTGCCCGACGTTGAGCCTGACAATCTTGACAGAGATACCGTTGCGATACACAGAAATCTTATAACCGTCACTCCCCTGCTCTTTACAAGAACCAATATGGAGATATTCCACAAGTTCGCGACAAAGGAGAATTGACTATGAAGAAAACCAGTGTCGGTATGAATGTACTCGGAGGTGTCACATTTGGATGCTCGATAGTGGCAAATCTTTCCCAGCTTCTCTGGACATTCTGGCTCACTAAAGAGCAAATCTCAACGGGTTGGGGCTTCCCAACACAGATGGAGATGTTCGTGCTTGTAGTATGGTTTACACAGATTCTTTGCATCCCTGCTCTGATACTGGGAGGGGTGTATCTGCTGCTCCACATCAAGAAAAAGTCAGTAAAATGGCTGTTTGTGTCAAACGCTGTTCTGCTTGCCACACTTGCAGTTCAGTATATACTGATAAATGTTTTTATAAATTTCTAAACGTAAAAATACCGAAGCCAGATGGCTTCGTTATTTTTGTTATTACGCCGCGAGATAATTGAATTTGTCGCAATAGTAAGGCAAAACTGCGGAAATAGAGATAATTCTCGCGTGAGGTCTTGTAAAGTCGTCTCTTATTACCTCAACGTACGGCGTGGGGTTATAATCGTATTTACTCGATATCGATCCTCCGCCTGTGATATTTCCAAACATCTCACCCCAGCCGCCCTCGTAATTGAGGTACTCCTGAAAATCGTTATAATGATTATACGTATAGAATACGTATCTTTCGTTAATGTCAATAATGTGGTCGCCGTTTTTATCAAAGCGAGTATAAACTATTCTTGCCGCGCCACGAGTGATAGTCGTTCCGTTATTGTATACTTTAGCGGCGTAGCCTGGATCACAGTCCGTTCCCGTCGTGCCGATATCTATTTCGTAGTACGTAAGGTCGCCGCCGCATCCGCTTATGTCGGGAAGCTCGGGCTCATAGGGGTATTTTGATGTGTTTCCTGTAAATTTGGTATGATTAAGTCGCAAATATATTCCCCATTCGCTATTGTAGGGCTTGGTTTTCTTACTGCTTGTGTAATTGGGCGGTATTTCGCCAAACGCCATTATGTACGCCGCGACCTCTTCAAGAGTCACGTAAGCACCGTCTTTATATATGCGATTTGCGACTTGACCGTTTGCGTCAAGCACGAAATATGTGTCTCCGTCCTCGGAATATATAGCGGCGGTGTTGCGGATATATAATCCGTCCTGCATAGGTCTGTTCTCTGATGTGGTGGGTTCTTGGTCCTGCTCGGATATATCGCCTGACATAAGATTGTGGAGCGTTCTGTAATACGCGTCGGACGCGCTGACCGCGGGAGTGTAGTTTTCGTAAAACTCGTCCTCATCAACATTAATATATGGGTCGGACGTGAATACGGGTCCCTCGTCGAATGGGTCGCCTGTGGGATCCTCGGTTGCGTCCTGCGAGGGTGTGTCCGTCACCGCCGCGGTAGGAGTCTCGGACGGTGTTTCGGGCGTGATATTGCATCCCACAAGCAACATCAGCGAGACTAAAAGCAGTGCTAACAGTCTTTTGAATTTCATTGACATTTTTATATTATCCTCTTTTGTAATATTCCATTTTACATTATACTACAATCCTATGTAAATATCAAGTAGAAAATCAAAAATTGCCCCCTGCCATTTGGCAGGGGGCGAGTTGAATATTATTAATTATTCAGCTGCGTAGAAAGAAATTTCAAACTGACCGTCGAAAGTAGAAGGGGTGTATGTGCTCCAGTTAGAATACTGATTATACCACTCAAGATAGTTGCCGCGAACTGTATTCTTAACGTAGAATACGCCTGTAGCACCATCCTTAGACTCAAGAACCCAGGACTTGTTAGCGCCATCAACATTTAAGGAAGATTTTTCATCAGCCATAGCGATAACAACACCTGTAAGGGACGTAAACGTGTAAGAGCCGTCACCGTTAACAGTCACTGTAAACTTTTCAGCACCTGTAAGTCCGGAGATACCGCCAGAAATATCCTTACCAACATTGTAAAAACCTGTCTTTTCAGCAGAAAGAGCCTTGTTGTAAGCAGGAGCTGCGATAACAACTACGTCGCCATCCTTAAGCTCTGTAAGAGCTACGGGAGCGTCGCCGCTTACAGGGGGCTGAGGATCGGGATCGGGTGTAGGTGTAGGATCAGGATCAGGCGTAGGATCGGGATCGTCTCCACCGCCTACGTCACCGCTAACATCTGCAGTTGTGTAAACCTTGATCTCGTTGATTCTTACCTGAGAAGAAAGATTTGTGGACTGGAATACGTCTGTTTCAGCAGCAAATACGATAGTCAAAACGAAGCCATCACGAGTGATTGTTGCACCGGCAACTGTCATACCGTCAAAGCCCTTCTCATAGGATTTATCATTGTATGTAATATCATCAAATGTAATAACTATCTTAGTCATGCTCGCATGCTCGATCTTAATGGTTGAGCCCTGGTATGCTCTTGCAGCATATTGTCCCTGCTGATCATAGTTATCTGTTTGGCTGCTTGCCTTATCGTTTGTATAAACGATACCGTTAGCAGAGTAAATTGTCTGCTCAGTAGTGCGATTTGTGAGGTTTGTTGTTCCCTTCATATCGATAATAACAACCTTTTCGTCACCACCGCCAACGGGATCATCGCCGCCAACAGGAGGCTCAGGATCAACGGTAGGCTCTGCAGCACCACAACCGGTGCATACGCCGTCTGTGTAGCTGTGTCCCTTAGCGGGGATCACTACGACAGTGTCAATAGCCTCTCCGTCTGCGTTGAACTTAGCTCCACATACGCTACAAACGCTATATGCCTCAGCGCCATCTGTTGTACATCCTGCAGCAACAGCGCCTACATTAGTCAAGCTATGGTCAGCTATAGCGATCTCTGCTCTCGATATATACTTACCGCAATCCTTACAGGATTCCTCCTTCACGCCTTTAGCTGTACAAGTTGCCGCAGTTATTACTTTCCATTCTGTGGTTTCGTGTTCGCAACCGAAGCCGCAAACACAAACGCCGTTTTCACCCAAGGTGTGATCTGCCTCGCTGCCTTCCTTTACAGCGGGGCAAACCTTACAGATCTCGTGATGTACGTTATCATCCTTTTCAGTGAGGTGATACTCGTGAGGCTTGATTTCAACAACCTCCCAGGTCTTGTGACCGCAGACCTTACACTCAACACCTGCAGTCTTACCTGCCGTGGTACATGTAGCCTCTACTGCTTCTACTGTTACGTTGTCGTGAGTTATCTCGCGAACAAATTCGCACTTATTACAAGTGGTATCACAAGCATTGTCAAATTCGTGATCGCAGCTTTCCAATTCCATAAGCCAAGCGTTCTTGAGCTGAGGCTCGTCGTTGTACTGACCAACGATGGACATAACTGTGATAGTGTCGCCAACAGCGGGCTTTTTATCCAAGCCATCATATCTTACAGAACCGTCTTTGCTGTAAAGACCGTAAATGTACAACTGATTGCCCTTATCGTCAGCAATGTACATATTACCGTACTGCTCGCTCTTAATTTCAACAATTTTACCCTTAACAAGATACTTTTCAACTGTGTAAGAGTTATGCTCCTTAGCCGCGCCTATTGCAATAACATCAACGATGCTTGTAAGCTCGGTAGGATCAGCGGGACCCTCGGTGGGAGCCATTGCCTCTCCCTCTGCCTTAAGAATGAACTCTACGGGGAACTGCTCTACACCGGTGTTCTCTGCGGAGTAGTAGCTATCCTCGGAAATAGAAACTGTATCATAGGTGCTGTAAGTACCCATGCAGTACTTGATATTGTCAATTACTGTATACCAAGAGTTGATTGTCTTATTGTAGGTGAATACGCTTCCCTCGTCTCCGAAGGTGATGGACTTGCTTATCTTGCCGTCTTCACTTGCTACAGCCGCTGCGGAAAGATATTTCTTTGCGTCTCCTACCTTTGTGAAGATCTTAACGCCGCCGTCAACTACCTCTACGTAGAAGTCAGCTGCAGCCTTAGGATCAACGTTGGTCTTTATAAACTTACCTGTGTCCTCTGCTGTAAGGAAAAGTGTCTTTCCTATGTTTACCTGCTTGAAGAAGAGCTTATAAGCTGTTTCAGCAACAGGGTTGGTGACAACGCCTGCTACCTTTTCATATACGGGGAGTATACGGTTGAGAGTGACAGTTGCGGTGTTGCCGTCAGCATCTGTTATTGTAGCGGTAAGAACGTATGCCTTCTCTGTTGCATTAGCATCAGGAAGGTCAACTGTCCAGAAGTTTGCCTTGTCACTTTCCTTAATAGTGATCCCGCTGATGTCAACTTCCCATGTGACTGTGAAGCTTACACCGGAAACAATAACCTTTCCGACAACGTCATAGTCGTTCATAAGACTGTTTGCACTATCCTTGTACATATTAGCAAGGTAGGTTTTTGCATCATCAAGTGTGACTGCGGGCTCCTGCTTTTTAGGAGTACATGCCGCAAAAACACCAATACAAAGAAGTGCAACAAGGATAAAAGATATTATCTTTTTCATTTTTTTTCTCCTTTTTTGTGTTTTGTTGAAATATGATTAATGCTTTACAATATCTTCAAGTATGAATACTTTAATCTGGTACGAACCGTTGCCCGTGTTATTATAGTCAAAATAATCAACTATACCGCGAACGTCGATGGTTGCACCTCTAAAATATTCTTCTGTAATCAAATTTCCGTTTTCATCCTTAAGAACTCCGGTTCTTACAGAAATCGTTTTTCCGTCAAGCTCACAGGTAAGAGTCATAGCTCCCTTGTCGCTCGCGGACGGATTTGTAGTGGTATAAATATCATTTACCACGAGATTCTTAAAGGAAATTGAGGTAGAAAGCGCGAGGTTTCTATAATCAAAGGTTTTTTCCTCATCTCCCATAACGAGATCTACCTGTCCTAAAAATCTCTCTGCGGTGGTTTCGGTAAATGCGGGAGTATGTCCCTCACTTATTTTTGCGGTGTTCTCGGGATCATCGGGGCGAAGAGGCTTATAGCCCAGTCCCGATACCTGATACGTTCCGTTAAATTCTGTGACTGTTCCCGTCACACGCACCCTGTTACCCTGCGCCAATACGTTTGTCAGCGCAGACTGATATCCGTAGAATACCTGGAAACCGAAGTACATATCAGTTTCAGGATCGTATTCCTCAACGTATGCTGTCCAGTCGCTGTTGTGGGTGATAACACCCTCAAAAACTACCTTTGCGCCTACATAATCGGCAATATTTGTCCTTAATTCACGCAATGTGACCTGCTGAGCTTCGCCGTATGGGAAGGAGGGGTCCTTTTCGTCAGAGAAAACGTAAAGCTTTTCGGTCTTAGCCTGATTTATAGCCGCCACGGCATATTCGCCGTATATGCCCTCGGATGCGCTCGAACCAACACCCAGACCGTTCTGAAGAATCTCAAGGTTAAGGTTGCGATATTCGTCGCTTTCCGCGGTCTTATACCATATCCATACGAGATATCTTCCGTTTCCGTCAAAGTTCCAGCTATCGTCATCAGACTCAATGATGATCGACGTTGCCTCTGACAGCTTCTCTTTGGTGAAATTCGATGCTGTTTTACCCCACTCCTCAATTTTTCCTGTAGACTCAGGAGTGTTTACCGCAAGATATCTTGCCTTTACAACACCCGTAGGATCAAAGGAATACGGAACGTTGAAATGAGTGGTGTCTCCGTCAATGAACATCTTAACGGTAACCTCTTGCTTGAATGTCGATGAGTTCATATCCAGCTTAACCTGCTCAACGTAATCTACGTGAGTAGGCTCGGTCGGACCCTGAGGCTCTTTTCCGCCGTCACAAGCAACGAAGCTACCTATTAAGATGCAAAGAAGGAGCAATATCGATAAAATACTTAAATTTCTTTTACTCATTGCTTAAATAATCCTTCTTAAATAATTACTGACCTGCCTGATATTTACATTCCGCAACTGCATCCGCAAATGCTTTCTTGATCATATCATCAACATTGGCTGCTTCAGCAGTAAAGCACTTCTGGATAAGAAGACCTACCTGGTCACGAGCAACGGACGAGCCGTTGAATGCGGGTGATGAATAGTAAGCGTCTGCCTGATCGAGAGCTACCTTAACTGCATAAGCCTGCATGTTTGCAGTACCTGCGCTTGCAAGGAATTCAGCATATACGGGGTGATTCTTAACAGACTGGATAACAGGAGCGTATCCGTTGTTCATAGAAACTGCTGCCTGGAAGTCAACGTTGGTAGTAAGGAACTTAGCAAAGAGCCAGCTTGCAAGAACTTCCTGAGGATTCTCCTTCTTGAAGATACATACCGAGGGACCCTGAGAAATTACCTTAGGCTTTTCGGGGTTAACCTGAGGAATAGAAGCAATACCAACCTCAAACTCATACTTGCCGTTTACCTGTTTAGGCTGCTGATATGTCGCGCCACCTGTAGAACCGATACACATATAGCAACGAGTTGCAGCATTTCCTTCCTTGTTGGTGAACAGGTTAGAGGTATAACCGCCTGAGAGCTTCTCGGTAGTCACAAGCTTTTCCTGGAACCATCCGCGGAACTCCTTAACAAATCCTCTGTTTGTCTCATTGTCAAAGAGGAAGTTTTCACCTGTTGCGCTGGTATATTCTGAACCGTACTGCTCGCACATAGTGATAAACCAGTTGGACTCGGAGTCGTATCCAAGAGGAATACAGCTGGGCTCGATCTCCTTGATCTTTCTGCAAACTGCTTCCATCTCGTCCCATGTTGTGGGAACTTCGAGGTTGTGCTCATCGAAGAATGTCTTGTTGTAGTAAAGAACCTCAGTGGACTTGGAAACAGGAAGAGTGTACATCTTGCCGTCACCAAATGCCTTGCCCTCTGCATAATAGCCGGGAACGAAGTCATCAAGCTGTTCCTGAGTAAATCCGTAGGTCTGATCGCCGATGAGAACATCAAGAGTCTGAACCGCGCCTGCGAGATTATACAGAGCTACGTGGTCTGCATAGCAGTATGCGAGGTTAGGCTGATCTCCAACTGAGATCTCGGTCTTGATCTGATCACGAACGCCGTCGTAATCACCAAGAGACTGGTGCTCTACGGTGATATTGGGGTAGATCTCGTTGAAATCCGCAATCGCGTCATTGAGGATCTCCTGAAGAGCCGCACCCATCTGGTGATAGAATGTGATGGTTACGGGAGTTTCGGTATCAAAGCCACCCTCGGGCATTACGAAATCCGGCGCAACCTTTTTGTTGTTACATGATGCGAAAACACTTACTGTTCCGATCATGAGCACAGCAATCAAAAGAATAGATATAATTCTTTTCATTTTTTAGTTTCCTTTCTTGGTTTATATAATGAGTTTGATAGACAAACTTATTAACCCTTGATACCGCTTCTTGATACACCCTTCATAATATACTTACGAAGGAAGATAAATACAAGGAACAGCGGCAATGATACGACTGCTACCGCAGCCATCTGAACGGGAATATCCGTTACTCCCTCGGCATTGGTAAACGCCGTACGCAAACCGTTGGTTATGAGTCTGTGTGCTTCGTCGTTTGCCACGAGACGAGGCCACATATACGAGTTCCATGCTCCCATCATCTTCAGAATGGTGATTGAGATAATGGTGGGCAATGCCAAAGGTATCATAACCTTCCACAGATATTTGATATCACTCGTACCGTCAACCTTTGCGGCGAGGTAGAGCTCATTGGGTATCTGAAGGAAGTTCTGTCTTAGCAGATAAATGTAGAATACGCTGACAAGGAACGGAACTATAAGAACGGTATAGGTATTTTTCCAACCAAACGCACTAACAGTCTGATAATTTGTGATTGTAAAGAGCTCACCGGGAATCATCATTGTAGCCAAAAGAGCTGCAAACATTGCATTTTTGCCTTTGAACTCAAGTCTTGCGAACGCAAAAGCAGAAATCACGGTTATTACAAGCGAAAGTATTGTAGAAATAACACCGACAAATACTGTGTTTGCAAAGAGCTGTCCCAAATTAAGATCTTTGTTTGTAAATACCTCTACGTAGTTGTGAAAATCAAAGTATTCGGGGATAAGCGTGGGGATGGCACGACGATATTCACTCATATCTTTTAAGGAGGAGATTATCATCCAATAGAACGGGAAAATGACTATTAATGCCATTGTTAAAAGGAATGCATACAGAAGTATCTGTGTGACAACCTTTTTTACTTTTTGGGCGGACGATACCTTATGCATGTCTCTTATCTGCATTGTTTTTATTTCAGACATTATCTCCACCCCCTTAATAATGTGTCTTCTTCTTGCTCACATAAAGGTTTATCATAGTGACAACAAATATGATAGCAAAAAGTATAAGAGCTGCCGCACTCGCGGTTCCCTCTTGGTTCGAGATAGCTCGATAGATAAATCCGACCATAGTATCTAGTCTATAGGCATCTCCGGCAGGGCCCATACTTTCACCGAAAATACCTACTATGCTGGAATATTCCTTAAAGCCTCCGATAAAGCCTGTAATAACTACGTAGGCTATCATAGGAGAAAGAAGCGGAACGGTAATTCTTGTAAATGTTCTTACCTTGGAGGTTCCGTCAACCTTTGCGGCATCGTAATACTGCTTGTTAACACTCTGCAATCCTCCAAGAAGAATAAGTATCTTGAAGGGCAACGCATTCCAGACGATATAAACTACCATTACCGTGATATTAGCCCAATATTCAGACTGTATATTTACCCAGTCTATATAATGTAGACCGAAAAATTCAAGAACATTGTTAACTATACCGACAGATTCAGGTCTATCGCCTCCGCCTCTAATCATATTGAACATTGCATAGAAAACCATTCCTATCGCGATAGAATTGGTGACGTAAGGCATAAAGAATATTGTCTGCAAAAGTCTCTGCAGGGGCTTTATGGAATTGAGACATACCGCTATAAGCAATGCTAAAAAGGTAGATATCGGAACAGTCAGTACACAAAGCAATAAAGTATTTTTAAGGCAGGTTATAAAGCCCGGATACTGTAATACTCTGGTAAAGTTGCCAATTCCAAATTTGTATACCACACCGTTTACATCTCCCATGGTTGTATATCCTTCGAGAAGAGACATTCTAACGGTATTGAATATAGGCCAGACGGTAAATATCAGAAGCAACACAATCGCAGGCGACAGATACAGCCAGGCCTTCCATTGTTGTTTATTGTCAACCATAGCTACCTCCTTAGAAATATATTCTTTCTTCTGTCTCAGCGTCGAAGATAAATACCTTGTGAGGCTTGAGGGAGTACGAAACAGTCTCAGATGTAATATCAACCTTGTTATCAGAATTGATGATAGCACGAACTATGGGATTTACAGAGGAAGTATGCTCGCAAACAACGCTCATATCGCGTCCCATAACCTCAACATTTTTCAATGTGCAAGTCATAGGTCCGTTCTCGTCAAGCACAAATCCCTCGGGACGAATACCAACGAATACCTCGCGGTCATCAACACCGGGTACGTCAAGAACTTCAGCATCACCGAGAACAAGCTTGCCACCTGCTACTCTTCCCTTAAATACGTTGATAGGAGGAGTTCCGAGGAACTTTGCAACAAAGAGGTTAGCGGGATTGTCATAAACCTCCTGAGGTGCGCCTACCTGCTGAACTACACCGAGCTTCATAACTACGATCATATCAGAGATACTCATTGCCTCTTCCTGGTCGTGTGTGACGAATACTGTTGTAATTTTTGTTTCCTTCTGGATACGGCGGATCTCTTCTCTTGTCTGCAGACGAAGTCTTGCATCAAGGTTGGAGAGAGGCTCGTCGAGAAGCAGCACGCGAGGCATCTTTACGAGTGCGCGCGCGATAGCAACTCTCTGCTGCTGACCGCCCGAAAGGTCACTGGGCTTACGGGCCATAAGCTCGTCGATCTGAACAAGCTTTGCTGCCGTGTAAGCACTCTCAAGCATCTGTTCCTTTGTAAGCTTGTCCTTGCCCTTAAGATTCTGCAAGGGGAACATAATGTTCTGCTTTACGGTCATGTGGGGATAGAGGGCGTAGTTTTGGAATACAAGCCCTACTCCTCTGTTTTCGGGAGAAAGTGTGGTTACATCTTCGTCACCAAAAAAGATCTGTCCGGACGTGGGCTTCTGCAAGCCACTTATCATATAAAGCGTCGTGGACTTTCCGCAACCTGAAGGACCGAGAAGTCCGACGAGTGTGCCGTCGGGAATTGTAAAGGTAAAGTCATTGACGGCTATTACCTCACCGCCCACCTTCTTATTGCGGCTGGGGAAGATCTTTGTTAGATTTCGTAATTCAACTTTCATTTCATCTAACCTCCATTGTTGTTTATATACTTTTTTATTTTTGTGCTGTTTTAATACGGCGAACGGGCAACTTCTTCCTCATGAAGCCTCTTCTTGTAATCTATCAATGCCTGTTCGTTTTCAAATACAAGTTGGGTGGACATATCCACAACCACGGTGTCGGATATAAGGTCGTGAATAGTAGAATTAGTATGTGTAATACACATCATAACTATTTCAAGAATAAGAAGTGCCACGAGAACTATTGGTCCAACTAGTCCGATAACGCCGAAAAACATCATTAATACTATAAATATGGGCACAATAGTCTCTATTGTAAACTTTCCAAGAAGCATACGTATAAATGCCACCGTGGGCGAAACCTTGACTGAATTGGGTCTCACAACTCCCAAGGCAAATACTTTCTTACCAACAGTTTGTCCGTTCTTTAAAAGCAACGGAACAACAAACTCCAAAATTATATGCGGTATAAGCGTACTGACAATGGTTATTACCAATGAATAATTAAGCAATAGCACAACTATATAGGACATTTCCATATCATTGTTGCACACTTCCTCAAGCATATTATATATTTCCTTTTGAGCATCCGACATCTCTTCATAGGCTATATTGAGATCAAGCTCGACCATTTCCCCGTGCTTCTCTTCGTATTTTGCCTCACATTCCTCAATGTGCTTATTTTTTATTTCATAGTAACGATCTACTTGCTTATTAAATCCCAGAATTGGAGACATCAAAGACATAACACCCACGGCTAATACCAAGAACAACATAAAGTCCAAAAGAGCCGCGGATATTCTTTTCCAAAAACTCGCCTTTTGAATATCACAAACCATAATAGTACCTTTCGTATATAACAGATTTAAATCAAATTGTCACAATTGTCGTTTAAAGTTATACAACTTTAATGCCTTCTCTAAAAATGGGCATAAAATCCCTTCACTACGACACGACACAATTAGACATCGTAATCCTATTATATTGTATCACAACTATCGACAGTACGCAACACTTTTTTTGAGTTTGGAAAAATTTTCGTGTAAATTGCTAAATCTTTACGTGTGTTTTTTGTGACTATTTTTTGCAGATTTTTTTGCGATGTCGTAGTTTTTCTTTTTAGTATAAGGATTTTCGTTTTTTGTATTTATCTTTACAAAAATATGAATTTTTCTTGACATTGTCAATTTTTTTCGGTATAATCAAATTAGTACAAGAATGAAAGGAGTTTACTATGCAGAATATTCAGAATATTTTATCAAAATGCGACCACACACTTCTCTCCCAGACAGCTACTTGGGGCGACATTAAAGCTATCTGCGACGATGGAATGAAGTATTCCACAGCGTCGGTGTGCATTCCCCCGAGCTTTGTAAAGCAAGCAAAGGAGTACGTAGGAGACAAACTCGCGATCTGCACCGTTATCGGCTTCCCTAACGGCTACAATACGACTGCCGTTAAGGTGTTTGAAACGACCGACGCGATAAACAACGGCGCAGACGAGATAGATATGGTAATAAATATCGGACTTCTCCGCGAGGGCAAGGACGCCGAGGTATGTGACGAGATACGTCAGATCAAGACTGCTTGCGGCGACAAGATCCTCAAGGTCATTATCGAAACCTGCCTTCTCTCCGAGGACGAAAAGCTCCGTATGTGTCAAATAGTCACCAAAGCGGGTGCGGACTACATCAAGACCTCAACCGGTTTCTCCACATCGGGCGCTACCCTTCCCGACGTTAAGCTTATGTATGAGAATGTTGGCGATGGCGTGCTTGTCAAGGCAGCGGGCGGAATCTCGGGACTTGAGGACGCACAGGCATTTATTGACGCGGGCGCGTCAAGACTCGGCACAAGCCGTGTGGTTAAGGCGGTTAAGGGTATCCAAGGTAATGGGTATTGATATTTGTAAAAAGAAACACGGCACCGCATTTGCGTTGCCGTGTTTTTCTGTTAATTCAAGCTTAAAAAATTTTTTCATTCACCGAGTCAATACAAAATAAGCTTTACACGTATTTGTATTACAAAATTGTAAACAAAAAAATATTTCAGAAAATCTATTGCATTTTCATTTCTTTTGTAGTATAATAAGCCGAGCACGGAGGCATAGCTCAGTTGGTTAGAGTACTTGCTTGACATGCAAGGGGTCGTAGATTCGAGTTCTACTGTCTCCACCAAAAAACAAAGGACACCTATGCGGTGTCCTTTGTTTTTTGTGCAGCCGTTAGATGCGAGAATTTACACACATAAATCTGCTTGCGGATTTATGTAAGGATTCGAGTTCTAGTGTCTTTTTGGCGCAGTTGGCACTTTTAGCACAAATATAGCAATTTTTGTCTTGTATTTCTCTTATTTCGTCTTGATTTTAAGCATTTTTTGTCTTATAATTGAATTAGCAGGAGCGAAAAGCACTTGCGAATAAAGGGATATTAAAAAATTACTTGCGGAGGCTTATATGAAGATTGGTATTCTCACTCTTTTATGCGACAATATGGACGCAGATTTTGAAAGAAAAAAGTCACTTGGCTTTGACAACTGTCAGCTCGTATGCTGGGATCACAGCATGATGACTGACGAGAACGCGGCGCAGATAAATGCGGCGGCAAAAAAACACGGCATGGAAATAACTGCATTCTGGTGCGGTTGGTCAGGTCCTGCGGCTTGGAACTTCACAGAGGGTCCTCAGACTCTCGGCATAGTCCCTCCCGAGTACCGCGAAATGAGAATTGCCGAGCTTAAGCACGGTGCAGATTTCGCTACCAAGATAGGCGTTAAGAACGTAATAACTCATGCGGGCTTTATTCCCGAAAACCCCTCTACTACCGAGTATCGCGAGGTAGTTGCGGCAGCAAAGGAAGTAGCCGTTTACTTTAAGGAAACAGGACATAACTTCCTTTTTGAGACAGGTCAGGAAACTCCCGTCACGCTCCGCCGTCTTATAGAGGACGTGGGCACGGGCAACCTTGGTATCAACCTTGACCCTGCAAACCTCATTTTGTACGGCAAGGCAAATCCCGTTGACGCGCTTGACGTTTTCGGCGAGTACGTAATGGGTGTTCACGCAAAGGACGGATGCTATCCCACAACGGGCAGCAACCTTGGTTGCGAGACGAGAATCGGCGACGGCAAGGTAAACTTCCCCGTATTTATCAAGCGTCTGCACGAGGTAGGCTATGACGGTTCCCTCTCTATCGAGCGTGAGATCGAGGGCGAGCAGCAGATGATAGACGTTATGGATTCTGTAAAATTACTCAGCGAACTAATAGGAGGACTTGACAAATGAGAGTAGCAATAGTTGGCGTAGGCGGAATGGGCTTTACCCATTTCAATATACACAAGAATATGGAAGGCACAACGCTCGTTGCGGCGTGCGACCTTATGCTTGACAGACTTCAGTCCAAGGCTGACTGCACAGGCATCAACCTTTACGATGATTTTTATAAGATGCTCGAGGTTGAAAAGCCCGACATCGTTGACGTTTCCACCCCTACTTATCTCCATAAAGAGCACGCTATCGCGGCTATGAGAGCAGGTGCGCACGTTATCTGCGAAAAGCCCATGGCTCTTACACGCGAGGATGCTGACGAGATAATAGAGGTTATCAAGGAAACAGGAAAGGTATTTATGGCGGCTCACGTTCTTCGCTTTATGGGCCCTTACGCATATCTTCAGGACGTAATCAAGAGCAACAAGTACGGAAAGCCCTTAAAGATACGTATGAGCCGTATGAGTGGCACTCCTATCTGGAGCTTTGAGGACTGGATGCTTGATAAAGAAAAGAGTGGACATGTCGTTCTCGACCTTATGATTCACGACATCGACTTTACACAGTACATGTTTGGTATGCCCAAGGATATAGTAGGCACGGTTTACGAAATGAACAACATTACAAACTATGCGTCTATAAACTATATTTACGACGGTTTCTCGGTAGCATTTGAGGGCGGTTGGTTCAAGACCGACATTCCCTTCGAATCCGACTTCTTTGCAATCTTTGAGGGCGGATACGTTAAGCTCTGCAACGGCGTGCTTGTTGACAATGGCGAGGTAGTTGACCTTGACAAGAGCGAAGTAATCGAGGACACAGGAATCAATATTTCCAGTGTAGACGGATATTCGCAGGAAATTCGTCACTTTATCGACTGCATAAAGACGGGCAAGGCTCCCTCGGTCACTCCCGAATCCTCTGCTACGAGTGTCGAGCTTGTTAAGAAAACGCTTGACGCACTCACAAAAATATGAAAAATACTGTAATATTCAAAAATCTGCTAATTGGCGGAGTTCTTACCGATATTGAATGTGAAAACGGAAAAATCACACGCATCGGCAGTCTTGACGCCGAAGGCATAGATATGGGCGGCAAATGTGCATATGCAGGTCTGTTTGACATCCATACTCACGGTCTTGGCGGTATTGATACTATGGACGGCAAAATTGAAACCCTCTCCGAGCTTTACGCTTCGGTTGGAACAACGTCATTCTGCCCCACCACGATGACCGCTCCTATGGACGACATCAAATCTCTACTTTCGGGAGAATACGAAAGTCACGGCGCTAAAATACGCGGTTTTCATCTTGAAGGCCCGTATATAAACGAGAAATTCTCGGGCGCGCAGAACAAGGAGTTTATATGCAATCCGAGCGACGAGCTTGAGGGCTTTGACAACGTAAGTCTTGTGACAGTTGCTCCCGAGCTTGAGGGCGCGTTGGATTACATAAAAAACACCAAGGCAACGGTCTGCGTAGGTCACACGGGCGCGGATTACAACACCGTTTGTCAGGCGGCAAACGCGGGCGCTGTATGCGTGTCGCACACGTTTAACGCCATGCCTCCGCTCCACCACAGAGAGCCCTCGGTAGTTGGCGCGGCGTTTGACAAAAATATGTACGTGCAGGTCATCTGCGACGGAATACACATTCACCCGTCGGCGATACGAATTCTCTATTCCCTTTTCGGCGCGGACAGAATGATACTTATCAGCGACTCTATGCGCGCGTGCGGACTTCCCGACGGCGAATACGAGCTGGGCGGATACAGAATTTCTGTTAAAGACAAGATAGCAAGAACCGAAACGGGTGCGCTTGCAGGCTCGACCTCAACATTGCTTGACTGCGTTAAAAAAGCTATTGAGTTTGGAATTGATAAGGCAGACGCGTTCAAAATGGCATCTGAGACACCCGCAAAAATGCTTGGCTTGAATTGCGGCAAGCTTGAGGTAGGCTACGATTGCGATTTCATAGTCCTTGATGATAATATGGAGCTTTCAGGCGTTGTCATAAACGGAAAAATTGTAAAATAAAAAACGGAGGCAGATGCCTCTGTTTTTTATCTTTTTAAACCTTACTAATCTGACAAACAATCTCGGTCACAAGAGCCTTGAACTGTTTTGCCACTCTGTCCGCGGTCTCCTGAACCTCTGCGTGATCAAGCTTCTGGTCAAGCACGCCTGCCGCCATGTTTGTAATACACGACACGCCGCAGACCTCAATGCCCATATGTCTTGCGGCTATTGCCTCGCAAGCCGTGCTCATACCTACCGCGTCACCGCCGAGAGTGCGGCACATTCTTATCTCTGCGGGAGACTCGTAGCTGGGTCCTGTGAGCTGGAGATACACACCCTCACGGAGAGTGATACCGCACTTCTCTGCCGCCTCTCTTATGCACGCGCGCAGACGCTTGCTGTATATCTCGCTCATATCGGGAAATCTTACGCCAAGCTCCGCGATATTCTTACCCAGAAGCGGATTAGGAACAAAGGTCGCTATATGGTCGGTTATCATCATAAGGTCGCCTGCCGAGTAGCTTGTGTTTACTCCTCCTGCAGCGTTGGTGAGTATGAGCTTCTTTATGCCGAGCATTCCCATAACTCTTGTGGGAAGCACGACGTCGCTCATAGCATATCCCTCATAGTAATGCACTCTTCCCTGCATAATAACCACAGGTGTTCCACATATATATCCAAATACGAAGCGTCCCTTGTGTCCCTCTACCGTGGACTGCGGAAAGCCCTCTATCTCGTTGTAGCTGATTGTGGAAACTACCTCTATTTCATCTGCATAGCCGCCGAGTCCCGAGCCGAGAATAATGCCTATCTCGGGTACGAAGTCGGTTTTTTCTCTTATGCTGTTGTAGCACGTCAAAAGCTTGTTGTACATTTTACATCCTCCCCATATTTCTATTTTTCGATATTATTATAACACAAATTACTAAATTTTTCAACACCTCTGAAAATTTCTTTTTTGCGCGTGTTAAAAACCGAAAATTTGAGAAAAATATTTATATCAAATCAAAAAAATTTGATTTTTGCTATTTACAAATGCATAATTTTTTGATATAATACTTGTGTTAAAATTTTAGAATACCCGATTTATGTTTTTCGGGCAAAGGAGTGTTGATTTATGAGTCGTATGGTCGGAACAGTATCACGTGGTGTTCGTGCCCCCATTATCCGAAATGGTGACGATATCGTTGAGATTGTCACGTCTTCGGTGCTTGAGGCTGCCGCTGATGCAGGATTTGAAATTCAGGACCGTGACATAGTTGCTATGACAGAAGCTGTCGTTGCGCGTGCGCAGGGAAACTACGCATCCGTTAACGATATCGCGGACGACATCCGCGCAAAATTCGGCGGTGAAACAGTAGGTGTTATCCTCCCCATTCTCAGCCGAAACAGATTTGCAATCTGCCTTCGCGGTATCGCTATGGGCGCAAAGAAGGTTGTTCTTATGCTTTCCTACCCCTCCGACGAGGTCGGAAACCATCTCATCAGTCTTGACGCGCTTGACGAAAAGGGCATCGACCCCTATCGCGACGTTCTTGAGCTTAAGAAATACCGTGAGCTTTTCGGATATGAAAAGCACAGATTTACGGGTGTCGACTACGTAGAATACTATGAATCTCTTGTCACGGGCTGTGGTGCAGAGTGCGAGATAATTTTCGCAAACGACCCCAGAGCAGTTCTTCCCTACACAAAGAACGTACTCACCTGCGACATTCACACACGCGCACGCTCCAAGAGACTTCTCAAGGCTGCGGGTGCGGAGATAGTTTATGGACTTGACGATATTCTCAGAGAGTCTGTCAACGGAAGCGGATATAACGAAAATTACGGACTTCTCGGCTCCAATAAGGCTACCGAGGACACTGTAAAGCTCTTCCCCAGAGAATGTCAGCCCGTAGTTGACGCTATCCAAAAGAAGCTCTATGATAAGACAGGCAAGACTGTTGAGGTTATGGTTTACGGCGACGGCGCGTTCAAGGATCCCATAGGTAAGATCTGGGAGCTTGCCGACCCGGTAGTTTCCCCCGCTTACACAAAGGGTCTTGAGGGTACACCCAACGAGCTCAAGCTCAAATATCTTGCTGATAACGACTTTGCAGACCTTTCGGGCGACGAGCTCAAGGAAGCAATCAAGGAAAAGATAGTTCAGAAGGACTCCGACCTCGTAGGTCAGATGGCATCCGAGGGAACAACTCCCCGCCGTCTTACAGACCTTATCGGCTCGCTCTGCGACCTCACCTCAGGGTCGGGCGACAAGGGTACTCCTATCGGTTATAGTCAGGGTTAGTTTGATAACTATACAACAGAATAATATGTATTATTTAACCGAGTGTCCGTGTGGACACTCGGTTTTTATACTCAAATTCAACGCAGCATAAAAAATCATATATTTGCACTTGACAATCACTTGACCGTGTGGTATACTGTTATTAAGAGAGTTTCGCATCAATTCTCAACTTCTAAAGAAAGGGCTGTTTCAATGCACAATTACATACCCATAAAAGAAAAAATAAACAGAAAGCTCGCCTTGAGGGCACTTCTCTGTCTGGCTGTTGGTATAGTTATTTTTGCCGTAGGATATCTTACCACCCTGCTATATCCCAACAAAACAGGCTATGCCGTATCAGTTTGCATATTCTGCTCTGCGGTATTTGCGTTCTGTGTATACAAAATAAAGTTCTTTCAGCTTCTGTTTGAAAAGGATTTTGATGGCGAGATAATCTCCAAGGAGTTTTGGAATGGATATTACTTTCCATATGTTGCTTCTGTCAGAGGGCGCAGATCTACGGTTTATATGGATATTAAGGTGAAGAAATCGAACGGAAAAACAAAAGTTATCACATACAACTGTATGTTTATCTCGGCGTCCTGCTATAACGTAGGAAACAAGGTTAAATATTTAAAGGGTACGAAATATCTTCTTGTGACTGACGATAACGCTCCCATCATATGTCCGTTATGCGCGTCAACCTTGAACTCCCCCGAATGCAGCAGGTGCAAAATATCATTTGCCGATTATAAAAGAAGATTTTTTAGATAATAACAAAATATTGATTTAAGGGTTAACACTATGAAGATATCAAAGGAAAAGCTTTTTTCATATCTACGAAATTTGTTATTAGGACTCTTTGCGTCCTTGACGGCTTTAGCGTTTTCATTACCGAACACAAACATAAACCTTGCTATTGTAACGGACGCAGGCTACTTAAATCCCGATCACGGCTATGGGTGGATACTTTTTGTCAGAATATTCTCATTAGCCCTGAACCTGTTTGTTGTCGCATTCCCATTCTTTTATTTTGACAACCTCGATCTGTTCAACAAGAAAGAATATTTTCATAGCGAAAATAAAAAGCACCTTTTGCTTGAGCCAAGATGTTGGATATATCTCGGAATCTCACTTACCTTTGCAGGTACTTACTTCTCGTCTACCATAAAATTTTTGTTCAGCCATTTCTTTGAGATGAAAGACGGTCTGTGTATTCTGCTCTCGTTTGTGATATTTATATCTCTTCGCGCGCTCCAGATTCATCTCTTAAAAAACAAATGGGATAACGAGATACTCTATCCCCATCTGAAAGCAAGATCCGCGTTCAAGCGAAACAGCAATATGGAGACCTTTAAGGTACGTCAGCTTATCTGGCAGCCGCTTGGATTTTTTGTAATAGGATTTTTGGTATGCTTTTTCATTTTGAGTATCCTATTGACGTTTTTATATCCGATCTTCCTGCTTTTCACGCTTCCTGATGCGTGGATCTATCTGATATTTGCCGTAGTTATACTGTCTGCCGTCCCCGCAACTATATATTTTATACACAATATCCGCGCGCGGCGCAAGCTTCTAGGCTATCTGAAGCGGCTTGAGAAGGACAGAGTTGCAACCGTTAAAATCAACGGACACAAGCTCGTGTCAGCCTTCTTTCCATCATGGGTTCTTGAATTGCATATAACCGACCGCAAAGGAAGAAAGTACAACGTTTGTGTAATTTCCTGCGGAAAAATGGGCACTCCGATGTACTTTAGGGAAAATCAATATATGCTTGAAAAAAGCTTCCGTATAAACAGCGGCGCGCTTATGTCTGCGCGCCCGGGCGTAGGATTTGCCCAGGCAGTCGACGTAAGCAAGCTCGGCGGCGACGAAAACCCCACCAACAAGATATTCGGATATTACAGAGCCTTTGATCTTTCCTTCCCCGATACAGAGGGCAAAAAATGTGTCATTCTCAATCCTACTCCAACAAAGGCGTTTATGCTCGACGAATCAAACAAGCCGTTCCCGATTGATACGGGAATGAAGGTTTTTGATTACACCGTATATACCGCCACGGGATTTCATAACACTCTTAATCTTGATTAAAGACAAAAATAAAAACGCCGAAAGCAAAAGCTTTCGGCGTTTATCTTTTTTTAATTATTCAGCGTCGGTTGCTTCAACAGTCTCAGCAACTTCCTCAACTGCTTCCTCAGGCATAGCCTCAGCTGCTGCCTTTGCTTCCTCAAGAAGTGCTCTGATGGAAAGGCTTACCTTCTGCTTTTCGGTGTCAATCTCTGTGATCTTCGCGTCAACTACCTGACCGATCTCAAGCACGTCTGCGGGCTTTGCGATCTTTGTCATGGAGATCTGGGAAATGTGGATAAGACCGTCAACACCGTCTACGATCTCTGCAAATGCTCCGAAGGGCATCATGCTTACGATCTTAACCTGAGCAATATCACCAACTGCAAAGTTTGTGGTGAATATGTACCAGGGGTTTGTCTCCTCGGTCTTGTAGCCGAGAGAGATTCTCTTCTTCTCTGCGTCGAAGGACTTAACGAATACTGTGATCTCGTCGCCAACAGATACTACATCAGAGGGCTTAACTCTCTTCCAGGAAAGCTCTGTTGCGTGAACCATACCGTCAACTCCGCCAAGGTCAACAAATGCGCCGTATGCGGTGAGGCTCTTAACCTTACCTGTGTACTGCTTGCCTTCCTCGATGGATGCCCAGAAAGCTGCATCTGCCGCGCGCTTCTCCTCACGGAGAACTACACGGATAGAGCCCTTAGCCTTCTTGCCGTAGTCACGAACCTCGGTAAGCTTGAAGCTTACTGTCTGACCCATCATTGTGTGAAGGTCTGCGCCCTTAGCAAGTCCTGTCTGGGACTCGTGGATAAAGATACGTGTTGCGTCGTGAAGAACGAT
>JAZOUO010000030.1:0-34889 GCA_045658225.1 Eubacteriales bacterium
GCCATACAAGCTCATACTTCGCTGGTATAGCACAGTCGAGTAGGTTCACCACCTTCGGTGGTTTAGCACTACCTCCTTGTGCCATACAAGCTCATACTTCGCTGGTATAGCACAGTCGGTAGTGCAGCTGATTCGTAATCAGCAGGTCGTGTGTTCGAGTCACATTACCAGCTCCAAAGTAAAAAGGAGAGGTATAAGCCTCTCCTTTTTACTTTGGCTCTTATGACGAAGAACACCGTAAATGCGAAGCATTTGCAGGTTTGACGCTAGAATAACAAACGGAACAAGCAATCCTCACGCGTCAAACAATGTTCTGAGTCACATTACCAGCTCCAAAACAAAAGAGAGGGATAAACCCTCTCTTTTTGTTGTTTATTTTATGGATTTCAACCTCTCACACAGCGAGGGAATGACTTTTTCAAAGTGAACGCCGTAATCAATGGGTGTTTCGTCGGTCTGGGTTGCGATAATACTATCGCAGACAAAGTCTGCGGCAAGAGCTGCGCTTTCTTGAACACTCATACCGTTCATAAGTCCGCCGATAAAGACGGAGGAATAAATATCACCCGTGCCGTGATATTTCTGTTCAATCTTTGTGTTGTAGTCCTCAAAAAACTCGCCTGTTTCGCTGTCATAGCCCATACAGCCGAGGAGCGTATCATCAAAGGAAACTCCCGTTATAACGGCTTTTTTGCAGCCGAGAGCCGCGAGGCGACGGAGAATGTCCTCAATATATTCTCTTGAATATCCGTAATCCTTGTAGGGAATATCAAGCATAAAGCAAGCCTCGGTGAGATTGGGAATAATTATGTCAGCCTTGGCGCAGAGGGTTGCCATTTTGCGAGCGAAATTCATATCAAACGCAGGGTAGAGCTTACCGTTGTCTCCCATAACGGGGTCAACGATTTTGAGCACACCGTCACCGAAACCCTCAAATATAGAGATAACGCTGTCTATCTGCTCAAACGAGCCAAGGTAGCCCGTGCCTATCGCGTCAAACCTGAAGCCTTGTTCCTTCCAATGCTTGGTTATTGGTTGTATCTCGCCCGAGAGATCGCAGAACGTAAAGCCCGAAAACATTGTGTGTGTTGAGAGGACTGCGGTGGGGAGAATTGCCGTTTCAACTCCCATTGCAGATATGATGGGGAGTGCGACTGTAAGCGAGCATTTGCCGACGCAGGAAATATCCTGTACGGTTAAAATTCTTTTCATTGTAATGCCTTCTTTCGTGTTGGGTTTCGCTATGCAGTATATTTTACACTTTTTTTCTGCCTGTGTCAATAATTTTCAAAAAAAATTTGGTTTTAATCTTATTTTATATCGAAAAACAAAATGTATTGTAGAGATATAAACAAAAAGTTTATAAAATTTCCCAAAATGCTCTTTACAAAGCATTTTGCTTGTGGTATAATATTCATATAAGACTACATACCGAAAGGAATTTGATATATATGAGATGTCCCGTTTGCGGAGCAGGCGACAGCAAAGTTATAGATTCAAGACCCGTAGAGGAGGGAAACAGCATACGTCGACGCAGAGAATGTCTTGCATGTCAGAAGCGTTTTAACACGTTTGAAGTGCTTGAGTCAGTTCAGATAATCGTTATAAAAAAGAACGGCGAAAAGGAGCTTTTTGACAGAACAAAGCTTCTCGGCGGAATACTCAAGGCAACTCAGAAGCGACCTGTAAATGCAGAGGAGATAGTTGCCGAGGTTGAGAGTGAGCTTCAGAATTCGCTGAGAAACGAGATCACAACTACTGAGATAGGTGAGATGGTTATGGAAAAGCTGAAGTCTGCTGACAAGGTGGCTTATGTCAGATTTGCTTCTGTTTATCGCGAGTTTACCGACGTTAATAATTTTCTTGACGAGCTTATGGAGCTTATCAGACGATAATGAAAAAATACGGCGATTGCGCCGTATTTTTTTATGCTCTGTGGCAAATAATAACATTAAAATCTATCGGGAGCTTTATATGAAGGAATTTGCCGAAAAGTATTCAGAAAACATCAAGATATTTGACGATATATTCTGCGTTAAGGAGAATTTTGACATTATTAAAAAAACACTCAAAATAGGTGCGGACGAGCTTACGCTGTATTATATTGACGGCTTTGTAAAGGACGTTGTGATGCAAAAGCTTATGTCGGATTTTGTCTCACTTAAAACGCTCGAGCCCAATAAGGATCTGTTTTCCTGCAATGACCATAGAGACGCGGTGCTGGCTTTTATGGAATGCAACGTCTCTTACGTGGAGAGCGATATTACCGCTGACGTTGACTCTGCGGTGCAGATGGTTATGTCGGGCGCGACGCTTGTTCTCGGCTCGCGCTTTGGCGCAAACGGCATAATTATTGACGCAAGGACATATCCCGCGAGAAGCACGGGAGAGCCCGAGGGCGATAAGGTCATGAGGGGCGCGAGAGACGGATTTGTGGAAACATTGATATTCAATACCGCGCTTATTCGTAGGAGAATAAGAAATTCCTCGCTTACAATGAGCTATATTACCGTCGGCAAGGATTCAAGGACGGATATAGTGGTCTGCTATATGAAGGACAGGGCGGATATGGAGTACGTACAAAATCTCAAGGACAAGATACAAAGCATAAAGACGGATTCGCTTGCTATGGGGCACGAGTCACTTGCGGAGTGTCTTATAAAGAAAAAATGGTATAACCCATTTCCTAAAATAAGATACACCGAGCGTCCCGATTCGGCGGCGGCACAATTACTTGAGGGAAGCGTGCTTGTCATTATAGATAACTCGCCAGAGGTTATGATACTTCCAACATCAATATTTGACTTTATGCAGGAGACCAACGACTTTTATTTTCCACCGCTTACGGGGTCTTATATCAGAGTAGTACGGCACATAGTTTTCTGGCTTGCGCTTTTTTTGACTCCGCTGTGGTATTTTGCGGTGACTCACGAGGCGATTGTTCCTGAATGGCTTTCGTTTATCATTCCGCAGGACAGGGGACGGATACCCATATTGGCGCAGCTTCTTCTGACAGAGTTTATAATCGATGGACTTCGCATGGCGTCACTCAACACGCCAAATATGCTGTCAAACTCGCTCTCTGTTGTGGGTGGGCTTATACTCGGAGATTTTGCGGTAAATATCGGTTGGCTTATCCCCGAGGTCATACTGTATATGGCTTTTGTGGCTATTGCGAACTTTACGCAGAGAAGCTACGAGCTTGGATATGCGTTCAAGTTTTTGAGAATACTTCTCCTGATACTCACAGCCCTATTTGGCGGTTGGGGACTGCTTGGAGGAAGTCTGCTTATCATTGTCCTTATAGCGACGAACAAGACGGTCAACGGAAAAAGAAGCTATCTTTACCCCCTCATACCGTTCAATTTCAAAGCGCTCAAGTCCTTGTTTATTCGAGTGAGAAAGAGTGATTTTACAGAGTGATTTTTGACGGCGGCTCGGCAGCTTTTGCGAGCCGCCGCAACTCTTTGTTTTTGAGGCTGAAAAATTATTAAAATGTTCACGAAATACTTGTCCCGACCCCTTGATTTTATATAGTTTATATATTATAATATATTTGTATTGCTATGTTTGAGAGGCGAAATTATGGAAACTCAAGGACTTAAATTTTCACACCGTTCGGTATTGCTTGATGAGTGTATTGAAAACCTCAACATTGACCCGAACGGCATTTACATAGACGGCACGGCAGGTGGCGGAGGTCATTCCTACGAAATAGCCAAAAGACTGACGGGCGGTAGACTTATCGCCATAGATCAGGACGAAGCGGCTATCGCAGCGGCGAGCAAGAGACTTGCCGAGTTTGGTGACAGAGTGACTATCGTCAGAAACAACTTTTCCAACATTGCGGACGTTTGCCGTGAGCTTGATATTAAAAAAATTAACGGCGTGCTTTTGGATCTCGGCGTGTCCTCATATCAGCTTGACACGGCAGAGAGAGGATTTTCGCATAATGCGGACGCACCGCTTGATATGCGAATGGACAGACGAAATCAGCTTGACGCATACACAGTTGTAAACCTTTATCCCGAGGACAAGATACGTAAAATAATCTACGATTACGGCGAGGACAGATTTGCGCCGAGAATAGCGTCGGCAATAGTCCGTCGCAGAGAGATAAAGCCTATTGAGACTACGGGCGACCTTGTTGACGTAATCAAGAGCGCGATTCCCGCGGCGGCGCGAGAGGGAGGACATCACCCCGCAAAGCGCACCTTTCAGGCGATTAGAATTGAGGTAAACGGAGAGCTTTCGGTTATTCAGCCTGCGATTGAGTCGGCGGCGGAGCTGCTTGCTCCCGGTGGAAGAATTGCCATAATCACGTTCCACTCGCTTGAGGACCGAATAGTCAAGCAAAGCTACGTAAAGCTCGCCGAGGGCTGCACCTGTCCGCCGAGAATTCCCGTATGCGTGTGCGGAAACAAGCCCAAGGTTAAAGTAATATCGAAAAAGCCTATTTTGCCCACGGATACAGAGATTGAGGAAAATCCCCGTTCAAGAAGCGCGAAGCTTCGAGTAGCGGAAAAGCTTTGATTCTTTAGCCCCATTTTACAAATGGCTTGAAAAAAGCCTAAAACATATGGAGACGGATATGAAAAACATAAATGATTCCTGCTCTTATTACATAGGTCTGCTGTGTGAGAGGTTCCAAAATAAGGGTATCGCCGAAAAAGCCAGTATTGATGCCCAAAAGGATATAGCGGCGTCAAATAAAAGACGCACCAAACACAAGGACGACACGATAGACTACAAGAGCAAAAAATATAAAACAAGCTCGTATGACGGCAAGTTATATACGGGCAGTGAGGACTTTGCCCGATACTATAAAGACCTACGAGGGCCTAAATCCCCTGACGCCGCGTCAAGAGACGAGGAGGAATACAAAAAGGCGCTTGCAGATGCCAAAGGGCAGATTAAATTACAGTCAAAAAAAGAGATGCGGCTTGCTATACGCAAGCTGATGGGGGAAAAGCTGAGGGAAATAGGTCTTATACCGATAAAGCCCAAAAGGCTGATGGAGAGTATAGGCAGAGGATTTCCCGACGCTGAAGCTCAGGGAGAGGTTAAGGCAAAGCACCAAGGGATACCTAAAGGTATTGCATTTGCCATGATAATAATTTTTGTATCACTTCTTTTGATAGTCACCTCGTCCGTTATGGTAAGCCGCACAGAAAGCGATATTTCGCGTCTTGAGTCCAAGCTTGAGGATCTCAAGGAGGAGGAAGCTAAACTGAACGTTGATCTTGAGGTCAAAAACAATATGATTGACATAAAGGAGATCGCCGAGAGTGAGTACGGAATGGTAAGCGCGGAGTATGTTGCGTCTCGATATATACAAATTGAGCGTGAGGACAAGATAATTTTGGACACAGGCTACTCACGCGAGTCTGCAATAGTCAGACTCTTTGAAGCTTTAGGACTAAAAAAAGAGGATTGATGTGGCATACAGATTAGTAATATATACGCCACGGACAAACATATAATCTATTCAGAACACAGAACAAAGAAAGGGAGGAGACATGGAAGGCGGAACACCGAGTAATAAGGTTCTGAAAAGGTCAGCAGTGATCTGCGCCGTTATTACGGTACTTCTCCTGCTCCTTTGCTTGAGAATCTTTTCTATACAGCTCTTTGATTTTAAGAAATACGAGCAAAAGGTAATTGACCAGATAACACAGGTCACACCCGTATCTGCTGACAGAGGCGAGATATACGACAAAAACGGCATAGTTATTGCCACAAACATAACTACGTACAGGCTTTTTATTGACCCCGCAGTAATATCCCAGCAGACAGTCAACGACGCTCGCGGATATGCCGAGATAATTGCAAAGGGGCTCTCGCAAATAGAATCTTTAGGTCTTACCTACGACGAGATAATAGCGCAGACAACTTATACAAGATACAGAGACAGAACGCTTAAAAAGCATATCTCACAAGAGGATGCCGACAAGGTTAGAGAATTTCTTGAGGAGGCGGAGATAGATGATCTCGCTCTTGTGCATCTTCAGGCAACAAGTAAGAGGTATTATCCGTATGAAAGTCTTGGCTCTCACGCCCTCGGATTTACCAACAGCGACGGCGACGGAATATACGGCATAGAGCTTCAGTACAATGAGTATTTGCAGGGCACGGACGGAAAGTACGTGACCGCAAAGGACTCGTCGGGCAAAGAAATGCCTTACGATTACGAAAGCTATATTCCTGCAATTGACGGATACAGTGTTGTCACTACTATTGACGTTTACATTCAGGCGGAGCTTGAAGTGCAGGTCAAGCAGGCGTATCTTGAGTCGGGCGGAAAGAACAGAGCCTGCGGCGTGGTTATGGACGTTAACACGGGCGCGGTGCTCGCTATGGCGACTTACCCTAATTTTGACCTCAATAATCCTTGGACGTTGAATGAGGATTCGCAGACCAAGCTTGACAAAGCTCTCGCAAAGCTTTATGAGAGTGGACTAACTGAGGGAAGCGAAGAATTTCTGGATAAGGCCAGAGAGCTTTACTGCGAGACCTTGAGAATAAGCAATGCGGAAGCATCTCAGTATCGATATGATACCTATGAGGAGTTTCATTCTGCGCTCTCGCAGGGACTTATGCTTGCTATGTGGAACAACAAGGTGACCACAGAGGTATATATGCCGGGTTCAACCTTTAAGGTTATTACTGCGGCGATGGCGTACGAAGAAGATCTTGTAAGGGCAAATGAGACGTTCTCTTGCCCCGGTTATCATATCGTGCTTGGACAGAAGATAAAGTGCCACAAGATCACTGGACACGGAAGTCTTACGTTCGCAAGAGGAATCCAGCAGTCCTGCAACCCCGTGCTTATGATGATGGGCGCGCGTATAGGACAGAGTAGATTTTATGATTATTTCAACGCATTTGGATACCTTGATAAGACGGGAATCGACATTCAGGGTGAGGGCGTTAGTATTTTCTTTGAAAAAGAGAATTTTACCGAGCTTGACCTCGCGGTCACATCCTTCGGTCAAAACTTTAAGATATCCGTAATGCAGCACCTGTCAGCGATAAGCGCGGTGGCAAACGGCGGAAAACTCGTCACGCCCCATTTGCTGCAGGAGGTGCGCGACAATGACGGAAACGTCATACATTCTTATGAAACACAAGTCAAGCGTCAGGTGATCAGCGAGGAGACATCAAGAATTGTTTCCGAGGTACTACGCGAGGGTGTTGCTACTGACGGCGGAGCTAAGAACTCTTACGTTGCGGGATACAGAGTTGCCGCAAAGACGGGTACGTCCGAGAAAAAGGACACGCACGACACAAGCTACACGCCTTACGTTTGCTCAACCGTGGCGTATGCGCCCGCAGACTCACCTGAGATAGCGGCGATAATTATGGTTGACGAGCCTACCGAAGGCGTGCTTTACGGAAGTGTTGTGGCAGCACCTTACATAGGACAGCTTCTTGAGGAAATACTGCCTTATTACGGAGTTGAGGCGGTGTTTGACGAAGACGAGCTTGCAAAGCAGGCTATCGAGACACCTTGGCTTATAGCGCTTAGCGTTGAAAGAGCGCAGGAGCTTGCAGAGATGTACGGTGTATCTCTTGATATAGTAGGTGACGGAGACAAGGTGCTTGCGCAGTCACCCGCGCCCTTGACTCTTATGGAAAAGGGCTCCGCAAAGGTAGTGCTTTACACTACCGAGGAATCAAAAAATAACAGAAAAACGGTTATAGTCCCCGATCTTTTGGGAATGACCGCAGTGGCGGCAAACGGTACGCTTACGGGCTACGGACTCAACATCAAGATATCGGGAACGAAAAATTATATGTCGGGCACGGGAGCCGTAGTTTACGAGCAATCTATACCGGCGGGAACACCCGTTGAGATAGGAACAGTGGTTGAACTGAAGTTCAGGTATCTCGACGCCGACGATTAAACGGCAAAATAAGCCGACGGAAGTATAAATTATTCAAAAACTTATATTTTCGGAGGTTTATATGAAGCTTTCAGAACTTTGCCGACTTGCAGGGATAGAATATTTTGAGGAGTTTTCGGATATTGAAATATCGGAGATAGTTTCCGATTCGCGAAAGGCTCACAACGGATGTATGTATGTCTGTATTGATGGGCTTTCGGTGGACGGACATAGCTTTATTGGCTCCGCCCTCCAGCGCGGTGCGGTGGTTATTGTGTGCAATGAGCGCTTTGATGCAAGTTCTATCCCCGAGAATATTCCCGTAATACGCGTGGATAACACAAGAGACGCGATGGCGCGTCTTTACTCCGCGTGGTACGGAAATATTCAGAATTCTATGAAGATAATCGGTGTCACAGGAACTAACGGCAAGACCACGGTATCTCGTATGATATACGAGATACTCTACCGTTCGGGAAGACGAGTGGGACTTATCGGCACTGTGGGAAGTCTGTACTGCGGAGCGAAGATCGACATACGCTCTGATAACGAGCTGTCAAATCTTACTACCCCTGACCCCGAGGAGCTTTACAAAATATTTGACGTTATGAAGCGTAGCGGGGCGGAGTACGTAGTTATGGAAGTCAGCTCGCATTCACTTGAGCTTCGTAAGGTGTCGCCCATAAGCTTTGAGATTGGAATTTTTACAAATCTCACACCCGAGCATCTGGATTTCCACGGGAATATGGAGTCGTATTTTCTCGCCAAAGCAAAGCTTTTTGACATGTGCAGAAAGGCGGTCATAAACTGCGATAATCCATACGGCTTAAGGCTTGCGAGTATGTATAGGAATATTGCCGTGACCTGTTCGGCAGTCGGCGGCGATACCTCTGTGTGCGCCGAGCAGATAGTGCTTAGCGAGAGGGGAATAGAATATAAGCTCTCGCACCCGAAGCTGCGGGCGAGAATAAGCTGCGCAATACCGGGTGACTTTACGGTTATGAACTCACTTGAAGCGACTGTGTGTGCTTACGAGCTTGGAGTATCGGCGTTTGATATAAAAAATGCGCTTGCGCATCTACGCGGCATTGAGGGCAGACTTGAAAGAGTACGACTTGATAGGAAATGCAATTTTTCAGTCTTTATAGACTATGCGCACACGCCTGACGCGCTTGAAAATCTACTTCGTACCGCAAGAGGATTTTCTCGCGGTAGACAAAGAATAGTAGTCCTTTTTGGATGTGGAGGCGACAGAGATCGCTCAAAGCGGGCGCAGATGGGGCGTATTGCCTCTTCAATGGCTGATTTTGTGATAATCACATCGGACAACAGCCGCACTGAAAACAAATCGGATATAATATGCGAGATACTTTCAGGTGTGGATAAGGAGTCCTGCTTTACGGTTATTGAGGACAGAGAGGCGGCTATTGAGTACGCCATTAAAAATGCCCGATATGGCGACATTATTCTGCTTGCGGGCAAAGGACACGAAAATTACGAAATAGACAAAAACGGAAAAAAATATTTTTGCGAGCGCGAGCTTGTACAGAAATTTGCAAATAAGTATCACTCGGGGGATATATGAAAATAAAATTGGGGCTTCGCCCTGAAAATATGGAGAATGTCGCTCTGTATTGCGGTGGCACTCTTGTAGGTGAAAACAGAGAATTTGAATACGTATGTACCGATTCGCGCGAGGTGGATGAAAAAACTCTTTTCGTCGCAACCCTCGGAGAGAGAGTTGACGGACATAACTTTATACCCTCAGCGCAGAGTCTTGGCGGAAGGTGCTTTCTTTGCGAGAAAATACCCGAGGGCGCGGATATGGACTCCTGCTTTTGCGTGGTGAGAGACTCAGTTGCCGCGTTTGCAACACTTGCACAAGGGTATAGGAAAAATATTCCCATAGATACTGTAGCTATCACGGGAAGTGTGGGTAAGACTACGACCAAGGAATTGACTGCGTGTGTTCTATCCGAGGGTTTTAAGCTTTACAGCACGGAGGGCAACTTTAACAGTGTTATCGGTATGCCTATGTCTATGCTTGAGGTCGGCGGTGAGTGCGAGGCGGCTGTGTTTGAGATGGGTATGAGTGGCTTTGGCGAGATAAGGCAGATGTCACTTGCGGCAACTCCAAAAATTGCAGCTATTACCAATATCGGCACGTCGCACCTTGAATATCTCGGCACACGCGAGAATATCGCAAAGGCAAAATACGAGGTAGTGGAGGGGCTACGCGCGGGTGGAACACTCATACTTAACGGCGATGAGCCGTTGCTGCGCGATATTGCAAATAATGAGTGTGAGCGAGATTATGATATTTTGTTCGCGTCTGTTAATGGAAACGGAGATTTTTGTGCGGAGAATATCAGATTTACATCCGATAGCAGTATTTTTGACTTGAAATATAATGGGGGAGAGATAAATAATATCTCTGTTCCTGCGATAGGATTACATATAGTTTATGATGCGCTTTTTGCTTGTTCTATTGGACTCCTTATGGGACTTGATAGCGAGCAGATAAAGTGCGGAATTGCAAAATACACGCCCAAGGCATACAGACAGAGAATATATAGAGTGGGCGGTGTTAAAATAATAGCTGATTGCTATAATGCCTCTCCGGAGTCCGTAAAGAGTGCGCTTGAGGTGCTGTCGGGACTTGAGGGCAATCGCAAAATAGCAGTTCTCGGAGATATGCGTGAGCTCGGTGAGAATTCATCTCAGCTTCACAGAGAGGTCGGCAGTTTTGTTGCCGATAAAAAAATTGATATTCTCTTGACCGTGGGTGAGCTTGGCACACTTATTGCAGAGGGTGCACTTTTGGGCGGTATGAAACAAGGCAATATATATTCCGAGCTTGATGAATCGGCAGAGAATACGGCAAAAACATTAAAAGACATAATAGCAGACGGTGATGTTATTCTTTTCAAGGCGAGCAGGGCTATGAAATTTGAAAGAATAATTGAAGTGATAGAAAAGGCAGAGCAAAAGTAAGCTTACAGAGTAGCAAAGGAAGGACATATAATGCTTTATCAGTGGATACAGGATAAAATTGGAATATCAAGTGGCAGAATGATAGGACTTGAGAGTCTGCTTGTCACGGTATTAGTATTTGTTTTGGCGGTCATTTTGCTTAAAATAATTATTCCCATACTAAGAAAACACAAGATGGGTCAGCAGATACACGAGGTGCTTGAAAATCACGCGGTAAAGGCAGGCACGCCTACAATGGGCGGAGTTGGATTTATAATCGCGTTCCTTATTGTGTGTCTTGTGTGGGTAGTGCTTGAGGTGTGCGGGGTTCTTGGTGCTGTGGATAAGAACGGACTTGTAGTTTTTGCATACACCTTAGCACTTGGTGTTGGAAACGCGCTTATCGGCATAATTGATGACCGTGCAAAGCTTCGCCGCAAGCAGAACGAGGGACTTACAAGCAAGCAGAAGCTCTTTTTGCAGATAGTTATCGCTGTGTCTTACGTTGCGGTAATGGCTATAAGCGGAAATCTTGATACGTCTTTCGCTATACCCTTTACAAATATTGCTCTTGAGCTGAGCTGGGTGGCTTATCCCGTATACGTTCTCGTTATCGTTGGATTCGTAAACAGCACAAATATTACCGACGGGCTTGATGGACTTGCCTCGAGCGTTGGTGTGTCGGTTGCAGGCGCATTACTTATTCTTTCTTGTGTACTTGAGCAGAGATATATGGGTATTATCTCGGGCGCACTCCTTGGCGCACTGCTCGGATTTTTGGTATTTAACCACTATCCCGCGCAAGTGTTTATGGGAGACACAGGCTCGCTGTTTATCGGAGGTATTATATCGGGTTGTGCTGTCGCATCGGGACATTTTGTAGCAGTTATGATAATGGGACTTGTATTCATTCTCGATATGCTTTCAAGTTTGCTTCAAACATTGGGATACAAGCTTACTAAAAAGAGAATATTCAAGCGCGCGCCAGTCCACCACCACTTTGAAATGATGGATTGGAAGGAAATAAAGATAGTTGCGGTATTCTTTATCGTGTCGGTTATCTTCTGCGTCGTAGGATTTTTGGGTATAATTTTGCCTTAATTTTTAATTTTGAAAATATCAAGGATAGGAGGGGTCGGGTTGGAAGACAAAAGCTTAAAGCCGAAAAAAAGCAATAAGGTCGTCTTTTTCGTAAAGAGTAAAGCTCAACAGATAAACGATAAATACGAGCAGGATCTGAAAAATAACGACCCTATCTTTAACGAGCCTCTGCACAAGGAGGCAGAGGTGAAAAAGCCTCGCGTGCTTGTGCGCGGCGGAATAGATGTATATTTTTTGATGATAGTTGTGGCGCTCTCGCTTTTCGGAATGGTAATGGCGTTCAGCGCAAGCTCCTATTTCTCATACAGAGAAACGGGGGACAGTATGTACTACTTTAAGCGTCACGTGGCATTTACTCTTGTTGCGGCGTTGGTTGCGGCGGGAATAATAATTATCGCGCGTCCCAAGCACCTGAGGCTTTTGGGAATCGCTACATACGTAGGATCTGCTATTCTTCTGGTTGCCGTGCTTTTTATAGGTATGACGGGTAAGGGGGCGCAGAGATGGATAGACCTTGGGTTTATTACAGTACAGCCGTCCGAAATAGCAAAAATGGGACTTGTTATGATGCTGGCGTACGTAATGGCTAAAAACGAGAAAAAAATAGAGCTGAGTCAGCGATTTGGCGGTCAGTTCAAATACGGCGTGCTTTATCCTGGCATAGTTATCGCATTGATATGCGGACTTGTCGTGCTTGAAAAGCATTTGTCGGGACTTATAATTCTCGGCCTTCTCGGTCTGTTTGTCATGTTTATCGGCGGCACTGACAAAAAATGGATGCTACTTATCGTTGGCGTCGGTATGGTGGTCGTCGTAGTCGTACTTATGTTTTCGGGATACGCGCAGGAGCGTGTCAACACATGGCTCAATATTGAGGCGGCAGACCCGCAGGGCTCTGCGTGGCAGAATCTGCAGGGACTTTACGCCATAGGCTCGGGCGGAATTTTCGGTGTCGGACTTGGAAACAGCCGACAAAAATACGGATACGTTGCGGAGCCGCAGAATGACTTTATTTTTACAATAGTTTGCGAGGAGCTTGGCTTTATCGGCGCGCTGGCGGTGATAGTTCTGTTCTTGCTCCTGCTTTACAGAGGCTACAAGATTGCGGCGAAGGCGCCTGACAAATTCTGCTCGCTCGTTGCGTACGGACTTACGACCAAGGCGGCGCTCCAAGCGGTGCTTAATATTGCCGTTGTCACAAATTCTATGCCCAATACGGGTATATCTCTCCCGTTCTTCTCGTCGGGAGGTACTGCGCTTATCATACAGATAGTGGAGATGGGCGTTATTCTTGCAATATCAAGATATTCTTACGTTGAAAAATAGTTTCGGAGGAGATATATGAGAGTTCTTATGACAGGCGGCGGCACGGCGGGACACGTAAACCCCGCGATAGCCATAGCCAACACCATAATGCAGTACGAGCCCGAGTCAGAGATAGCCTTCGTTTGCTCGCACAATGCAAACGACAAGGCAAAGGACTTGGTGCCTAGGGCAGGGTATGAAAAGCTTTATACGGTAAAAATTTGCGGTATGAAGGCTATATATAATCCCGCAAACATAAAGACCTTGTTTTATATGCTGACCTCGCCGCGCAAGGCTAAAAAAATTATAAACGAGTTCAAGCCTGACATTATTATCGGTACGGGCGGATTCGCGTGCTATCCCGTAGCGCGCGCGGGTGTAAAGCTTGGAATACCTACCGTGCTTCACGAGTCGAATGCTATCGCAGGTAAGGCTATAAAACAGCTTTGTGGCTCGGTTGACCTTGTAATGACTAATTTTGAGTCCACAGCAAAGGCGCTTACGGGTGCAAAAAGAGCTATGAAGGTGGGAAACCCCGTAATAACCTCGGCTAAAAAAAGCGAGGGGTCAGAGGAGAAGTCGATCTTTAATGGACACGTGCTTTCCTTTGGCGGAAGTCTTGGTGCGGAGTACGTCAATCTCGCGGTAGCGGATATGCTCTCACATATCGCAGACAAGTATCCCGACGTGGAGTTTGTACACGCCTCGGGCAAGAGAGACTTTGAACATATGAAAGAGGAGTTTGTTGCTCGCGGTCTTGACAAAAGGGCAAATGTAAAGCACCTTGATTACATATACGATATGGACAGACGTATGAAACAGGCAGACCTCGTTATCTCCAGAGCAGGCGCGATGACTATATCCGAGCTTGCGCTTGGCGGCAAGGCGGCGATACTTGTGCCGTCTCCGTACGTGGCTGACAATCATCAGTATAAAAACGCAAAGACACTTGCTGATGCCAATGCGTGTATTCTCGTTCAGGAGTCCGAGCTGTCCTCAGGCAAGCTTGAGGTCGAGGCTGTAAGACTTCTCTCTGACGAGAGCTTGAGAAATACACTTAGCAAGAATATTGTGCAATTTGGCGAGCCTGATGCGAACAAAATAATTTACGAGGAAATAAAAAAGCTCGCGACAAAATAATCCGCGATAAAGGAAATTCAAGGCAAAGGAGGTTATCTTTATGGCAAAGGACAGAGTAAATTCAAAACTGAACAGAATATCGGAATGCTTGAAGAATAAGGATTATTCCAATCCAGAGCTTATTGGCGTAAAGATATT
Organism: Eubacteriales bacterium; assembly: GCA_045658225.1. Lineage (GTDB taxonomy): Bacteria > Bacillota > Clostridia > Oscillospirales > CAG-272 > SVTX01. The sequence goes on from JAZOUO010000030.1 coordinate 14,544, forward strand.
CTCGCTTTGTATTCTTTCGGTGTTGCTTCTCGGTCTTTTGGTGCTTGTGACAAGGATAGACAGCATTGAGATCAAGGGCGATGTGAGTTTGTTCAACGAGTCCGAGATTGTAGAGGCATCAGAGATTTCCGTGGGCGGAGCGCTCTACTCAAAGCCGTTTTTTGTGATAAAAAATTCTATACGCAAAAATCTTCCAATGGCAGAAAAGATACGTGTTTACAAGAACATTTTTACGCGCAAGGTGACTATAAAGGTTGAGTTTGCTGACTACGAATTCATAGTCCAAAGCGGAGATAAGTTTTACGCGGTGGACAGCAATCTGACTGTCACGGACATTCGTGACTCCAAGCTGGAATTTGTAGCGTTGGGTGCGAGGGTGCTGACGCTTCCTGAAATTGAGACTCCAGTGCTTGGAGAGAGCCTGGTTTTTTCAACTACAGTTGATATAAGAGACGAGAATGGACGCTTGATTCAAAAGGGAGACGATATTTCAAAGTATGGCTATGTGACAGAGCTGCTTAGCTTTTTGAACAAGAGTGGTTATATTGACAGAACAGACGCCGTATTCCTTGATGAAAAATTTAATATCCGTCTTATAATGGACGGTAGATGTCTGGTTTATGTAGGCAGATGCGAGGGACTTGAAACTAAATTTGAGGTAATTGACGCGATAATAGACGAGGGAAGTACTTCATACGGAAAATGCGTTGTTATAAACGTGCAAAATCCCGCGCTTGCAAGCGCAAAAGTGGAAAATGATCTTGATTTTTCAGAGTATGTTATAGAGGGAAAATATCAAACTACTGAGGAAAATAATACCGAGAGTGGATCGAAAGATGCAACTCAAGCCCCAAATCAGTAATATGCGTTGTCGGAATCTGTTTTTAATTGTTAATTTTTAAAAAACTTTTAAAAAACTTTCGAAAAACTCTTGAAATTTTTGTATAAATGTATTATTATATATATGTGTATATTTTTTATAAAACTGTACGAAAAATTAAGGAATATATAAATTTTGGAGGACTAACAATATGTCTATGTTTGAACACGACGACTCTATCGTACTTGGCGCTAATATTAAGGTTATAGGCGTCGGTGGCGGCGGAAATAACGCTGTAAACAGAATGGTTATCTCGAATATCGGTGGTGCTGAATTCGTTACGATCAATACAGACAGAATGGCTATTAGCCGTTCCAATGCGTCCAGACAGCTCGTTATCGGCGAAAAGCTCACAAACGGCAGAGGCGCAGGCGCTAAGCCCGAAATCGGTAAGAGAGCTGCAGAGGAGTCTCTTGAGGATATCAAGAATGTTCTTGCAGGTGCTGAAATGGTATTTGTCACCGCAGGTATGGGCGGTGGAACAGGTACAGGTGCTGCTCCCGTTGTTGCTCGCGTAGCACAGGAAATGGGCATTCTCACTATCGGTATCGTCACCAAGCCCTTCACATTTGAGGGTAAGGTAAGAAAGGAAAACGCAGAGTCCGGTATCGCTGAGCTTGCTCAGTATGTTGACTCCCTCATCGTTATTCCTAACGATAAGCTTAAGGAAACAAGCGATCAGAGAATTACTCTCGCAAATGCGTTTGAAATGGCAGACGACGTTCTGCGCAAGGGCGTTCAGTCTATTTCTGAGCTTGTAAACGTTCCCGCATATATCAACCTTGACTTTGCAGACGTTTGCACAGTTATGAGAGATGCAGGTCACGCTCACATGGGTGTTGGTTCCGCAACAGGCAAGGACAAGGCAGAGCTTGCTGCAAGAGAGGCTATCTCCAGCCCGCTTCTTGAGTCCTCCATTAAGGGTGCTCGCGGAATCCTCGTAGCTTATGTTGTATCTCCCGACGTTGGTCTTGAGGATATCGATCTTGCAAACACACTCATTCAGAACGAGGCTGATCCCGATGCAAACATCATCTGGGGTATCCGTTTCAACGAAGAGGCAGAGGACGAGATTCGTATCACCCTCGTAGCTACAGGCTTTGACAAGAAGGACGAGGAAGAGGCTGCGCCTGCAGTTGTTGAGCCCGCCCCCGAAGTTAAGCCCGAGGTTGTAGAGGAAGACGACGAGGACGATTTCTGGAAGTCCATCTCCGTAAGAAGAAAGAAGTAATATTTACTTGATATAAAAAAGGACGAAATTTCCGTCCTTTTTTGTGCGGTACTACGTCATTCTTTTTCTTATCTTTTCAAGCGCGGCCTTTTCGATGCGCGACACCTGCGCCTGAGATATGCCGATATATGTCGCTATTTCGGTCTGGGTCTTGTCCTTGTAGTAGCGAAGATATATTATTTTCTGCTCTCGCTCGTCAAGTTTTTTGAGCGCGTCCTTAAGGGCAATATTTTCAAGCCATATATCGTCGCCAGAGGTCGTGTCGCATATCTTGTCAAGCACGCATACAGAGTCGCCATTTTCGTTATACATAGGCTCATAGATGGAAATGGGATCGACTATGGCTTCCATAGCCCTTATGACCGCTTGGCGCTCGCATCCGAGCTTTTTAGATATTTCATCTACCGACGGCTCGCGGTCGGTACTTGCCTGAAGCTCCTCCTTTGCCTGAAGCGCGCGATAGGCAAGGTCACGTATTGAACGGCTTATGCGAATGGCGTTGTTGTCCCGCAGATACCGACGTATTTCGCCTATAATCATCGGGACTGCATATGTGGAGAATTTAACGTCCAGCTCTGTGTTGAAGTTATCTACCGCCTTTACAAGCCCGATACAGCCTACTTGGAAAAGATCATCAAGGTTGTCTCTTTTCCCGGAAAAGCGTTGTATGACTGATAGTACAAGACGCAGATTTCCGTATATCATGTCTTGTCTTGCATTCATGTCACCCTGCTTAGTTTTCTCAAGCAGGGTTCTTTTTTCTTCCTCAGGAAGCACTTGGAGGGAAGAGGTGTTTATTCCGCAAATTTCTACTTTATTATAATACATTTTTCAGCCTTCGATTACAAAATTAAAACTGACGGTTAGCCGTCTGTGTTATATTAAGTATTTCCAAGGCAGAATTTGATTTATTCCGGATATATTTACCATAGAAATTTTTGTCAAAATTCAAGACTTTTTAACCTAAAAAATGAATAAAAAGAAAATATGCGAAAATAAATCACGTTTATTTTCGCATATTACAAAATTATATTAAAATATAGAATATTATCTACAAAAAAACACAAAGTTGTTCATTATTTATACAAATAATGCAGCGACATAAAAACTCAAAAAAATATGGGTTTTGGAAAAAAACGCATTGAATTTTATAATAATTTGAATTTTTTTGGCTCTGTTGAGGTTTTTTTGGAACTTTTGCGATATGGGGCGGTAAATCCTTACATTTTTTAATAATTGAGGATCATAAATTTATGATATACTGTTCTTTACCACGGGGCAGAGGTGTCCCAAACACAAGAAGCGATGCTTTCTTATACAACGCGCACTCAGGCAGTGTTGAGAAGAGGAGGGTGAAAATGTGTATATCTGATAATTTTTCTGTCAGGGCTGAGGCGTATGAAAGCTCTGCAGGACGGATAGGAATTGTTTTTAAAAAAACAAGCGGGGAAATTGTGAGAAATTTCCCCGACGTATGTGTGGATTATTTATGGGCAAAGAGCTTTTGCGAACGATGTAATTTGAGTGGCATCTCGCAGATACATATTTTGGATGTGCTTGAGGACAGTTTGCCGTAATATTATATCAATTGTGAACGGAAAGCAACAGCACGGCCTATAATACGAATACCGTCTATCTCCTGGTTTGTATATATCAGAGGTTGATATTTGGGATTTTCGGGAATAAGCATTATTTTGTTTTGCTCGGGATAATAATATACGCGCTTTAAGGTTGCCTCGTCGTTTATAACGACCGCGGCTATCTCTCCATTGTTTACCATCTCACAGCTTTTGAGAAATACGATATCGCCGTTGCAGATACGAGCGTCCTTCATACTGTCGCCTCGAGCGATAAGGCAAAAATCTGCGTCTATATTTTTATCAGTGATTATTCTCTCGCTGTTTTCCTGATTTACGAACACGGGAATGCCACACGATATACTTCCGAGCAAGGGCATGTGCTTATAGGGAAGAGAGGTTTGAGTTTTATTTCCAAGTAATACGTCTCGACTAACGCCGAGCGCGTCAGCAATAGCGTCAAGCGCAGCGGTTTTGGGAATATAAATTCCATTTGTATATTGGCTTATACGAGCCTTGGATATACCTGTCATTCTCGACAGCTCGGCGGCTTTGATTTGTTTTTCCATCATTATAGATTTAAGGTTGTGGCTAAAGCTTTGCATAGATAGTCTCTCCCTTGTTATAATTTCACATTTTGATTATAGCAAAGAGTTAAGCTTGTGTCAATAGGTTTTGAGAAAAAAGTAAAACAAACTTAACTATGGGGGTTGACAAAATAGAACAAGCGTGCTATAATTTGGGCAGTTAAGGAGATTTAACCAATTGTCTGAAAATAATTTTGGCACGTGCTTATTTTTTTATAGTTGGAGTTAAGTTTACTTAACGATTACATAAATTAAAAGAAAGGCAGTTAATATGGCGTTTGCAGGAATGTGTCCATACTTAAAAAACACTAAAAAGGCAGACGGGGCGGTGTGCGAATGCGCGCGCTTTACTTTCCCCGACAAGCAATCGCGCAGAGAAGTATTGTACGGCTACTGCGGACATCCCGACGCATGGAGGGGGTGTATGTTTAAGCTTATTATGGATAGGTATTATGACAGAAAATTTGCGGAGGCAGTAAATTCTCCCAAGGACAATAAAATATTGAAGAAATCTATGAGCTCTGCGACGGAGAACTGTTGTGAGACGAGTTGAATTACTACGAGAAGTGGAAATGTGACTATGGACTTGAGTATATTCGCAGATATGCTGAGGACGGACTTGACGATAACGCAATAGCTGAGCGTATAGGTGTGAAGCCCACGACGTTCAGACGTTGGAAGAAAAAATATCCTGAGGTGTGCGAGGCATTGTTCCTCGGACGAATTGGCTCGGACTTTGCGGTAGTTGAGGCGCTTTACAAGAAGGCGACGGGGTACAAGATAAAGATCAACAAGACTGTTAAACTCAAGCACTCGGATTTTGACCCTGAGACGGGGAAAAAGATAAGAGATTATGAAGAGCTTGCCACCGCGGTTGACGAAAGCTATGTACCTGCGGACATAAGGGCGGGACTGTTCTGGCTTAAAAGCAGACAGCCTGAGCGTTGGTCTGAAAAACAGGAGAGCGACTCGGAGAGCAATTTTGCAGGTGTTGTAGAAATGCCTGAGGCAGACAGTATTGACGCAGAGGAGAGCAATGAATAAGGTCGCAAATAGAAAGAGAGTAATATGGAGCCCGCAAAAGCGTCAAGCCGAGTTTATGAGAAGGCTTGAGGATGAGGCATTGTATGGAGGTGCAGCGGGCGGAGGAAAATCCGATTGCGCGCTTGCGGAGGCATTGCGTCAGGTGTCCATTCCGCATTATCGAGGCTTGATACTCCGAAAGACGTGTCCGCAACTGTCCGAGCTTGTTGACCGTTCACACGAGATCTATCTGCCGTTTTGTCCAGATGCGGTGTATAAGGACACAAAACACGTCTGGGTTTTTCCGTCGGGTGCAAAGATATATTTTGGGTCGCTCGCGCACGAAAAGGACAAGTACAATTATCAGGGAAAGCGATTTGACTTCATTGATTTTGACGAGCTGACGCAGTTTACATGGGACGAGTACAGTTATCTGTTCTCGCGAAACCGTTCAAACGGACCTGGTACAAGGTGTTATATCAGGGCGCAGGCAAATCCAGGAGGTATAGGTCACGGCTGGGTAAAGGAGAGGTTTATAACTCCCGCGCCGCCTATGACTACTATTTGGGAAAAGGTCAAGATAAACACGCCCGACGGAAAAGAGATAATAAGGAAAAAATCCCGAATATTCGTGCCGTCCACCGTGTTTGACAACGAGATACTTCTCAAAAACAATCCAGATTATCTCGTGCGGCTTGCAACCCTGCCCGAAAAGGAGAGGGCGGCTCTGCTTTACGGAGATTGGGACAGCTTTTCGGGTCAGGTTTTTACAGAGTGGAGAAACAACCCCGACGGATACGAGGACAGAAAAAACACTCACGTAATCCCCCCGTTTAGAATACCATCGGATTGGAAAATAATCCGAGGCTTTGACTGGGGATATTCAAGACCGTTTTCGGTAGGCTGGTATGCCGAGGACAGAGAGGGCAGACTTTACCGCATCCGCGAGCTTTACGGCTGTACGGGCACGCCGAACGAGGGCGTGCGTTGGGACGCGTCCAAGATAGCGCGGGAGATACGGCGCATAGAAAGCGAAGATGTAAATTTGTGTGGGCGCAGTATCAGGGGCGTCGCAGACCCCGCTATTTATCAGAAAAACGGCGGTGAGAGTATCGGCGAGATAATGGAAAAGCAGTTTGTGTACTGGGATAAGGCGGACAATTCACGTATTGCGGGAAAGCAGCAGGTACATAACAGACTTTGCTTTGATAGTGATATGAGACCTCAGCTGTATGTGTTCTCGACCTGCAAAAATTTCATCCGCACTATTCCGTGTCTTGTATATGATAGTACCGACGTCGAGGACGTGGACACGTCGGGAGAGGATCATATCTACGATGAGCTGAGGTACGTTTGTATGGAGAGACCTATTAAGCGGCAGAAAAGGGGCGAGATAATTATGCCTTCAAATAACAATTTTCTACTTGAAAATTACAACTCAAGTATAAGAATTAAGTAAAAGAAAGGAAAACAGACATTGAACAGCAAAAACAATTCTACGCCGAATATTAAGGAGGCGTGTGATATACTCAGGGAATACAAGAGATCAAAGAGTGCTCTGGAGAGCAGAATATCCTCGGAGCGTGAGTTCTGGCAAAGCAGATGTGCGCCTACCTCAAACAATTCGTCGGCGTGGTTATTCAACAGTATCGTAAGTAAGCATGCGGATGTTATAGATAATATGCCGACCTGCAGCTGTCTGCCCCGCGAGGAGTGTGACGAAAAGGATGCTACAACGCTGTCTCAGATAATCCCGATAATTATTGACCGATGCAACTTCAAGGGCATTTATTCCGACAATTCATGGCTAAAGCTTAAATACGGCGCAGCGATATACGGAGTTTTTTGGAATAATGCTCTTGAGGAGGGCATTGGTGATGTTGATATTCGCCCGCTTAGAGTAGATGACATATTTTGGGAGAGTGGCGCGAGAGATATTCAGGATAGCAAAAATCTTTTCATCTGCGGGGTGTGGGACAAGGAGGCACTTGAAAACACCTATCCCGACGCAAAGATAGCCGATCATAAGAGAGAGATCGACGGTGTGGGCATTGAGATCTATGGCGCGGGCTTTGACACTCAGAATAAGTGTGTAATTGTGGATTGGTATTACAAGAAGTTTGACGACTACGGAGTACAGAGACTTCATCTGTGTAAGTTCTGCGGAGATCTGATTTTGTATTGCTCCGAGAACGATGCAGAGTGCGCTTGCGGTTGGTATGAGCACGGGCAGTATCCTGTAATATTTGACTCACTGTATCCCGATGAAGAAAATATTCACGGCTTTGGAGTTATTGCCGTTGCAAAAAACTCCCAAAGCTCAATCGACCGATTGGACAACAATATTCTTGACTATGCTGATTGGTCATCCAAAGCAAGATTTTGGGCTAAAAAGAGCCTTGGCGTCAACGAGAAGGAGTTTCGTGATTTATCCAAGAGTATAGTTGAGGTCGAGGGTGATATAGATGAGGAAAAGCTGAAGCAGATAGAAATGGCGCGTCTTGACGAGGCGATCCTCGAGCTTCGAAGTCTCAAAATTGACGAGCTTAAGGAGACAACCGGCACTCGTGACTTCCTTCAAGGCGGCACGACGGGTGGAGTAGTCGCCGCAACGGCAATAAAGAGACTTCAGGACTCGGGTGAAAAATTTTCCCGAGATGGTATCGAGGGCTCATGTCGCGCATACGCAAAAATTATATCTCTTGTAATAGAGCTTATAAGACAATTTTACGATACGCCCAGATATTTCAGAATAAAGGGCGAATGCGGTGATTCTCAATATATATGTTATTCGGGAATACTCTCAGAGAAAAACAAAACAAAAAGTAAGGGTGGAGAGCTTATCCGCAGACCGCATTTCGATATTGAGATAAGCACCTCGAAAAAGTCGTCTAATTTTGCGGAAAGCGCAAATTCCTTGGCTCGTGAGCTTTACGACAGCGGAGCTTTCAGACCTGAAAATGCGCGTCAGACGCTTATTATGCTTGAGCTTATGAGCTTTGAGGGAATTGGCAAGGTAAAGAAAATGCTCAGGGATATGTGTGACGAGGTGGAGTCTGTTTCGTCTAGTGGAAATGATTGACGCAGGATTTTTCAAGGAAAATGATGGCTTCAGAGTCATTATCACAGGGCATGCGAGATATGCTCCTGAAGGTCAGGACATAGTTTGCGCCTCGGTATCAACCCTGCTTTACGCAATGGTAGGATATTTGAACACCGTAAATGGAAGCAAATGCAAGGTGTATAAATTAGAAAAGGGATATGCCGAGGTAAGTTGCGCGAAGGTCGGCGAGGAAGCGTTGCGTATGACCTGCATTGGTATTTTGCAGGTCAGCGAGCAATATCCTCAATGCGTCAGACTACATAACGAAATTTGGAAATCACGTTTTGGTGCACATAATGGTGTGAGTATGGCAGCCCCGAGCCTATCGGGAGATCAAAAAAGGAGTATATATACGTGGAAGAAAAAGTTTTTTCGGATATTTCCGAGCAGGAAGATATTGTAGACGAAATAGTACCCGAGGAATCCTCGGAATCTACAGAGCAAAATGAAAGACGCGAATATGAAGAGCTTATTCGCACAAAATATAAAAAATTTTATACGGAAGACACACAAAAAATGATAAACAGACGTTTCCGTAAATACAAGGAGCTTGAAGCCCGCGCACAAATGCTTGAAGAGGAAAAGGCGCAATTTAACGAGACTCTTAAGGCAGAGAAGGATAGAATTGCTAAAGAGACGGAAGAGCGTCTTGTATCAAGCATTCGAGCGCGCTATACACGTCCCGAAGAAAACGGGATAATTATAGGCAAGGCTCAATCAAAGAGAGACGTGTCAAGTCTTACCCGCACAGAGCGCGCGGAGTTGGCTCGTCGCGTTTCCAAAGGAGAAACTATAAAAATTTAATCAAAAAAATAAAAGAAAGGTATTAAAATGACAGAATTTATAACAGATCTTCAGCTTTTCGGCGCGAGCGAGAATGTTCACGGAACCGAAAGCTACATAAACGCCGAAAACGGCAATACTACAAGCTACGGAGAAGGCGGACTTTCTCCCGAAATGAAAACATATTATTCAGATTATCTTATCGACAACGCAGAGCCTGCTCTTGTTCACGATATGTTCGCGCAGAAGGTGAATATTCCCGCAGGAAATGGCAAGACAATTCAGTTCCGTAAATATAATCCTCTTGGCAAGCTTACGACACCTATGGCGGAGGGTGTCACTCCCACAGGACAGACAATGAGTGCAACTACCGTCAACGCAAGCGTGGCGCAGTACGGTGGCTACGTTGAGTTTACTGATATGCTTCTTATGAGCTCTATTGACAACAATCTCTGCGCGGCAACAAAGCTCCTCGGCTCACAGGCAGGCAGAACGCTTGACACTATCTCAAGAGAGGTGCTTGTCGGCGGCACTAACGTACAGTATGCCGAGGGTCAGGTGTCTGCAAGACATCTTCTCGTTGGCGGAAAGGCTTACGAAGGCGTTAATCACTACCTTACCGTTGAGGCTATTCGTAAGGCAGTAAGATTCCTTAAAAAGCAGAATGCTGAAAAGATAAACGGCAGCTATATTGCCATTATTCACCCCGACTGCGTATATGATCTTACAAACGATCCCAACTGGAAATATCCTCATCAGTATGCGTCTCCTGATCAGATTTTCGAGGGCGAAATAGGTAAGATTGAGGGGGTAAGATTTATTGAGAGTACCGAGGCAAAGGTGTTCTATGCTCCTGATCTTAGCCCTGAAAGCAATGCGCTTACCGTCGATGTGACCAATGCGGGTCTAACAAATATTATGACTGTTAGGGAACCCGTAGGCGACATTGTTGGACGAGAGATCATAATAGGCACAAGAAAGGGATATGTTGGAGCAGTTGACGGACAGAACCTTGTTCTTTATATGGATAGAGCTTGTACAATACCCTCAACTCTTTCTGCAATCCCCGGAGACCATGTTTTTCCCGGCGAGGCGGGATCTGAGGGCAGAGACGTTTACGCAACTCTTATTTTCGGTGATAACGCATTTGGCACTACCTCTATTGAGGGCGGCGGTCTTGAGCATATCGTAAAACAACTCGGCAGCGCAGGCTCGGCAGACCCTCTCAACCAGAGAGCGAGCGTGGGTTGGAAGGCAACAAAGGCGACAGTAAGACTTGTTGAGGCATTTATGGTCAGAATCGAGACCACAGCTTCGGCAAACAACTAATTATCTAAAAAGGAAGGTATTTTTATATGTCAGAGACAACTACAAACTACAATGAGGCGATAGTCGCTCTCAAGAATGAATATGAGGAAAAGCTTGCTGTTATGGAGGCGGAATGCGCTCTTTTGAGAGGAGAGATGGAGAGCAAGGCAGCCCAGAAGGCAGAAGAACTTGCAAAGGCGGAAGCGTATCTTAATGAATACGTTGACGTAAAGCTCTTCAAGGATTCCGACAGATACAGCGATGACGTTTACGTTGCGGTAAACGGTCAGAACTGCCTTATCAAGCGCGGCGAATGGGTAAAGATAAAGCGCAAGTTTGCCATGGTGCTTGACCAGTCCGAGATACAGGACATGAAGACAAGCGAGCTTATTGCGGCAACCCAGAGCGCATCCTGATAGGTGAGCGCTATGGAGAGCTACAACAAGGAGCTTTGCGAGGAGAGACATACTCGCATAGAGGAAAGACTCTCCAAGCATGGCCAGCAGATAGACAGCCTTGAAAAATGCGTTATCAAGCTGACGGAAATGATTGAGCGTCACGACAATGAGTGCAAGGATAGCGACCAGCGAATTTCCGCGATAGAGACAAAGCCTATGGCTACCATAGGCAAGATATGCGGTTATGCCGTCACGGCGATCCTTGGTGCGTTGTCAAGCTGGATCGTGCAGTATTTTGAGCTGTTAGGATAAAATACCCCCTGCCGAGAGCTATCTCGGCAGGGGAGAAATAGAAAACCGCCGTTGGCACGGCAAAACAAAAATACGGAATGCGGTCATTTCGGAAAAATCGGTTGTGTGTTTTGTCGGTTGCGGTGGTTATAGAGTACACGCGGGCGCAAAAGACAGATTTTTGCGCCCGCGTGTTGTGTATTCAAGTTTAATAAACAATAAAAAACCACTCGGCACAGCCGAGTGATTTTTTATGCAATATTAGATTAAACTCTCTTGGAGAGGACTTCCTTTTCGTAGTCCATAACCTCGTCGTACCAGCAAGAGCATCCGCAAACGTTGTTGCGCTTGCAGAACTCTACCCATACGTCGCCAAGGGGAAGTGTCTTTACTTCTTCCTGGAGCATAAGCATCTTTGTGTAGTTGCCTGCGTCCTGAATGTCCTTAAGCTCTGCGTTGGGTGTGAGGAGAGCGTTGAGAAGAGCCTTCTGAACGTTTCTCATACCGATAACGAGTGCTGCAACACGGTTGATGGAAGCATCGAAGTAGTCGGTAGCGATAAATACTCTGTCAAGAGCGTCGCAACGAACTATTTCCTTCATCATTTCTCTTGTCTCGTCGTCAAAGCAAACAACGTGGTCAGAGTCCCAACGGATAGGACGTGTCACGTGGAGAGCGATCTTGTCGCTGAATACGAGAAGAGCAGGGATCTTATCGGAAACTACCTCTGTGGGATGATAGTGACCGTTATCCATAAGAGGAGTGATACCACGGGTCATTGCGTATGCAAGAGAGAACTCGCCCGAGCCTACTGTGTAAGCCTCAACGCCGATACCGAACACCTTGGACTCAACAGTCACGTAAACCTTGCTCTTGTCGTAGCCACAAGCGAGTGCACGGTCGATAGAGTCTGCATATCTTGCGCGGGGACCCATACGGTCTGCGGGAACGTCCTTCATACCGTCGCCTGTCCAGATGTTCATAACGCAGGGATAACCTGTCTCGTTAGCGAAATACTCGGAGATACGGATACAAGCGATAACGTGGTTTACCCAGAAATCTCTGATTTCCTTATCAGGATGAGAGAGGGTAAGTCCGTTTGCCTTGGGGTGAGAGAATATTGTGGGGTTGAAGTCAAGACCACAGTTATGCTTCTTTGCGAATTCTACCCATCTCTTGAAGTGACGGGGCTCAAGCTTGTCACGGTCAACGAAGCCGTCTTCCTCGAAGATAGCGTAGTTTGCGTGAACGTTGATCTTGTGAGTACCGGGAATGAGAGAGAGAGCCTTGTCAAGGTCTGCAAAGAGCTCGCCGGGAGTTCTTGCTCTTCCGGGGTAATTACCTGTTGTCTGGATACCGCCTGTAAGGGGACCGTCTGTGTCAAATCCCTTTACATCGTCTGCCTGCCAGCAGTGCATAGAGATGGAGATGTTGGAAAGCTTCTCAATAGCTGCCTCTGTGTCTACGCCATACTTTGCATAGATTTCCTTGGCAGAGAGATAACGCTCGTTCTGTGTCATAGTGACCTCCTTGTTTTATGTGTCTTTTTTGTTTTCATATTTATGGTAAACATACCCATACAAAATATATTATACATTATAATTTTGATTTTGGCAAGAGTTTTCCCAAAAAAATAAAGAGAAATTTGCCATATTTTTTTATTTACTTGACAATGCTTTTGTGGTATTATATAATATTTACATGGAGATTAAGTTTTGGAGGGTGAAAAATGAGCAAAAACATATCTCAGTATAAGAAATATTTTACTTTGAGTTTTGACGACGGAGTGACCCAGGATCTCCGTCTTATTGAAATACTTAAAAAATACGGAGCATCCTGTTGCACGTTTAATATAAACAGCGGACTTTACGGCGCAAATTGGGAGTGGGTAGCTACTGCTATAAACTTTCCCGGACTTTCTCACAAGAGATTTACCGAGGCAGAGGTGCGCAGTGGAATTTACGACGGCTTTGAGCTTGCCGCGCACACCCAAACTCACCCCTCGCTTAAAATATACGACAATTCTCCCGAGGATATTATCCGCGAGGTGCAGGTGGATGCTGATAACATTGAGAGCATAACTGGAGTGAATACAATAGGTATGGCGTGGCCGGGCGGTGACACCGAGTTTACGGATACTACCGTTGGACTTGTTGCAAAATATACTGACATAAAATATGCAAGATACGTGACACCTACGTACAGCTTTGATCTTCCCGAGGAGTTTTTGAAGTGGCATCCCACCTGCTCGTTTTTAGACAAGCGTCTTTTTGAGCTTGCGGAGGAGTTTATTGCGGCTGAACCAACTTCTGATATGCTTTTCTACGTCTGGGGACATAGCTACGAGCTTGACGTGACGGGCAATCATTCCTACGAGGATTTTGAGAAGCTTGTAAAAATGATGAGCGAGGCTGAAGACGTAATACTTGTCACAAACGGAGAATTCTATCAGCTTTATAAGGATAAGATACCGTCCATAAAAGAATAAATAAAAAAGCCCGACCATTGGGCTATTTCAAATTTGGTGGAGTTCCACTAAAAAAACAAAAAAGAACAGTTAATAAAAAAGTGGCGTTATTGCTGTGTGAAATAGCGCCACTGCTCTTTATAAAATGTTGGAGATGACTTTGTGTTAAAGGTGTTATATACTTATATTGGAAGATTCGGATTTGCATTTTATAAGGAGAACAATTGTGGCTAATAACGAATATACAGAAAAGCAATTAAAAGTTATTAATGGAGAAATTGCATTAGAGTTAACAAATGGAAGATTTTTGGCACCCTTTTATAAAAAAGCATTAATTAATCACGATGATGAATTGGCAGAAAAAATAAAACGCCGGCTAGATGAGTTGAAAACCGAGGCATACGAATGCGCCAAGCAAAGCGCTCGAGATAGGGGTATCAAATTTAGACGCGATGAAATGGGAACATGGAAACAACCAAAGTCCAACAAATATACGGAGCATCAAATGCAAGTGGTCAGGGGTGAAATTCCATACGAAAAAGTTCACACCAATGAATTAATAAAGATGCACTTGAAAGCACATAATAACGGCGACTATGAATTATCTGAACGTCTTTTTGATTTGATATATGCACGACGAATGCAGCGCAAGGCAAATCGCAAAGCAAGCAAAAAGTTGGATGACAAAGTATCCCTGCTATCAAAGCAATTTGATTCTTTTATTGATTTGGATATTAATTTGCCGTTAACTAAGCTTGATAAAGCAAAGCTGATGGAGGGTGTTGATCCGGACGCGGCGGGCATGGACAGAATAAATCAGGCAGTAGACCTTCTCGACAAGCAGGGATATAAGGATGCCATAGCAATTATTCACAGTCTGCTGTCATACAATAATGATCCATGTGCGATATTTATTGTTAAGGACCATTGGGAAGCGGTAGACTTAATAGAAGAATTGCTACAATTACCTATACGCAGACCGAATACGTGGTTTGTTGAGCAAGAAACAGCGAAAGAGGACGGATAAACCGTCCTCTTTTGAACTTTATAAGCTTTATTATATTTGTTTACAAGTGTTCACGCATTCGTAGTAATCAGCAAGGGCACGTTCATCTATGGCAATTGGTTTGAATTGCGGTTCTATAATTTCCTCACCGATAACGGACGCATATAACATATTCATCATGTATTCGTTATTGTCAAAAACATTCAAGGGCTTAATACCTAAAGACGAAGCCGATTGTGTAAAGCAAGACACCTTAACATCTTCATATGTGCCTTTGTCCGTCTTCCAGTCGAACGAGGTTGAAAAGCTTAATGTAGGCTTCCATTTTTTTATGGTTTTTACGTCAATTCCATAGACAATGCGCTCGTGTATAAGAGAAGCGTACAAGCACTTTGCGCGAAGAAATCTGAATGAGTAACCATTTCCGACTCTGTTTATGCTTCCAATCATGTTATTCAGACCTTCGGTAGCGGCATTGGTATATCTGCATCTTGGATTGAAATAGTTAAGTATGTAAGGCTTGAAGCTTTGAAATCCCTCCCGGACAAAACTACGGAATTCATTAAATAGCGGAGACTCAACGTCGTAGAGCTCACACCACTCCTTGTATTGTTTATTATCTGCGGGCGGCAACAATGCTACCCATTCGTCCCACAATAGCTCAGCCTCTGCGCGTGTTTCTTTCGTATACATCAGCTCAATAAGATAATATAGCTTCCTCAAAAGCTTGAATTCTGGGAATTCATCAATCACCGATGCTAAAGTCTGCGCTTTATGAGAGTTTGTATCCCTTACAATGGTTTCTATACTATAATTGAATAAACGTCCATTATCGGCAATTTTGCGGAGAAGCCCCATTTGATGAACTTTTTCTTGGGGATCTGTAAGAAGATTAAATACTATGTTTTTTCGATACTCGTACAACTGCTTTTTCGTAGATGTGATGCGCCTCTGAATATCTTGTATGACGTGGAATTTATCTATTACAACAGTAGCATTCGGCAGCAAATCTGGTAACCATTTCAAATACGAGTTACTCATATCGGTAGTAACCACTTCTATTCGAGCATCCCAATCTTTTAATTGTTTTATGGCATTCTTCATAGTTTCTTGCTTGTTGTCCTCAAGCATATCTAACAAAAGGCCTCGCTCTACGTCCACAAGTGTTCCTCGCATTATATGATTTATATGCTTCTCATCTATTCCCAACACCCTTGGCGCAAGCAGTGGATTAGCCTTGCGGTCATTCTCGTATTTTTGTATTTCCAAATCCATAATGTTTCTGATGGTCTCCACGGAAACGCCACATCTATCCGCAAGCTCTGTGTGAGACTGCAAGAAGCATTCAGTCCGTAAAAATTCCAACAGTCGTGTAGTCATTGAATGTTTATCATCGATACCCTTAATATGAGGGACGAACCGCTGTCCGCAGCTTTTACACAAGACTCTCGGCGGCTGAATCGCAATGTCAACTCTGTAGTTGTTTCGAATAACATCGTGTATAACACGGGGGTTCGTATATCCTGAGCATATCATATCATTTGTGGAACCGCAAAATGGACATTCTGTGGGTAGTGCGCTTTTTCTGATGTTTGTTAGAAAAAGCATATACTTCCCGCCGTCCTTAGGGGTAAGGTATTTTTCCGTTGAAAGAGATGGAAAATCCAAGGACGGTGCAGTTGCAAGGTCTTGTTCTTCCATATCATCCATACTGTAATTACGTTTTGCTAAAGCCATCGTGTTGCCTCTTTTGTGTTGTTTGTATTATTTTTCTTATTCTATAGTTTTGTTTTTTAGAATTAATGATTTAATTTTCTTTTGGGTTGACCTTTGATGATTCGTACTCATCAAGATGCTTTTTGAGAATGCGTTCAAGGGCGGTAGTCACGGTCTGTCCTTTGTCTGCTGCATAATCCACCAGCCTCTCGACAAGCTGACGATCAATGTAATAGTTTATAAATTTCCCGTCTTTTTTGGCGCGTGGCATAATTTTTTCTCCTTTTTGTTTCGTCTTGCATAATTAATAATGAATCGGTTTTACAATATTATATCACAAAACTGTGGAAAATTCAACATAATTTTACAAAAAGGGGTTATCACAGTGTTCCCCCAAGTGGTTTAGCTAATATAATTATACACGAGTCGATGGACAGCCAAAGACACTCATATGGCAAATTTTTGCCAAAAAGCGTTAGTTTGTTCATATATAACAAACATTGTTTATTAGCCTTTGTCTAAAAAACACAAATTATATACTTTTACATAGAATTTTGACGGACATATTTTCTGATAATTAACATTTAATTAATCGTCATATATTTTTTAAAATGTATAATTTAACCATATATAGAAATGTTGTACAATAAATTACAACTTTTATAAACAAATACGACCATTTCGTAGAAATTCATTTGCTAAGGAGGAAAAGGGATTGACAAAATTCGACTTTAATGTTAAAATTAATCAGATAAATTGCATAATAAAACAAAACGAAAATTTAAAAATTATAATGGAGGTCGACGCAAAGGCGGAAAAGAAAAGATCACCTTTGCAGAGCAAGCAGCATGCAGCTTGCTATTATAACAACACAATGAAGAATTTAAATGTAAATTTGGAAGAATCTGCAAATTATTTAATCCAACTATTTTATCAGACAGGAAAGAGGTACTCATGCACCCGAACAAAAATTGGAAAGTTATTATCGATCGTTGCGTTTTCCTATGCTCGAAAGGATCAAAATCTTTTCAGCGAATCAATATATAAATATAATGATTGCGGAACGGCCATAAAGGATTTGCAGGCGTATGTAGATAGAGATGTGTACAGGCAATACAAATACGAGGACATATCTCAACCAATCCTTTTAGAGCCCACCATTGAATCGAGTACCTTGTTGGATATTCCTCAAAAGCACCGTCCTATAGATAATTTGCCTGAAGAAGTAAAATCGGAAATAAAAAAAGTGTTTTGTACATTTGGCTCATACTCACCCTATGAACTTGGTCAATGCATTAATCCAATTATTGAATTGGAAGGCATGATAGATGAAACCGGCAAAGTAGACCTCTCAAAACTGTACATATTAAACTCCGATGATTTCGAAAATAGCGAAACCCCCACCCCCCTTGTGGCTTTTCTGTTCTCTTAATTGTTTTTTTGGGGAGATAAACGATGGATATAACCAGTCACACAGGAGATAATCGTAACATAGAGAAGTTAATATCCGATTTTTGCACCGTTATTTTGACAGGAGAGGATTGTTTGCACAATCAAGACGCCGACGATTATATAAAATCCTTGACCAGTGCAGAAAAATCCATATTAAATGCAGCATCTATAGACGACAGAAAAATTGTTGCTGCCATACAGTCTAACGTAAGCGATTATATACAAAAATTTCAATTGTCAAATACAGAAGAATCATTAACTGTTGGGGCGCCATTTGAATTCGACAACAGTAGCAGTTATTGGGATTTTAGACACTACTTCGAAAATACATATAGATCGCACAATGAGAATTGCTCTGTTCCACAGGTATTAGGGTATGCTTTTGATTATATTGGTCATATGAGTGAACACTACAGAGTATTTGAACAATTTTACACTATTCGTTCGCAGCAAACAACTCACAGCATATTATTTCAAGTACAAAAAATAGCAGAACAGCAAACCGCCAGAACAATACAGGACAGCATCAAAACCGCTACGCAAACAGCGTCTGAGGAAGCTTCCAAAAAGGCGGTACAAGCAACAACCATTCGCTTGGAAATGACCGCAAAACGCGTGGAGGAAGACGCAAAATCCGCAACAATTGCCGCAACAACTGCCGCTGAGCACGCAGTTCATCAGGCGGTTAAGGATAAAATTGGCGAGGTAACATCGAAAACATCCGAACACGTTATTACTATTCTAAGTATTTTTGCTGGTATTGTTTTAACAATTGTAGCAGGCTTGTTTTATTCTTCCTCTGTTATAGAAAATGTCAATGCATCAAATTTTTATCGGTTGATTTGCATTTCTGCCTTAGTTGGCTTTGTGTGTTTTAACTTGATTTCGCTTATGTTTCGGTTTGTCGAAAAAATACGTACCACCTCCAATATATCTTGTTGCGAGGACAATAATATTTCTTCGTCTTCGACGAATAGTTGTGAAAAAAATCGTCAAAAGCGTGCTCGAACATTTGATGTGGTTACGATTGTGATTAGCGCTATCCTCTTAACGATAATGGTTATCTTTTTTGTCTTGCAAATTATTTTCCCAACTCAAAATATTAATAATGGCAGCGATCCATCAAAGGTAGACGTTTCCGGGAATATAAATGTTTCCGTCAATGATGATTCTGTTGGAAATGTATTCAATCAACCTACAAGTTCTAATGTAGAGACCGAAGTAGCGACCGAATCACTAAATACACACAACTAATTTTTATATTAAACAAAAGGAGCAATTAGAAAATCGCTCCTTTTGTGTTTTGTTTAAATTGATTTTATCTCCCTATGGCAGTTAGCCATAGGGCAATTTGCTATACTATGCGTTTAAATTATAATGTTTTTCCGTATATGCCCAGTTCCCGTCAACTTCCCAGCTGGATATCCGCCCTTATTTCTATCAAGAAAAGGCTATTCCTTAGAAACTATCTCCCTAACCTAATTAGGTCACGGAGGGCTGTGTAATTAAGTTAAAAAGAATGTTTCCGCTTGGCGACATCGGCGCCACCCTGTTGCTTATTTAACCTGTGGGATACGCAATATAGCACAAGCGATTTCCGTCTGCATTATCTTCGTGAGTAATAGCCAAACACCATTTATAGGTATGATCAAAAATAACCATATCCCAATAATATGTTCTTTCAGGGTTCCTTACATAGCAAAGCTCTTCTCCTTGCATATCCTCCTTTTGATCATTTAATAATGCAAGTAGATTCTTACAAGATATCTCGGCTACTTTATAATCATGTTGCAGAATTTTGATTTCCTTACAATAACATTGCGAAGGGTTCAGCATAATATAATATGTGTCGGCTGATATTGTTTCAATGTTCTTAATTACTTCTCCATAGGAGACTATATGAGCTTCTTTAATAAAATCGAACATATGAACAAATCCATTTGCGTGAGTAATTGCAAAGTTATTATATTCATTGAGTTCAACAAAGGAATTGATGAAATTTTTTTCAATTTCAGATGAATTTCTTAACAAATTATATTTATACATGTTTTTTTCATTGTCAAGCATAATGTCCTCCTCAATTACGTTCATCATCCCGCCAAATCAGTCCATAAGCACTTCTATGGTATGCCTAGTGTTCCCATAATAATGAAGGTGTCAATACGTATGTGTTCCTGAATTAGATATTTCTGGTTCTCTATATATCACACCGCCAGCCACATCAATGAGCCTCCGCGCTTCGGTTTGTGATAAGACATTGCCATTTATTGTTCTAATATCTTTTACAGTCCTTGCTGTGTTTATGTTATCATGCCACGTTTTATCTCCGACCCATCCCTTGCCACCAATTCCTTTTTGAGCACAGACATTATGTACTAATATTGCACTATCAGTGACATAATATGTATGAAAATCGGCAACCTCAAAATTGTAAACGGTAACAGGTAATTCCAAAATTTCGTGCTGGATCTGTTCTACAACTACATACTCACCATTCAGCAGTTGCAATCTATCGCCTGCGCGA
>JAZOUO010000031.1:0-2077 GCA_045658225.1 Eubacteriales bacterium
GCGGCACGGGACTTGGAAAGACGCATCTTTCAAGCGCGGTTGCGGGTATAGTCATTGAAAAGGGACACGACGTTTATTATGCGAGCGCGCTGTCGCTCTTTGCGGATTTTGAGATGAGACGCTTTGGCAACAGCTCGTCAGACTCGGCTGACGGAAATATCGACAGATATTTCGACTGCGACCTGCTTATCATCGATGACCTTGGAACAGAGGTGACAAATCAGTTTACAACGTCTTGCCTTTACGATATTATAAATTCAAGACTTAACGCCAAAAAGCCCACGATTATCAGCACAAATCTGTCGCAGGACGAGTTCCGCAAGAGATATTGGGACAGAATCACCAGCCGCGTGCTTGGCGAGTATTCCGTCCTCCCATTCTGCGGCACGGATATAAGATCGCAGAAATTGAGAAGATAATTTTGCGAAAATAAAAGGGAATATAAAAAAGGAGAACGGTGAGTTCTCCTTTTTTGATTATTTCGCGCATAAATCTCCCAAAGGTGCAAAAAATACTTAATGCACAAAATAAAATCGGAGGTTGTTATGCAACAGGTAAAAACCAGAGAAGTTGAAATGCTTGAAAAGATATACAAGAATATGAAAATGGGCTCGGATTCCATGGTAAATCTTATGCCGTCGGCAAAGGACGACGAGTTCAAGAGCCTTATGACCGCACAGCTTGACGGCTACGAAAAATTCGCGGCGCAGGCGCGCCAGAGACTTCTTGAGTTCGGCGGCGAGCCCAAGGAAGAAAACATGATGACGAAAATGTGGGCAAGCGTGGGCATGAAGATGAACACCATGATGGACTCTACCACCTCACACCTTGCAGAAATGATAGTCGAGGGCTCGACTATGGGTATGACGGACACAATTAAGGTGCTCCGAGATTATGAGAACACGGATGTCTCCGAGTCGGCTATGAAGCTTGCTAAGGACATTATCAAGTTCGAGGAAAAGAACATTGAGATAATGAAAAAGCATCTTTAATATAAAAAACGAGAGGGAAACCTCTCGTTTTTGCTTTATTATTCGGCATCTGAAAAGCTGTCAAGCACCTCGGTGTTTATCTCGTCATCGGAAAATTCGGTATCCTTTACCTTTCTGGCTTGCTTTTTTGCCTCTGCCTCTTGCTTTGTCTGCTCGTATTCGGCTGTGAGCTTTTCTATCTTGCCGTCAAGCTCGGATATTTTGCTCACGGTGTCGGATATTTTTTCTGTCAGCTTCGCACCCAGAGTATCGTCCTCGGTGGTGAGCTTTTTGTAGGTGAGCTTGCCGAGTCTTAAAAATTCATTTTCCTTATCCGACGAAAGCTTTGCTATTTTTATCTTTATCTCGGCAAGACTTGCAAGCTCCTCAGTCTTTTGTACCGCCTTGCCTGTAAATTCGCTTATATTCTTTTTTATGTCGTTCCAATTCATAAAAACTCATACCTCTCAAAAATAGTGTCTCTGTTTTTCATTATATAACTGTTTTGAAAATTTGTCAAGTGTGACAAAAATAGCCGTCTGTATCAAAAGTGACTTTTTTGGGAAAATTAAATGTAGAAAACAGGTTTTACGGAGGAAAATATTATGAATATGGATAGAAAGACCTATAAAAAATTTGCAGATGCGCACGCTCCCGCGTCTCCAATTTGGAAAAATTGCATCTGGGCGTTTATCTCGGGTGGACTTATCTGCGGTGTGGGACAGTGCTTTGTATGGATGTTTTCGGGATGCGGATTTGAGAAAAAGCAGTCTTTGACTATGACATCAATTTCAATAGTTTTCGTGGCAGTACTGCTCACGGCTCTGGGGCTTTTCGAGAAAATAGCCAAGTACACTGGAGCAGGAACTCTTGTGCCTATATCGGGTTTTGCAAATGCGGTCGCGTCGAGCGCGATAGACAGTCGCTCCGAGGGGTTGGTGCTTGGCGTGGGTGCGAAAATATTTACAGTTGCGGGGCCCGTCTTGCTTTACGGAACGGTTTCGGGCGTTGTGTGGGGAATAATCTACTATATAATGAGCCTTTTCTGATTATATAAGGGATTTCAGCGCTTTTTTGGCGGCGGTTGTGTCCGACGATACTATAAG
>JAZOUO010000032.1:0-1189 GCA_045658225.1 Eubacteriales bacterium
CAGCTCACGTGTTTTTGCAACAGCAAAAAGGAGCTCTTTCGAGCTCCTTTCGTCATTTATGCATCACCTCTATAAACCACTTTATCGCTTTCTCGTGCCATTCTGATTTCGGCTGCATAACGAAGCCTTTGTACTCCTATGCGGTGCAAGCGCAAACGCTTGGCGCTACGCGCAACGCTCGCATTCTGCGAGCCACCGCGGAGCAATCTGCGCTCACTCGCTGACGAACAAGCTCGTCGACTCGCTTCGCTTGATTATCTACTGGCGAGGAATTTAATGAGCGAGTATTTTGACACGAGGTACTTGCGGTCTTGAAGTATGGTGAATATGCGACCTTTGTTTATATGCCATCTTATTGTTTTCTCTGAGTATCCTATAATTTCTACCACTCTTTTAACGGTCATCGCATCGGGGTATATTTCCATTCGCTTCTCAAGCACCTTTGCAAACTTATTCTTATCTTTTCTTATATATCACAAGTTCGGGGTTCTCTCCGTTTTCTTCATACGAGCATACGAGAAGGAAATCCATGTTCGCGGCAATTCCGTAGCATTTCGTTTCTCCCTCAAGCTGACTACCGAGATAGGTCTGTTTATCGTCAAGGAATTTCACTTTTTCTCCGTTCGGGAGAGTGTATTCCATATTGACAAATTCACCGGGGAGCACGTTTAAATTCTCTACCTTGGGAAGTCCTTCGATATGCAAAAGTGTGTTGAATTCTTGAATCAGCTGCTCTTTGAATTCTTCGAGCTTTTCCTTTCCACCTATTTCGGCATATCGCTTCCAAATATCAAGAGTGTACTCACCGCCCGAATAGCACCATTTGCAGTATTCCTCATTGAAATTGCCGTCGGTTTCGCGGCTTGTAGTACAGTCCTCAAGAGGCATACCGCAGCACTGGCACACGAGCTCTCTTGGAGAACCAAGAAGCGTGTTGATCGACACATCGAACAACTTTGATAGTAGCTTAAGCGTATCTATATTCGGTATCGTATCACCGTTTTCCCAACGGGAAACAGCTTGTCTTGTTACGAATACCTTTTCTGCAAGTTCCTCTTGCGAGAGTCCGTTTTTCGTTCTTAATTCGTAGAGTATATCTTTCGTTTCCATAAAATCACCACCTTATATTTTGTGGTTATATTTTAACATAGGATGTCGTAGTTGACAAGCAACTCGCTGTTGCTATCTG
>JAZOUO010000033.1:0-8191 GCA_045658225.1 Eubacteriales bacterium
GGGGGCTTTATGCCCCCTTTTGTGTTGGTGAGAGTGATAGGCAGCGCGGGATCTGCCACCGAGCAGTGCGAGGTGAGGGTTCTAAGTCCTGTCGCCCGCACCAACAAAAAGAGGAGCTAAAGCTCCTCTTTTTGTTATTTCTTTTTATAGACAAACAATCGCCGTCTTACGCAGCAGATGTCCACTCTAAGCTCAATATTGTAAAGCGGTCCTTGTTGTTGGTCGAATTTGAGGGGCAGTTGTTTACTACCTCGATGGTAAAGTTGCCATTTATGGGAGCTTCAAGAACCCACTCGAATTCCCAAATAATGTACTTCTCATCCCTGAGTGCGGTTTTTTCCATGACCTGTGTATAGGTCTTTCCTGTGGAAAGCTCGGTAATGATTACGCTGACAGAGAGCTTCGTATCCGTAAACATCTTTGTGTAGGTGAGGTTAAGCTTGGAAATACCGCCCGTGATAGTGGATGAGGTAAGCTTTCCTGGGGCGGAGGTCTTACCGTTCAGACATACTGCCTTATATGTGTTGTCGGGACCTACTACGGTGTAAGCGGGATTAATATCAGTAGCGCCACCAACCTGAATAGCTGTATTTATTGTTGTCCAACCGTCAGTCGTGGTGTAGGATTTATCGTAATTTGAATATCCGCCGCTAGCTGTACCTGTGCTGATTGTGTTAAAATCAGCCTTTCCTATTGCGAGGACGGGAGGAACGTAGTCTGTGTCAACCTCCCCACAGACTACGCAAACGCCCTTATCAAACATATGTCCGAGAGCAGCAACCTCATTGTTGATATAGCTGTCACCGCACTCGCAGGTGTAAGTCGTGTATCCTGCTTTGATGCAGGTAGGAGCAGACACAACGGAAGAATAACTGTGAGAATGAGGAGTATCATGGTCGGGATCAGCCTCGCCACAGGTCCTGCATAATCCATTTTCAAAGCCGTGACCGAGAGCAGCAACCTCGCTGTCGATGTAGCTGTCGCCGCACTCGCAGGTGTAAGTCGTGTATCCTGTTTTGATGCAGGTAGGAGCAATCACAACTGAAGTATAGCTGTGAGAGTGAGGAACATAATAGGGGTCAGTTTCACCACAAGCCTTACAAACTCCGTTTTCATATTTATGACCTGGAGTATCGATCGTGTGATCGCTGTAGGTCACACCGCAAGCACAAGTGTGAGTTGTAAAACCTTTAGTCGTGCAGGTAGGGGTTATCACAACGGAAATATAGTTGTGAGTGTGAGCAATAAAGTCAGGGTCAGCTTCGTCACAAACTCCACAAGTTCCATTTTCAAAAGCGTGATCAAGAGCTTCGAT
This sequence comes from Eubacteriales bacterium, assembly GCA_045658225.1. Classification (GTDB taxonomy): domain Bacteria; phylum Bacillota; class Clostridia; order Oscillospirales; family CAG-272; genus SVTX01. Next base: position 1,316 of record JAZOUO010000033.1, read on the forward strand.
GGAGGTGTCAGTGTAGTTATCACCGCACTCGCAGGTGTGTGTTGTATAACCTGCCTCAGTACAGGTAGGCGCAGTCACAACATCCACATACGAGTGTCCCTTGGGGTCGCCTTGGGTTTCGCCGCATTCACAGGTCATAGGTGTGGTACAAGTTGCTTCGCTGAATACGTGAGTATGCTCTGTATTATTTTGCGTAGATGCTTCGGTGGGTGCTTCTGTGGGAGTGCTTGTGGTGGGTGTTTCATGGTTGTTTTGCGAGTCATCGCACGCTGCAAAGATGAGAGATATTGAGATAACAAGCACAAGCGGGGTAAGAATACGAAGATGTCTCATACTTACTCTTCCTTTCTTTTTGTGTTCCATTACATATTATAACATATATCGACAATAAAACCAATTAGCTAAATAGACAAAACATGGAAACTTTTTTGTTGAATATAGCTTGTGGTATTTTGTGGAGTGTATTGGAGTGTTGAGAATATAGAGCGTGAGATTATATAAAAAAAGAGGAGCATTCGCTCCTCTTTCTTACGATTCTTATTTCATTTTACATGAAAAATCCGACATCATTTCGCTTATTCTGATGTTCTGCGGGCAAACAGCCTCACAAGCCTTGCATCCAATGCACGCACAGGGCTTTTTTTCGTCTTCAAACGAGTTTATCTCCTCAGGCACAACAAAGCCACCGTCGTCACTTATACCCTCGTTATAGAGCTTTATAATGGCGGGTATGTTGAGCTTCTTGGGACAATATGTAGTGCAGTAAGCACACGCCGTGCAGGGAAGGGTCTTCTTGGCTGTCATTTCCTTTGCAATATTCAAAAGAACTGCCATTTCCTCATCATTCAGCGGCTTTGACGTCTCATACGTCGCGATGTTGTCTATAATCTGCTGCTGATTTGACATTCCCGAAAGTGTCATAGTCACGCTCGGGATGCTCTGCACAAAGCGGAACGCCCACTCGACTACGCTTGCGTCGGGGCGCAGAGCTTTGAGCTGTTGCTCGTGCTTGTCTTCAACCGTGACAAGTCCGCCGCCTCGTACGGGCTCCATTACCCAAACGGGAAGGTTATATTTTTTCATCATATCGACCTTTGCTTTTGCGTTTTGGAAAGTCCAGTCAAACCAGTTTATCTGAAGCTGGCAAAATTCTATATGCTCGCCGTATGCTTCCATAAAACGCTTCATTGTGGAAAGGCTGGAATGAGCCGAGAAGCCAAGGTGACGTATGCGGCCTTTTTTCTTTTGTTCTACAAGATATTCGCAAATGCCGTAGCTCTTGTCAAGATAGGCGTCTATGTTGGAGTCGGTCACACAGTGGAAAAGGTAAAAATCAAAATACTCGACCTGACATTTTTTAAGCTGTGTTTCAAATATTTCCTCTACCTTATCCATATTGCCGAGGTCGTAGCCTGGAAATTTGCTTGCAAGGTAAAAGCTTTCGCGGGGATAGTCCTTGAGGATCTCTCCCATTACAGTTTCGGACTCGCCGCCGTGGTATCCCCATGCGGTGTCAAAATAGTTTATGCCCTTTTCAAATGCATAAGCGACCATTTTGTGAGTTGCGTCCACGTCTATGCTTTTGTCCTCGCGCATAGGGAGACGCATACATCCCATACCCAGCGCAGAAAGGCTTAAATCCTGAAATTGCTTGTAGATCATATTTTTCTCCTTTATTATAATCAAATCTTACGAAAATTTGCCGTCTGCTATATAATCAGCAAGAAGGTCTCTTGCAAACACATCAGCATCCCAACGCATAATTTCGGTCAGCCTGTTGGGAGCGTATGTGGATGTGTAGCTATCGACCACTATGTAATAAGTTTTGCTTGCGACTATTTTGCTTGCGAGACCGCTTTCATAAGCAACGTAATAATTACTGTTCGATGTGTTTATAAATTTGCTGAGCAGGTCTGAACCCTTGATAGAGCAGAGAACAAGGTGGTTGTCAAATGGGAATATTGATTGTAGGTCAGAATATTTCACGTTGCCTGCATACAGATTGTAGGGGCTACGAGCCTGGAAAAATCCACCGCCGAGGACTATGTCGTATTCATCGCCCCAGAGCTCAAGTCCCTTCTGGAAATAGAGATTTGCGGCTGTCTGGCACAGATAGGAGCTGTTTTTATAGGAGCTGTTGTATCCTATTACCGCATCGCCAACCGCTATCTGGTCGGCGTATTTATCGCGAAGAACTTCCACTATGCTATCATCGGCAAGACTTGCATATACAGAACTTTCAACGAATCTTGCGGTGTTGACTGATGAGGATGAATTTGCTATATTTATATTTATCTCAACGTGAGATATTCCTCTGTTGTCGCCGCCATTCTGTAGATGATATACTCCGTATGTATCGCGGAGGACGTAGTTTTTGTGCGTGTGGCCCTCAAAGACGAGATCAACATATCCGCCCTCGGACAGCTCTATGTCGTAATAGGACGAAATCTGGCTTGCGGAGACGCTTGTAGTACCGCTTACGTTCTGCTCGTATCCGTCGTGTATGGAATAAACGATATAGTCAACGCCCTGTGCACGAAGTCTGTTGGATTCTGCCTTAACAAGCTCGGTAAGCTGGTCACCGACCTTGAAATATATGCCGCCCGAATGGTCGGGAGCGATGGAGGAGTAGCAGTCGCCTACAGCACCGATAATTCCTATCTGAACGCCCCCGCGCTCAACTACTACAGACGGGGCGCAGTAATCCGATAGAGAGTTTGTATCGCGATCGTAAATATTTATTGCAAGGAAGGGGAATTCTGCGATAGCTAGATTATTGGCAATGAATTCTTCGCCCCAGTCAAACTCATGGTTTCCAAGCGTCATTGAAACGGCGTCAATATAATTGAGCCATTCGGTTATTATAAGACCCTTTGTGAGATTGGATTCCGAGCCGCCCTGCCACATATCGCCCGACGAGAGAGTTATTGAATGGTCGTCCGTTTGGTAGGAGTTTTTAAGAAAAGTCGTAAGTTCATCCACGCCGATGTTGGATGCCGTGTTTCCGAACTTACCGTGCAGGTCGTTTATAGCGTAGAAATCAATCGTGACTATAACTGAAATTTCGCAAATGTCACATAATCCGTTGTTGTCGAAATCTGAGTGAGCGCAGCTATCATTGTAATCGGGGAGCGTGGGAGCATCGGTAGGCTTTTCCGTAGGCTTTTCCGTAGGCTTGTTTGTTGGATTTTCTGTGGGAGCGCTGGTAGATGAGTCGTTAGTCGGTTCTTCTGTGGGGGAGCTTGTAGGCGACTCATCAGTAGGCTTTTCCGTGGGAGCACCCGTAGATGAGTTGTTGTTGGGATTTTCTGTGGGAGCGCTCGTGGATGACTCGTTGGTTGGACTTTGTGTAGGAGCTTCTTCAGTTGGATTTTCCGCAGGCTTCTCTGTGGGAGACTGCTCAGTAGGTGTTTCATTTGTAGGATTTTCGGTCGGAATCTGAGTGGGAGATTCGGTCGTGGGGTCGGTAATGTTCGGTGTGATTTGTGTATCACAACCTGATAAAACAATTATAAGCGAGAGCAGTAATGCCAGTATAATCTTTTTCATAATTCACCTTTAATTTTCAAATTACATAAGTGGAGCGAAAATGCGAAGTACGTCCTGAATGATTCTAACGGGGAGCTTTGTCTTGCAATCGTCGGGAGTTATGCGCTTGCATTTTTCAAGTGTTTCAAGAAAGTCATTTTTGATATTTTGAATAGATGAGGTGTTTGTCAGGCGAACGCCGCACTCAAAGTGCAAGTAAAGACTTCTGTAATCCAGATTGGTCGTTCCGACGGTTGCTACCAAGTCGTCTGACAAAAATGTTTTTGAGTGGTTAAAGCCGCCTGAGTATTCATATATTTCGACTCCTGCCGCTATAAGCTCGCGATAATACGAGCGTGTGGTGAGATGAACAAAGCGCTTGTCCCACACCTCAGGGGTTATTATTTTGACGTCTACTCCGCTTTTAGCACAGAGCACAAGGGCAGACAGAATATTTTCGTCGGGAATAAGATAGGGGGTATTTATATAAAGGTAATTTTTTGCATTCTGCATTATTCCGAGATAAACGTTTTCTCCGATATTTGCCTTATCAAGCGGAGAATCGGCGTAGGGCTGAATAAAACCGTCGCTTTCTATCTCGCATTTATGTTCCGTATAAGGATAGAACTTTGAGTAATCCTCTTGGGTGTTTGTGCAAGCGCACCACATCTGCAAAAATATCAGGGTCAGGCTCCACGACGCCTCCCCCTCAAGCTTTATGGAGCAGTCTTTCCAATGGCCGTGCTTTTGCTTTTGATTGATGTACTCGTCGGCAATATTACAGCCGCCCGTATAGGCAACTTTGCCGTCAATAGAGGTTATTTTTCTGTGGTCGCGGTTATTTTGCAGACCTGAAACGATAGGCTTGAACTTGCTGAAAACGTGGCATTTTATACCCGCCGCCTCAAGCTGCCTGTTATACTTTTTGGGAAGGGTGAGGAAGCACCCGATGTCGTCGTAGATTATTCTTACGTCAACTCCCTGTGCTGCTTTTTTTGTGAGAATGTCAAGAACGGAATCCCAGAAGACGCCTTCCTCGATAATAAAATATTCAAGAAAGATGTATTTTTCAGCTTTTTCAAGCTCAGCTATCATATCCTTGTACCAAAACTCTCCAAGTGAGAAATACGTGGTCTTGGTGTTTGTGTAGATAGGGAAGCCCTCTGTGTTCTGGAGATAGTTGGCAGCGGGGAGTTGTGACGGAGACTCCTTTGCCAATAGGGAAAGCCTGTCCTCTCCCATTTTGAAAAGTGGCTTTGCCGAGCCTCTGAATTTTTCGAAATGCTTTGATACACGACGCTCGGATGTCTGCCACTTAAATAACACATAAAACAGTCCGCCAAAGACGGGGAAGATGAGTATGGTGAATACCCATACCATCTTGTACGCGGTTTTAGTCTCGCTTGTAATTATCACAATGGATACTATAATGCTTATCGCCTGCAAAGCGTAGCTGACGTAATCGGAGGCAAGGCTTGAGCTGAACAAAAGAGCACCAAACAACGCAAACTGCAAAAGCAGCATAACTATAATTGAAATTCTTTGTCTTCGCAAAGCGTAATACCATTTTTTGCGGTGCTTTGGCTTTTTTACTTCATTGTTTGCCATAGCCGTGCCTCCTTTCCGAGAATTTAAGTGGATGTTATTTTTTGCGTTTGAGAGAGCCTATAAGCTTTCCAAGCTCCATAACTACGAGTGGAACAAGGACAAGTCCAAGGCATATAAGGTACTGTGTGGGATTGAGAAGAACAAGTCCAAAGGCGTCTCTGACACCGGGGATAACCGCTACGGCTGCTGTGAGCACGAACGCGGCGAGCGCGGAGAGATTCAAGGTCTTGTTGCCGAAGAAGCCGATCTTGAAGAGGGACTTTTCGGAGCGCATATTATAGGACTGAACTATCTGACACATAGCAAGCACGAGGAATGCCATGGTTTCACCGTGAAGAAGTCTCGGGTCGTTCTGAGCGAAGGTGGATATAGCGGACCAATCGCCACCGCAACCGATAAAGAACGCGACAAGAGTAAGAGCCGCGAACATAACACCCTGAAGAACGATTCTGAGTCCAAAGCCGTTAGCAAAGAGACCTTCGTTCTTGGGCTTGGGCTTTTCGGACATAACGGAGTTTTCAACCTTTTCCATACCGAGCGATATAGCGGGGAGGGAGTCGGTCACGAGATTTATCCAGAGAAGCTGCATGGAAACCAAGGGAGAGTGCTGCCAGAATACCATAGCCATAAATACCGTGATAACCTCACCGATATTCGTGCCGAGAAGATAGCCTACTACCTTCTTGATATTAGCGTAAATACCGCGTCCCTCGCGAACTGCGTGGACGATGGTAGCAAAGTTGTCGTCGGTAAGAGTCATATCTGCCGCGCCCTTTGCAACGTCGGTACCCGTGATACCCATAGCGCAGCCGATGTCTGCCGCCTTGAGCGCGGGAGCATCGTTTACGCCGTCGCCTGTCATAGAGACAATCTTGTCCTTTTTCTGCCAAGCCTTAACTATTCTTATCTTGTTTTCAGGGGAGACTCTAGCGTAAACCGAGATGAACTCGATCTTTTCATCAAGCTCCTCGTCGCTCATAAGGTCGAGTTCAGCACCCGTGATAGCGAGGTCGCCGTCCTCAAGAATACCGATCTCGCGAGCAATTGCAGAAGCGGTGACAACGTGGTCACCTGTTATCATAACGGGCTTTATTCCTGCCTTGCGGCATATCGCTACGGCTTCCTTAGCTTCGGGACGCGGCGGGTCGATCATACCGACAAGACCCATAAATATGAGCTCGGACTCAAGCTCATCGCTTGTGGGATTTTCGGGAACTGTGTCAATTTCCTTGTATGCAATGGCAAGAACGCGGAGAGCGTTGCTGCTCATTTTTTCGTTCATTTCCTTTGCTTTTTCAATATCACCCGCGATGCAACGGGAAGCCATTACGTCAAATGCGCCCTTAACGATTACGACGTTTTTGCCGTCAATAACGTTTACGCTCGTCATAAGCTTTCTGTCAGAGTCGAAAGGAATGGTTGCAACTCTGCGGTGTTTTGTGTTGATCTCATCCTGGAGAATACCGTTCTTACGAGCCGCTGAAATGATGGAGGTCTCTGTGGGGTCACCGATGGAAACCTCGCTTCCGTCCTCTTTAACCTCAATAGCGCCGTCGCAACAGAGCGTACCGTAGGTGAGAAGGGTTCTCACGTTGTCTGCAACATGGGAATTGATGTCTGCTACGTCATCCTCGCCGTCGATGTAGGATTTAACGAGAGTCATCTTGTTCTGAGTAAGCGTACCCGTCTTATCCGAGCAGATGACTGAGGCAGAGCCAAGAGTTTCAACTGCGAAGTCGG
>JAZOUO010000034.1:0-5143 GCA_045658225.1 Eubacteriales bacterium
GAGAGCAATATAAGAAAAGAGCTTTGCTCGCTTGATTCGGGATTTGCGGTGAGCTTTGGTGTGGGAACTGCAAGCAGATGCTTCCGTCTTAAGGATACAAAGAAAATAATCTCATTTATGATCCTTGTGAAAACGGGTGTATTAAAGCTCAGCAATCAGATAGAGGGGCTTGTTGAATACTCAAGAAATCTCGGTATAGTAGAAACAAACGGAGAGAGGATTATTTTCTACCTTTCCGCGCGTTCGTCGCTTGAGTCGCAGATAGACTTAGCATGCCGTGAGCTTGATATGCTTGCTTCAGCTCTTGGTGCGAAGACAAAGCATTATTCACGGTATCCCGGCTGGGAGTATGCGCCCGACAGTAAGCTTCGTGAGGATTATCTGGACACCTTTGAGAGCCTTTGCGGCACTCGGCCCGAGGTTGTTGTGATACACGCGGGACTTGAATGTGGCGTTATCTCATCTAGAACGCAGGGGCTTGATATAATTTCAATAGGTCCTAATATGTACGACATACACTCTCCCGCGGAAAGACTCAGTCTTTCCTCATGCGAGAAAATATGGATGGTTATTGTGGAATTTTTAGCCAAGAAATAAGAAAAATGAAAAGACTAAACTCCGAACTTTTAAAGAAAAACATTGAAAAAACAATAACTGCGGATATAGAAAGCGGTCGCGTAGGCGGCGCCGCAGTCAATGTAATGCAGAACGGAGAGACCCTCTACAGAGCAGATTTCGGCTATTCGGATTGTGATAGCAGGACTCCATTAGCATCTAATACTATTTTCCGTCTGGCATCTATGACAAAGCCCATTACTGCGGTGGCAACACTTATACAGGTAAGTCGCGGACTTGTTGATTTGTTTGATCCCATAGAGAAATTTTTGCCCGAGTACGCAGAGCTTGACGTAGGCGTGATTGACGAAAACAAACAGGTTGTGAGAGCCCGAAAAGCTCGCAATAAGGTGAGAATTATACATCTTCTGACACACTCCAGCGGCATAGGTACGCTTGAGGTGGGTGATGTTCAATTTGCACAGATGAAGCCCGAAAATATGCAGAGCATAGCGACTGTCGTGGACTATTTTGGGGGCGCGGCGATAGCCTTTGAGCCTTATACGTCGCAAGCTTATTGCCCCGTTGTTAGCTTTGATATACTTGCAAGAATTATTGAGATAACGTCTGGCATGCCTTATGCCGAGTTTGTAAAAAAAGAAATTTTTGAGCCTCTCGGAATGTCGGATACAACTTGTGTTCCGACCGACGAACAGTGGTCAAGAATGATAAGTATGCACAACTTTGTAGATGGCAAGGGTGTGTCTGTTGACGCCGGAAGCAGATATGTTTTTGGGGGCTTTTCCACAACGTATAACTGCGGCGGTGCAGGAGTTGCGTCAACCGTTGAGGACTACGCAAAGTTTGCGAATATGCTTCTTTGCGGCGGAGAATATAACGGTGTGCGAATTCTCCCTGAGGGACTTGCCTGCTCGATAGGTGTTCCTCATCTTCCCGAAACGGTTATGCCGGGTCATGAAATCTGGGGACTCAGCGTAAGAGTAATAGTAGGGGATTATACGCTTCCAATAGGCTCATACGGCTGGAGTGGTGCTTACGGAACGCATTTCTGGATAGACCCCGAAAACAAGATAGTTGCGATATATATGAAAAACTCGCATTATGACGGCGGCGCAGGAGCAAGCACGGCTTGCGCGTTTGAATCTGACGTTATGAAATCCTTTGAAAATTAAAATAAACGGCGTGACCGCATGGTCGCGCCGTTTTGTCGTTATATGGTGCGAAATAATCCGTCTTGCAGTGTTTAACCCAAAAAGGCAAATACCAACACGAACGCAATGTAAATCGCAACACAAGCAATATTTATTGGATTTTTGAAGATTTCAAACGCGGATTGTATTTTGTCGGACGTTTTTGTGTTCTTATTAGGGGGTGTTTTCTCAGCTTTTGCGTATGCAACAAAAAGCTTGGAGATCACGCCCAAAAACAGAATGAGAGAGATCAAAAATACTATTATAGTAATGATCACGAGCGCATATGCGTCCGATGAGCTGACGAAAAAGTTGGCTATGTTTGTTCCCAAAAACAGCCCGTAGATATTAAAGAGAAAGTGGGCGCAGATTGACGTCACAAGTGAGCCTGTGACAAGAAACAATGAACAATATATAGCTCCGGCAAAAAAGAACGAGGGGATAAGACGCAAGGAGAACGGTGTCATAGCGTAGAAAAGTCCTGATATGATAACTGCCGCGAGAATCCCCTTTCTTGCGTATGTGCGAGTGAGCAGCTTTCTGAAAATAATCTCCTCAACTATCGCTGGAAATGCGGCAAAGGTAAGAATCATATATATAATTGACACCACGCCGCTGTCACCATTTGCGGTGAGATGACCATAGAGAGTAAATCCCTCGGTTATGTCGTATATCCCATAGAAAAGTATATCTAAGAGCAGAGTGCCCGATATAAGAAGCAATACGGCTATGGCGGGCAAAAAGATAAGACGGGGAGATATTTTTCTGATGTTCATTTCTTTTGCCGTGTCCTCAACTGACAGCCTATTTTTTGACAGCGAAAGATACACGAACAGAGGAATAAGAAAAATTATAATTTCAAATATAAGCGCACCCAAAAACTCGTCAGAATGGTGAAGCCAGAAGTTGTCGGCTACCGCGCAGACAAGGCATAAAGCAAACACGGAGCATATAAGAGCAGACTCTCGGTTGCTTTTGCAATAATTTATGACACGCGATAAAAGTCTTTTATCTTTCATATCAATCCGCAAAAACCGACGCCTTGATGCGCTCGGCAACTTCCTTTCCTTTGAGAGCCTCAATAAGTGCAAGCCCAAATTCAAATGCCGCACCCATACCCTTTGCGGTGATGGTGTTTCCGTCGCGAACAACGGTCTTTATAGGCTCAATTTTCGCGCCATCAAGATATTCCTCAAAGCCGGGGAAGCACACCGCGCATTTATCCGAGAGAAGTCCTCGCTTGCCAAGTATCATAGGGGCGGCGCAGATAGCCGCGAGATATCCGCCATTTTTGCTTGCCGCGCGTATGGCGGAGTCAACAATACGGGAGTTGTCAAGATTTTTAGCGCCGGGCATGCCGCCGGGGAGAATTATCATTTTGGGAGAAGAGTCACGGTACATTATTTCGGGTATGTCCGCGCCAACCACAATTCCGTGTGTGCCGACGATAGATTCGCCGCCCACGCCTACTGTCGTCACATCAACACCCGCGCGGCGCAAAAGGTCAAGAGGACACAATGCCTCTACCTCCTCAAAACCGTTTGCCAAAAACATATATACCATAATCTGTGCTCCTTTCCCATAAACTGAAATAATTATAACATATATAGCCTTCTTTGTCAATCAAGTTGGGGATATATACCTTCATTTTTGTTGTATAATGCTATTGACTTTTTTGAGTTTTGTAATATAATATTTTATTAGAACAAACTTTATCGAGAGGAGATGAGATTTTGGAGAAGGTCAAAAAAATTAAGAATAACGACTTTACCGAGGGCGCGATATTTGGCAAGCTTATAAAGTTTGCTCTGCCACTTATGGCAACGGGATTGCTTCAGACGCTTTACAACGCGTCGGATATGATAGTAGTGGGCAGATTTTCTCCGAGCAAGGAGATAGCGATGGGTGCGGTCGGCTCTTGCTCCGCGCTTATAAATCTTATACTCAATCTCTTTATGGGGTTGGCAACGGGCGCGGGAGTTCTCGCGGCACAGAATATAGGAGCAAAGAAATACGACCATCTCAAAAAGGTGGTGGATACGTCACTTGTCGCCTCACTTATATGCGGTGTCATTCTGGCGATATTCGGATTTTGCATGGCAGAGCCGCTTCTGACTCTTATGGGCACTCCTGAGAATGTACTGAGAGAAGCCGTGCCATATATGAAGGCATATTTCGTAGGCGTGCCCGCGTGTATGCTGTATAACTTTTTGGCGGCGATACTTCGCTCGTCGGGAGACTCAAAACGACCTCTTATATTCCTAGCAATATCGGGACTTTGCAACGTAGGTCTCAATCTCATAATGGTGCTGTGCTTTTCAATGGGCGCGGTCGGCGTAGGAATCGCGACCACTGCCGCGCAGTACATATCCGCGATAATGATATTTATTTATATGTCGCGTGCGGACATCGTTTGCAAGATAGACACCAAAAATATAAGACCCAGCCGTGAAAAGCTCTTGTCTATGATAAGAATAGGAATGCCCGCGGGAGTGCAGGGAATGCTTTTCTCAATATCAAACGTCCTTATGCAGTCCACGGTCAACACCTACGGAGATGTAATTGTCAACGGCAACGCCGCGGCGGCAAACATTGAGGGATTTGTATATATCTGTATGAACGCGATGTATCATTCAACGCTCACATTTGTTGGACAGAACGTCGGCGCGGGTAAGTACGACAGAATTAAAAAGATAGTATTACAGAACGCCCTGCTCGTTACGGGAGTGGGACTTATAATCGGCGTGGCGGTCACAGCCTTCCACGAACCGCTTTTGCAGATATATGCGCCCGAGAGCGAGGCAGTCAGAGCCGCGGCGGCAAACAGACTTTATATAATATGCAGCGCGTATTTCCTCTGCGGACTTATGGAAGTGGGTTGCGGCGCAGTGCGAGGAATGGGCAAGGCAATATTGCCTATGATGGTATCGCTTACAGGCTCGTGTTTGCTCCGAATTGTGTGGATATTTACAATATGTCCTCTTTTCCCGGGCAATATTTACGTGCTTTATTTGTGCTACCCTATAACTTGGATAGTGACCTCAGCTGCACATTTCGTATGCTCGGTTATCGTGTCGAAAAAGCTGAAATTGGCCTCTCTTGCGTCTAAACGCTCGTCTTTGGCGTGAGTTGAGCTAAAAACAGCAAAAAAACAGTCCAAACAATGCAAAAAAGAGTGAAAACTCTCTTGATAAAATTATAAATTTGTGGTAAACTATAATTTGGTAGAAAATTTGAAAATTCTGAAAGGCGGAATCAAAATGACTTACAACAAGAAATCCATTGAAAACGTTCAAATCAAAGCAGGCCAGAAGGTATTTGTTCGTTGCGACTTCAACGTACCCTCAAAGGACGGCGTTATCACGTCCGACAAGAGA
>JAZOUO010000035.1:0-81509 GCA_045658225.1 Eubacteriales bacterium
CGTTCCGAAAAGACCCATAAAATTTATAACCTCCGTATGCCGATTTGGCGATAAAAAATCACTGAAAATGTAAAAAAACATACAATACACATTATTATACCATAAAATTAAATATAAAGTAACTTTTTTTTGTAAATTTTCAGAAAATACTTGAAAAGATTTTGTTTTTAAGATATAATTCAAGTACAATTACAAATTCAACGAAAAGGACAGAAAAAATTGCATATAAATATTGTTTTACATGAGCCCGAAATTCCTCAGAATACGGGAAACATAGCGCGCACCTGTGCCGCTACGGGTGCTTCTCTGCACCTTATCCGACCTCTCGGATTTGAGATAGATAACGCAAAGCTCAAGCGCGCGGGACTTGATTATTGGGATAAGCTTGATATAAGATTTTACGACGGACTTGAGGATTTCTTTGAGAAAAATCCCGAGGCAAAGGTATATTATTTTACCACCAAGGCGCAGAATACCTATGCAGACGTAAAATATCCAAATGAGGCTTGGATAATGTTCGGCAAAGAGACCAAGGGTCTTCCCGAGGAGCTTCTCTATAAAAATCCCGATACCTGCGTTCGCATTCCTATGAGAGACAAGCTTCGATCTCTTAATCTTTCAAACGCAGTGGCTATCGCGACGTATGAAATATTACGTCAGTATGATTTTGAGGGGCTACGTGGTGACGGCGAGCTGACAAGCTTTTCGTGGAATGATGCGGAGAGAGATACATATAAGTAAAAAAGGAAAATACAAATGAACAAAAATACAAAAGTAATTGTTGCTATGAGTGGTGGTGTTGATAGTGGAGTATCTGCGCTTCTTATAAAGCAGGCAGGATATGAGACTGCGGGCGCGACTATGCGGCTTTACACGCCAAAGGATAGCTCTATCCCCTCTCACACCGAGCAGGATATACTTGATGCGAAAATTATCTGCGATAAGCTTGGATTTGAGCATAAGGTATATGATTTCAGCGAGGAATTTTATAAGCATGTTATTGAGGATTTTATGCAGACGTATATCACGGGCGGCACGCCTAACCCTTGTATCGTTTGCAACAAATATCTCAAGTTCGGCGCGTTGCTTGACGCGGCAATTCAGGACGGTGCTGACAAGATTGCCACGGGTCATTACGCGATAATTGAAAAGGACAGCTCGGGCAGGTATCTGTTGCGTAAGGCAAAGGACTTGAGCAAAGACCAGACCTACGTTTTGTGGTCGCTTGACCAAAGACAGCTCTCACATACTCTCCTGCCTCTCGGCGAGTACACAAAGGCAGAAATACGCGAGATAGCCGCACAGAATAATCTTATAGTTGCGCATAAGTCCGACAGTCAGGACATTTGCTTTGTTCCTGACGGAGATTACGCATCGTTTATCACGCGCGAGTGCGGATATATCAGCAAGCCAGGCGATTATATTGATATGAATGGCAATGTTATAGGCAGACACAAGGGTGTCATTCACTACACCATAGGTCAGCGCAAGGGACTTGGCATCTCTATGGGCAAGCATATATTCGTTAAAGAAAAGAACGCCGAAAATAACACCATCACGCTCTCGGACGAGGAGTTTATTTTCTCAAAGAGCATAATACTCAAAAATATAAACCTCATTCCCTTTGATAAAATTGACGCGCCCATTCGGGTCGAGGCAAAAATAAGATACAGCCAAAAGGTCTCCCCCGCTACTGCGGAGCAGACGGGCGAGGACGAGATAACCCTTACCTTTGACACGCCTCAAAGAGCAGCGGCGATAGGTCAGTCGGCGGTAATGTACGACGGAGATTATCTTGTCGGCGGCGGTATAATTGCAGGTGCGAAATAAATTAAAATCCCACGGTTATCCGTGGGATTTTTCATATTATTACTGATCTTTTTCCTTTGCGAGAATAATGTCGGACGCGTAAGGCAGGGTCTTTATCCAATCGCAGAATACGTGCCATTCTGCAAGCTTGTGTGATTTTCTCGCATAATACATTGAAATGAGGTTTTCATAGTTGAGTGTCACAGTTCTCATCTGATTGTAGGACGACGGCAAAAGCTGTATCATATTGTGCCAGTGCTGTCTGTTTGTGGTGTCCTCAAGAAACGCAAGTCTTTCCTTTTCAAGACAAGCAATAACGGCGTCAAGCATCTGGAGAGTGGATTCGTCCATTCTGTCGTGGGAAAAGTCGTCTCTTGTAAATTCCTTTGCCTGAATTTTGTGCATGGTCGAGGTGGAGTTTGCTACCGTTCCGACCTTATAAGTATCAAATTCCTTCCACCAATAAAGCGGTGCGGTAATATCAACAGAAACGAATATCTGACGCAGATATTTTCTGTGGTCGCTTCCAGCGTGCGCCAGACGGGTAGCTAACGAAAGATCATTCTCACCGAGCACGTAGTTTCCCTGCTCGTCGTAATAGCTGTCACTTCTTGCCCAGCTATTAAGAGGGTTTCTTGCGCCTCTTATAGCGTTTTCAAAATTCATTACCGAAACTCTTTCAACCTTAAGCATAATATATCTCCTTTTGACATAATTCACCTACTTATAACATTATACCACACATTTCTCCAGACTGTCAATTACGTATATTGACAAATTTATTTGACTGCTTCTATTGACTTTGTACAATTATTCAATTATAATTAAAGTATAGTATTAAAGTTAAGGAGCTTTTATGGAGCCTGCAATTCTTATTTTATGTATAATATTGTGTATAATGACCGCAGTGTGCTGCGTTATCGTGGCACTCCTTTGGAGCAAGGTCAAAAATCTTCAAAATGACAGCTCGCGCGAGGATATAAACCGCTTGCGTGAGGATATTCTCAATGAGCTCTCGCGCAACAGAAGCGAGCAAAGCAACCAGAGTCACAATCAGAGAAAAGAGCTATCGGAAAGTCTTGACAAGGTGGGCAAGAATATAGAAAACCTTTCCCGCACAAACTCCGAGCAGCTTACTGCTATATACCGCGATATGTTCTCAAAGCTCAACGAGATACGCGACAGATCCACCGAGGACACCCAAAAGCAGAACGAAAAAATACAGGCGTCGCTTGAAAAGATACGCGAGAGCAACGAAAAGAAGCTTGACGAGATGCGCGCAGTCGTGGACGAAAAGCTCACCGCTACCCTTACCGAGCGACTTGATTCCTCGTTCAAGACGGTATCAGAGCAGCTCACAAATCTCTACAAGGCTCTTGGTGAGATGAAGGAGATGTCGGGCGGTATTACCGAGCACGTCTCTACCCTTAACCGTGTGCTTACTAACGTCAAGGCGAGAGGCACGTGGGCAGAGGTTCAGCTCAAGAATATTCTTGACCAGACTATACCCCAGATGTACGTTGAAAACTATGCTCCGAGCGAAAGATACAAGGATAGAGTTGAGTTTGCGATTAAGATCCCATCGGGTGAGAATTACAACGAGATAACCTATCTTCCCCTTGACTCCAAGTTCCCCATTGAAGACTACATACGTCTTTGCGACGCGGCTGACCGCGCGGACAAGGATGCTCTTGAGAAGGCTCGCCGCGATCTTGAGGACAGAGTGCTTCACGAGGCAAAGACTATCGCAAAATACATCAACGTTCCCAAGACAACGCCGTTTGCTATTATGTACCTCGCAACCGAGGGACTTTACGCCGAGATCGCTTCGTCGCGCAACGGTATCGTGGAGAAAATTCAGCGTGAGTGTAATATAATGATAGCAGGTCCTACGACTATTACTGCCCTGCTCAACTCTCTCTCTATGGGCTTCAAGATAGCCGCTATAAATGAAAAGGCGAACGAGGTGCGCAAGATACTTTCCGCAGTCAAGGGACAGTATGAGACGTTTGGAAATCTGCTTGACAAGGCAAAGAAAAAGATTGACGAGGCGGGACGTACGCTTGACACCGCCCAGCACAGAAACAGCATTATTCAGAAAAAGCTCAAGGCCATCGAGACGGTAAGCTCCACCGAGGCTGACGCTTTGCTTGAAATACACGTCGAGGATATATCCGACGACAGTATTGACGAGGAATAAAGAAAATCCGCAGAGCACAGGAAAATTCCTGCTCTGCGGATTTTTTTCAGTAAGATATCATATCAACAAACTGTCTTGCGGTTCTGGGATTTCGTCCGCCGCCGCGTATCGCAAATGCTTCTGCTTTTGTGATGAGCTCGTCGTCGGGCATGTCAATTCCCTCGCGGCGCGCAAGCTCGCGCACTATATGTGCATATCCTTCTCTGTCTGATTTAAGATAGGTTATAGTGAGTCCGAAGCGAGCCGAAAGCGAAACCGTTTCCTGCACCATATCGGCAGTATTTACAGAGTCCTGACGGGCAGACGCGGATTCCTTTATCATATGGCGGTGGTTTGAGGTAGCGTAAATGAGAGTGTTATTTCCTCTGCCTGTGACTCCGCCCTCAAGTGTCGCCTTCAAGGCACAGAAGTCCTTGTCGTCTGAGGTGAAGGTGAGGTCGTCTATAAAGAAGATGAACTTCAAGGGATTGCCGTGCAGATGCTCGGTTATTTTGGGAATTAGCGAGAGCTGGTCCTTTTTGAACTCAATAAGGCGAAGTCCGCGGTCACACAGACTGTTGACAAGAGCCTTGACTGTGGAGGATTTACCTGTTCCTGCGTCACCGTAAAGCAGTACGTTATTAGCGGGACGAGATGACAAAAATGCCTCAGTGTTGATAACTATTTTGTCTCTTTCCTGCTCGTATCCGACCATGTCCGAAAGGCTTATCGGGTCGGGATTTTTGATAGGAAGTATCTCGCCATACTCACCTATTACAAACATTTTATATTTTGCAAAAATGCCGTAGCCCTTTGTGTTTATCTGCGCCATTCTTTCGTGATATAGGGTTGTAAAATCAATATTGCTCGTGCGCCATACGGGAAGATTTTCGCCCGCTACAAGCGCGCGCACGTCTGCCCCGTTATACTTTGATATTTCCTCAATTATCCCAAGCTCTCGGTCGAGCATATCTTCGTAAAGTCTGTCCTCTCCCTTGCCTGAAATTCTGTACGCGGTGTAGATGTTTTCGTCCTCAAGTACTACTCGGAGAAGATATTTTGAAAAATCAACATTCTCTGTAAGCAGGCTTGACATAAACTCGCCGTAAGAGGATATCAGCGCGCATTCGTCGGTGCTGTCCGTTTGATCTAATTTTATAAGTGACTGTATCACGTCAAGCTTCAAAAGATTGCGAAAAATCACAAGACTTCCAAGCTTTTTCTTTATACTGCCGTTCATTTTTTGTCTCCGTAAATTTTGTTTATAGTTGGATTATACTATTTTTCCTTCAATTTGTCAACCACAATTTTCCAAACTTAAATTTTGTTGCGAAAATTTGAGGATTTCTATTGACAAACAAGGAAAATCATATTATAATGTTATCAATAAGTTTTCAAATGCGTAGACAGGGACAAAGGTAAGACAAGGTAAGTCTGCAGAGAGTTGTCGTGTGGTGCAAGACAACGGCTTATGTTTTTCCGAACTCTCCCTTGAGTGGTCGACCGAAAAGTTTTTGCTTATTAGGAAGAACGGGTTCTCCCGTTATAGAGAGTGGCGTATGCTCGTATGCCTTGAGTGGATATTATCAATCGGAGTGGTACCGCGGAAGTTTTGCTTTCGTCTCCAAGCTATGTGGAGAACGAGGGCTTTTTTGTTTTTCGCTAAAACTTATTACAATACACAGCATAATTTGGAGGTAAAAAATGAAGAATACTTCAAAATACTCCCGTCAGTTTTTCCCTGCTCCCGCGGGTGAAATGAAATGGACAAAGAAAAACTACATAGACAAAGCGCCCAAATGGTGTTCTGTTGACCTCAGAGACGGAAATCAGTCGCTTATTATCCCTATGAGCCTTGAGGAAAAGCTTGAATTTTTCAAGCTTCTTGTAAAGGTAGGCTTTAAGGAAATAGAGGTTGGGTTCCCTGCGGCAAGTGAGACGGAATATACATTTCTCCGCACGCTTATCGAGCAGAATCTTATTCCTGACGATGTGACCGTTCAGGTGCTCACACAGAGCCGAGAGCACATAATACGCAAGACCTTTGAGGCTCTGCACGGCTGTAAGAACGCCATAGTACATCTTTATAATTCTACATCTCTTGCACAGCGTGAGCAGGTGTTTCGCAAGTCCAAGGACGAAATAAAGGCTATTGCTATTGAGGGCGCAAAGCTATTTAATAAAATAGAAAAAGAAACGGGCGAGAAATTCAGATATGAGTATTCTCCCGAGTCATTTACAGGCACGGAGCCTGAATTTGCGCTTGAGGTCTGCAATGCAGTTCTTGATATATGGCAGCCCACGCCCGAGCGCAAGGCTATAATCAACCTTCCCGTGACTGTTGAACTTTCAATGCCTCACGTTTACGCAAATCAGGTTGAGTATATGTGCGATAATCTCAAGTACAGAGACTGCGTTGAGGTGTCGCTCCATCCTCATAATGACCGAGGATGTGCGGTTGCGGACTCCGAGCTTGGACTGCTTGCGGGAGCTGACAGAATTGAGGGCACGCTTTTTGGAAACGGCGAAAGAACGGGCAACGTTGATATCGTGACGTTGGCGATGAATATGTACTCTCAGGGTGTTGAGCCTGAGCTTGACCTTTCCAATATGCCCGAGATATGCGAGCTTTATGAAAAGGTGACGAGAATGCACGTCTATGAGCGTCAGCCTTATGCGGGCAAGCTTGTGTTTGCGGCGTTCTCGGGCTCACATCAGGACGCTATCGCCAAGGGTATGAAGTGGCGCGAGGAAAAGTCGCTTGATACTTGGACTGTTCCCTATCTGCCCATTGACCCCTCGGACGTTGGACGTCAGTATGAGACCGACGTAATACGTATCAACTCGCAGTCGGGCAAAGGTGGTATCGGTTATCTCTTGGAGCATAACTATGGATATATTATTCCTCAAAAGATGCGTGAGGAGGTCGGCTATATGGTCAAGAGCGTTTCCGACCACGCGCACGCTGAGCTCTCTCCCGCAGAGGTGCTCGAGGTATTTACTAACAACTACATCAACGTAAATACACCCATTGAGCTTGTTGACTATCATTTCGTCCGCACACCCGACATCAAGGTCACGCTGACACTCAAGGTTGACGGTATTGAAAGGGACGTTGTGGCAAGCGGAAACGGACGTCTTGACGCGGTCAGCAACGCAATAAAGCAACATCTTGGAATAAAGTATTTTGACCTTACTTACGAGGAGCACGCATTAACAATTGGCTCGTCATCACGCGCCGTCACATACGTCAGCATAAGACTTGCAGATGGCAAAAAGGTTTGGGGCGTTGGTGTTCACGACGATATTATCGCATCCTCTATAAACGCTCTCTTCTCTGCTATAAACAGAGGAATTTCAAAATAACGGAGGTAAACAAAAATGGGCATGACAATGACACAAAAAATTCTCGCCGCGCACGCAGGCCTTGAGTCCGTATGCGCAGGTCAGCTTATAAAGGCAAAGCTTGATATGGTGCTTGGAAACGACATCACTTCTCCCGTTGCTATAAATGAATTCAAGAAATTCGGCTTTTCGGAAGTCTTTGACAAGAACAAAATATCTCTCGTTATGGACCATTTTGTGCCTAACAAGGACATCAAGGCGGCTGAACAGACAAAGCAGTGCCGCACCTTTGCAAAGACCTTTGGCATAAAGAATTACTTTGATGTTGGAGATATGGGTATCGAGCACGCTCTGCTCCCCGAAAAAGGACTTGTAGGCCCTGGCGACGTTATAATCGGCGCGGACTCTCACACGTGTACTTACGGTGCGCTTGGCGCGTTCTCAACGGGCGTGGGCTCAACGGATATGGCGGCAGGCATGGCTACGGGCGAGGCTTGGTTCAAGGTTCCCTCCGCTATCAAGTTCAACCTCACGGGCAAGCTCCAGAAGAACTGCTCGGGCAAGGACGTTATTCTTTACATAATAGGTAAAATAGGAGTCGACGGCGCGCTTTACAAGTCTATGGAGTTCACGGGCGAGGGTATGCACACGCTGTCTATGGACGACCGTCTCTGTATGGCTAATATGGCTATTGAGGCAGGCGCGAAAAACGGTATATTTGAGGTCGATGATGTGACAATCAAGTATTACGAGGAAAGAATGACACATCCCTACACCGTCTATGCGGCAGACGACGACGCAGAATACGACGAGGTTATTGATATTGACCTCTCTGCTATAAAGCCTACCGTTGCTTGTCCTCACCTTCCCGAGAACACCAAGGACGCAAGTGAGCTGTCCGACATAAAGATTGACCAATGCGTTATCGGCTCTTGCACCAACGGCAGACTCTCGGATATGGAGATAGCGGCAGAAATTCTCCGCGGCAAGCACATCGCAGAGGGTGTACGCTGCATAATCATTCCCGCAACGCAGTCCATTTATATGGAGTGCATCAAGCGCGGATATATTGAGATATTTATAAACGCGGGTTGTGCAGTTTCCACTCCCACCTGTGGTCCCTGCCTTGGCGGTTATATGGGTATCCTTGCGGCTGACGAAGTCGCTATAGCTACCACTAACCGTAATTTTGTAGGCCGTATGGGACACGTGACGTCGAAAATTTATCTTTCAAGCCCTGCAACTGCGGCGGCATCCGCAATAAAGGGTTATATCTGTGACCCCAGCGAAATTTAAGGAGGTAGAGAGAATGTTAGCACACGGAACAGTACATAAATACGGAGACAACGTCGATACCGACGTTATTATCCCTGCACGTTATCTCAATACCGCAAACCACAAGGAGCTTGCTTCTCACTGTATGGAGGATATAGACAAGGAATTCACCTCAAAAGTAAAGGCAGGCGACATTATGGTCGGTGGCGCAAATTTCGGCTGCGGCTCGTCGCGTGAGCACGCGCCTATCGCTATTAAGGAGTCGGGCATTTCGGTAGTTATTGCCGAGACCTTTGCAAGAATCTTTTACAGAAACTCTATAAATATCGGTCTTGCTATTCTTGAATGTCCCGAGGCAAGCGCGAAAATTCAGGCAGGCGACGACGTTGAGGTGGATTTTGATACGGGTATCATAACAAATCACACAAAGAATGAGCAATACAAGGCACAGCCCTTCCCGCCCTTTATTCAGGAGATAATTACCAAAGGCGGACTGCTTGCGTCAATTTCGGAGGGATAAATCATGGAAAAGAAAATTACAGTTCTCGCGGGCGACGGTATAGGCCCTGAGATAGTAGCGCAGGCTATAAAGGTTCTTGATAAGGTGGCTGAAAAGTTCGGTCACAAGTTTGATTATACTTACGTTGACATCGGCGGTTGCTCAATAGACAAGTTCGGCGTGCCGATTACCGACGAGGGTATGCAGAAATGTAAGGATGCGGATAGCGTGCTTTTGGGTGCAGTCGGCGGACCGAAATGGGATAATTGTCCCCCTGCAATCCGTCCTGAAAAGGCTCTTTTAGCTGTTCGTAAGGAGCTTGGACTCTTTGCAAATCTTCGTCCCACAAAGCTCTTCCCTCAGCTTGCTGATTCTTCTCCCCTTAAGGCGTCTATAGTGGGCAACGGAATTGACCTTATGATTGTGCGTGAGCTTACGGGTGGCGTATATTTTGGCGAGCGCAAGACAGAAGAAGTCAACGGCGAGCTTGTAGCTATCGACTATATGCCCTATTCCGAGCACGAGATTGAGAGAATCGGTCGCGTTGCGTTTGAGTCTGCTATGAAGCGCGCTAAAAAGCTTCATTCGGTTGACAAGGCAAACGTGCTTGACACGTCTCGTCTCTGGAGAAAGACAATGCACCGTCTCGCCGAGGAGTACCCCGAGGTTGAGTATAACGATATACTCGTTGATAACACAGCTATGCAGCTTATAAAAAATCCCACGCAGTTTGACGTGATTGTCACCGAAAATATGTTTGGTGACATTCTCTCGGACGAGGCTTCTATGCTCACGGGCTCGATTGGAATGATGCCCTCGGCATCGCTCTCGTCGGGAACACTCGGTATGTATGAGCCTATACACGGCTCGGCTCCCGATATTGCGGGAATGAATCTCGCAAATCCCATAGGAACGATACTTTCCGCAGCTATGATGCTCCGCTATTCGTTTGATATGACAGACGAGGCGGACGCAATCGAGGCGGCTGTCAACAAGGCTCTTGACGACGGCTACCGCACGGGCGACATTATGCAGGAAGGCTGCACAAAACTTGGCTGTAAGGAAATGGGAGACGTTATTGTAGGTAATATTTGATAGAAAAACGGAAGGCTTGCGCCTTCCGTTTTTTAACTTATTACTAAAGCAAAATTAAGGCAACTTTTCGTTGACAAACACCATAAAGTATATTATAATTATTATGTATAATCACGTGAAAGGAAACAGTCAGATGCAATTTGTGGCAACCTGTCTTTTCGGGCTTGAAAAACAGCTCGGCGAGGAGATAGACGCGCTCGGTCTTAAAAGGATACAGACAATTGACGGACGTATAATTTTTAAGGGCGACGAGCAGGACATTCCAAGACTTAATATAAATCTGAGGCTTGCAGAGCGAGTCTTTATTCTTATGGGCAGTTTTCGCGCGGAGGGCTTTTCCGAGCTTTTTGACGGGACTAACGCAATTGCTTGGGAAGAATGGGTCGGCAGACTTGATGCTTTCCCTGTCACAGGTCACTCCATAAAGAGCAAGCTGACCTCTATTCCCGACTGCCAGAGCATAGTCAAGAAGGCTATCGTCAACAGACTCCAGACAGCTTACGGAATTTCGTGGTTTGAGGAAACGGGGACTACTTATAAAATAGAGTTTTTTATTCTCAAGGACGAAGCTTATCTTATGATAGATACCTCGGGCGCGCCGCTACACAAGCGTGGATACCGCCCCGCATACGGAGCCGCTCCCATACGTGAAACACTTGCGGCGTCTATTGCATTGACAACACGACCCAGCGACGAGATTCTCTTCTGGGATCCCTTCTGTGGCTCTGGCACTATCGCCATTGAGGCGGCAATGATAGCAAAGAATATTGCTCCAGGACTTAATCGCGACTTTGCGGCGCAAAATTTTCCACGTATTGAGCAAAAACTTTGGACAGACGCAGTTGACGAGGCGAAAGCCAAAATCCGCACAGACTGCAAATTTGAGGCTTGGGCATCAGATATTGACGAGGATATTCTCGATACCACGTATGAGAACGCGCTTCGTGCGGGAGTTGAGGAAAACATCAACATTTTCTGCGCTGATGCACGTAAAATTGAGAAGCCGTCAGACAGACGCGGAAGCATTATCTGTAATCCGCCCTATGGCGAGCGAATGGGAGATATGGCAGAGGTCGAGCAGCTTTACCGCGAGGTAGGAAGACATTTCAAGTCCTTTGAGCCGTGGCATATCTACTTTATAACATCGTGCGAGTATTTTGAAAAGCTCTACGGACGTCCAGCGGACAAGACGCGCAAGCTCTACAACGGTATGATTCCCTGCTATTTCTATCAGTTTTTCAAGCCTTGCGATGGCAAGCCGCTTACCTACAAGAGCTTTGATAAAAAGCCAAGCAGCTATAACGGAAAATATACTCAGCCGCAGAATCACGGCAAAGGACGCGCGCAGGAGCAGAAAAAAGGCTCTATGTCAAGCAACGCGCGAGACTACAAAAACAATTATAAAAAGGATTTCAAAAAGAAGGAATATAAATAATGCTTAATTTATGTGATCCCAGAACAATAAAGCAGGTCATGGATATGTTTGGTCTGAATTTCAAAAAGGAATTCGGACAGAACTTTCTGACTGACCTTATGACTGTTGAGGATATAGCAGACGCCTGCTCGCCTGAGGATTCGGATATCACGGTTTTGGAAATCGGTCCGGGTATTGGTTGTATGACGCGTTGCCTTTGCGAGAGATACCGTGAGGTCGTGGCGCTTGAGATAGACACTGGGCTTATTCCCGTTCTCAAATACACGCTTGACGGATACAAAAACGTGACCGTAATAAACGAGGACGTTATGGAAGCAGACCTTTCCGAGATACTCGCACCCTATTTCGTAAAAGGAAAGGTGGCTGTCTGTGCGAATCTTCCCTACTATATCACAACTCCTATTTTGATGAAGCTTATCGAGTCAAAGCTTCCCTTTGAGAGCATTACTGTAATGGTGCAGACAGAGGTCGCACAGCGTCTTTGCGCAGGTGCGGGCGGTAAAAACTGCGGTGCTATAACCGCGGCGATAGACTATTACGGTCATGCCGAGCTTCTGTTTACCGTAACCGCGGACAGATTTATGCCTCCCCCGAAGGTTAACTCCTCAGTAGCGCGTATAACTCTTTGGAAGGACAAGCCTATAAAGCCCATTGACGAGGAAATGTTCTTCCGAACCGTTAAGGCGGCGTTTGAGCAGAGACGAAAGACTCTCCCCAACTCTCTTATGACAGGATTTTCGGAAATCTCCAAGGAAAGACTTACAGAAATTATAGTTGAGTGCGGTCACAAGCCCGATATCCGCGGCGAAAAACTGACTGTACGCGATTTTGCGACTCTTTCGGACAAGCTGTATCTTGAACTTAACGGAGGCAAATAATGAAAAGGTTAATTCTCGGCTTTGTGTTGATACTTGTGCTTTTGGTATCTGTATGCTTTGTCGGCTGTGATAATTCATCAGATTCAAGCGACGAGTGCAAGCACAAGAATATAATTGACTCCGAGGTATCTGTCACCTGTGATTCTGAAGGCTACAAGCTTCACACCTGCGCTGATTGCGGCGCTTCTTATAAAACCAACAGAGTTGCCCCTGCAGGACATAAGCTTGAAAATTCAGTTAAAGCTCCCTCTTGTGAAAATATCGGATACACTACGTACACTTGCGAGTGTGGGTTTACGTATAAATCGGATTTTGTTGTGCCAAATGGTCACAGTTATACCGAAAAGGTGACAGAGCCTACCTGTTCTACCGAGGGATATACTACTTACACCTGCAAATGCGGTGATACGTACGTGTCAAATCACGTGATACCCAAAGCGCACACGTATGCATCAACCGTAATTGCTCCTACGTGTACCGAAAACGGATATACCGAGAATGTTTGCGAGTGTGGAGACAGGTATCTTTCAGACTTTGTTTCTTTTACGGGTCATACGTACACAGAAGAGGTCTTCCCTCCCACGTGTGACGAAAGAGGTTATACGCAATACACTTGTGCGTGTGGACACACGTATTCCGCGGATTTCGTAGCTCCCACGGGACATACATTTGAAAAAGACATCACTCCTCCCACCTGCGTCGATGAAGGATATACGGAATATACCTGCGCTTGTGGATATAACTATATCGCGGATAATCTCCCCCCCACAGGACACAGCTTTTATCAGGTCAACAGAGTGTTTACCACTCTTTCCACTACTGGATATTGCGACTATGCTTGTGATTGCGGAGCTGAATACAGGGGAAATTACATATTTTACACCGATATTGTCAGCAGTGCGTACTCGGGTAATACTGAGATAATTGCTAAAGGCATTGATGTTTCAAAGTGGCAGCATAGTGTAGATGAAAATTCGCTGTTTTTACCATTAAACTGGGAAAATATTAAAAATGAGGGCGTTGATTTTGCTATTCTCAGAGCAGGAACAAGCACGGGCGCAGACCCCGTGTTTAAAATGAACTATGAGGGAGCAAAGGCGGCGGGACTTGATCTTGGTGTATATTTTTATTCTTACGCTACCACCGTTGCGGGTATTGAGGCGGACGCATATATGCTTCTGAATTATCTTGACGGCAAGCAATTTGAATATCCCATATATCTTGACATTGAGGACGTGTCTCAGGAGAATCTTGACAAAGAGCTATTGACTCAAATGTGCATAAGATTCTTTGAAATACTCCAGAAAAAAGGATATTACGTTGCGCTTTATACGAACAATAACTGGCTGACCTCTATTTTAGATGCGCAGTTCGTGCTTGAAAATTTTGATATATGGTATGCAAGACATCCTGTGGCGCTTGAAAATTACGTGTTTACAAGCGAGGAACTGCCCGTATGGAATACTGATCTTTACGGAGAAAATCTTGGGATGTGGCAATTTACATCTACAGGTGTTCTTGCGTCCATTCCAGAAATTAAGGTTGATTTCAATATTGCATATAAGGACTATCCCAAAATAATCAAGGAGTTTGGACTTAACGGCTACGGCTCACTTGATGAAAATACAAAAAATGATACCGAGCTATTATAAAAAAGAGGCGGTCAGACCGCCTCTTTTTTAATGATGGTGATGATGCCCGTGGTGATGGTGCTGCCCTTCGCTGTCCGCGCAAATATGACAAACTCTTTCGTTACATTCCTCGTTGAAACTTTCAGTTTCAATGGTAGCATGTGAGATGTTGTGTTCGTAAAGCTCCTCTCTCACAGCTTCCTTGATTGCGTGAGTATCAGCTCCATTTGCGGTGACAATGTGTAGAGTTGCGTAATTGTGGTAGCCGTCAATTGAGCGCACGTGAATATGATGCGCCTCCGTCACCCCATCAATTTTTTTAATATGCTCCTTTATTTCATTAACAGATATGCTCTCCGGCGTTTTTTCGAGGAATAGGGCTAATACTTGCTTCAGATTCTTCAATGCACTTAAAAGTATAAACAGTGAAACACAAATTGAGAGTATAGGATCTATTATGCTTATATTCGTAAATCTCATTACTATTGCGCCGATAAGTACGACTACCCAACCAAGCACGTCCTCAAGCATATGAAGATTTACAGCTTTCTGGTTTATTGAGTCGCCATCGCGTGTAAAATATGCCGCGAGAAAGTTTACGACAACTCCTACCACCGCGAAAATTATCATTCCGTTATAGTTTATGGGTGTCGGCTCTATAATACGTAGTATCGCGTTATAAATGACTATACACGAGCCGACAAGCAAAACGACAGTTGTAATCGCACCGCCGAGTACGGAATAACGAAGATATCCGTACGTGTATTTATCGTCGGGCTGTTTTTTGCTTTTTTTCTCAAGTAAGAATGATATGCCAATGCTCACACTGTCACCGAGATCATGAATGGCATCCGAAAGTATAGCCACGCTTCCCGTGAAAATTCCTCCTATAAATTCAAAAATTGAAAATGTAAGGTTGAGTATAAATGCTATAAAAATGTTTTTTTGAGTTTTCATAATACCTCACTTGACTTTATATAAATTTTACCGTATAATATATATGATACCGAACATATTGTTCGATTATATTATATTGAATAGGCTATGAGAAATCAATAATCAAACATTGGAGGATGTACGATACCGAACAAAATTCGAAAATTGTACGGATAATTTTATGGACAGACGGCAAAAAAAGACGAGAGACGCGATATTTTCTGCCTTTATTGAACTTTTAGGCAAGCAGAAATACGAGCATATAACGGTTCAGGATATAATTGACAAGGCAGACGTGGGACGAAGCACGTTTTACTCGCATTTTGAGACTAAAGACCACCTTCTGCGAGCTATGTGCTCGGACATATTTGACCATATCATTGAGGGTGCTATGTGCTCTTATTGTGAGGGATCGGACAGTCTTGAGACTGCTCTTGCACATATTCTTATTCATTTGCGGGAGAGTCGCAGATACGTCACGGGGCTTCTCTGCTCTGACAGCGGCGACATATTTATGAGGTATCTTCACGAATATCTGACAAAGCTTTTTTCAAGATACGTATCGGATTTTCACACAAACGTCCCCCAAGACTTTCTTATAAATCACCTCACGGGCGCATTCGTACAGACTATACGTTGGTGGGTCAAGAAGGATATGCAAACTCCGCCAGAGCAAACCGCACATTATTTTATGTCGGTTATAGAAACACATTAAAAAAGCATAACGGACAGATTAAATAGTCCGTTATGCTTTTTTGACTGATAAATTAAGAAAGAACAATATCGTGAAGATTTCCTTTCTTAAATATTATTTATGCTGACCCTTTCTTCTGAGCCTTTTTAAAATTGATTTTAACATGGGTGTGTTATAACGGAGCGCAAGAGTCGGCAATACATTAAGAAAGAGATTTACTATGGCAACTGGCAGTCCAATTGTCAGCGCGCAAATATTAGGCATCGTGAGCATAACTAAAAATCCTGCGGGATATGAAAGCCTATGAGTAAGAACTCCTTTGTTGCACTCGATAATAAATTTTTCTATGTATTGGGGGTTATCTGGTTCCCTTAGAATTTTTTTGCTGAAGCCTCCGAGACCGCCAAGCTCCCAGACCTTGTCCTTCCAAAGTCTTACCTTTAGTTTTTTATAAAGCTGCCGTTCTTTTTCTGACACATTATAAAGTGGATTATCCACACCAAACCAGCTGTCCGGCATCTTGTTTATGATAATCGCAATAAGACCGTCAATGCAAAACGCAAGCGCAGCACAAAAGATAGAAGCTATGATAACGTAATACCAAGGTGATATATCAAAGATTATATTGACGGCAGAAATAATTACTATTGCTATACCGATTGTTGAGAGATACAGTTTCATTATTCACCATATACAAGAGGTGTGTTATAAAACTCCTCGTACACCCTTACCCACGCCTTGTAGTTTTCCTGTTTCATAGTTTCTCTTGCTTGTGTCCTTGAAAGTAATTGATTTGGGTATATAGCCGGCAAAATATGTATAGTATATTCCTGCACGAAAAATCCGTCGTTGTCAAGTATATCGCTATCCTCCATAGTAATAAATATAGGAACTATAGGAGTTTTATTTCGTACTGCCAGCACAAAAGCACCGTCCTGCATTGGTTTTGGCTTGCGATAATTCCACCACATGCTTTGCTCGGGATATATCAGAATGGTTTCACCACGCTCAAGTAAAACTTTTACGGCACGTAAAAATTTCTTCATAGTTGCACTTTGACTTGAAAGAGGAAGCGTATTGCAGTGTCTCATTAAAAAGCCAAATGGCTTTGGCGGATTAGTATAATTCCCTTCGCGAATAACCTTATAAATCATTTTTTTATCCATGTGATCGCGAAGTGCTACCCATACCGCGTAATTATCGCACACGTTGAAATGATTACAGGTGACGATTTTTCCGCCCTTGACGGCGGTGAAATTTTCAATGCCGCGTATTTCCTTGATAATGAGCTGACGGTTGTCAATCATTTTATCAAAAAACTTTTCACCCATGCGGTTAGCTATTTTATTTTTTATTTTGCTCGACAACTTTTCATTTAGATAATCCACCTGTTCCGGCATAAGTGGATAGGTTTCAGGGTCATCCTCTACGTCAATATGCCAAAGCTCCTTTTTTTCAAACTCGGCAATTTTTTTTATAAGCTCTAATTTATGAGCAGACTTTTCCATACAATCCACCTCAAATTTTACAAAGCTTTTTTGAAAAGGTATTATCTGAGTTTACAATTTGTATTGCATGCTCAAGTATTTCCTTAGCAGTTTCTTCTTTTTCTGCCTTGTCGATGCTACTGAAATTTTGCTTATTACAGCAGATCTGCTCGTAAAAGGTAGACTGCTTTGCATAATGCCAGAAGAATTCTCCGTCTATAACGTCATCGTACTGCCAAGGCTTTTTGTAGAGTGCGTAATGAACTATATTCTTGTTCCCTTCACAAAGCTGCGGCATGGGTTCTTTATTCCATCCGTTTGGCAATATATGTATCTTATTTATACAAAGATAGTTCAAGTATGCCTGATCGGGATCAAGCAGATCAAAGTCGTACTCGGTTATAAGAGTTATAAATTTCTCCTCTATTTGATTTTTTCTGAATGCATCAAGGTTTATAAGAAGAACTCCTGCATTTACATATTTGTCAGGATCAACGTTTAATGCTTTTTTCGCATACTGTCTGAACTCCTTGGTGCTTTGCACGAACTGTTCGGGAGCAGCGCCTAAAATATTATCGCCAAGATCTATATTGTAAAGCTCCGATATGTCACCAAGAACTACGAGGTCACAGTCAAGATATAAAACCTTATCGTATTCGGGAAAAAGCGAAGCTATAAACAGTCTGTAGTATGTGACAATTGAAAAATGATATACATTTTTGAAGCGGGATTTGATATTCTCCAATTCCCCGGATATGTCAATAAAATCAATATTAAATCGGGGTTGTGAGTTTAATTTGATTTTTGCAATATTTTCAGACTTAAGTCCTGTATGTATAATTATAATTCGGTAATTGTTGATTTTACTTGCGTTGTCAATAAGTGAACGTATTGCAACGTCAAGATACGGTATATAATTGTCATCTGTTGAAAAAAAGATAGGAATTTCTTTTGATTGTACTTCAATTTTGCGATTCAAAATAATTTTACCTCCGTAGAAAAAACAGTCAGTGTCTTTGTGTGCCACCCAATGTGGTTTTCAATACTATATTACCACAAAATCCAAATAAAGTCAAGCTATTTTACAAAAAAACAAATAAAAAAGAAAGCTCTGAGCCGGACTTGTGTCCGGGTCGGAGCCTTCTGTATAGTTGCCTTAATAGCACGTATGCTTTTTATTTGTTTTCCTGCGCTGCCTTGCGTGCCTTCATCATTTCCTTCATTCGAAGCTCTGTATTGAGAATCTTCTTGCGGAGTCTTATGGACTTAGGTGTGACCTCGATAAGCTCGTCGTCCGTGATGAATTCAATAGCCTCTTCAAGACTAAATATTGTGGGAGGAGTGAGCAGGAGCTTTTCATCCGCACCCGCGCTTCTAATTGCGGTAAGGTGCTTCTCCTTACAGGGATTTACTGCGATATCGTCATTCTTGGGGTTTTCACCGACTATCATTCCCTCGTATACGGGTGTCTGAGGTCCTACGAAGAGGTTTCCTCTTTCCTGTGTGTTATAGAGACCATAACGTGTAGTCACACCTGCCTCGGATGCAACGAGCGCACCCGTGAATCTCATAATGATACCTCCGCGGTAAGGCTCGTAGCCCTCAAAGAGAGTGTTGAGCACGCCCTCGCCGTGAGTTGCGGAAAGGAACTCGGAGCGATAGCCGAAAAGACATCTTGACGGAATGAGATATTCAATTCTCATACGGCTTCCCATGGGGTTCATCTCAATAAGGTCGCCCTTTCTCTGTCCGAGCTTTTCTATAACTGCGCCAACGTATTCGGTAGGCACGTCAAGTGTGACCTTTTCCATAGGCTCGCACTTTACACCGTCAATCTCCTTGATAATTACCTTGGGGTTAGAGCAAGTGAGCTCATAACCCTCACGTCTCATATTTTCAATGAGTATGGAAAGGTGCATCTCTCCTCTGCCCGAAACTATAAACTCGTCGGTGGTGTCACCGTCGCGCACACGCAATGATACGTCCTTGAGAAGCTCGCGGTAAAGTCTTTCACGAAGCTGACGTGAGGTGACAAATTTTCCCTCCTTACCTGCCAAGGGGCTGTCATTTACCGCAAAGGTCATTTCAACGGTAGGCTCGCTCACCTTAACGAATTCAAGAGGCTCGGGATTTGCGGTGGATGTGATTGTATCACCGATAGATATATCTCCTGCTCCCGAGAAACATACGATATCGCCCATTTTTGCGTTCTCAACGGGCAAACGTCCAAGTCCGTCTATCTGATAAAGAGAAACTATTTTGCTCTTTACGGGCTTTTCTGTGGGCTTGTGGAAGTTGCAAATTGCCACCTCCTGACCTACCTTGACACTTCCGCGCTCAATACGTCCGATTCCTATTCTTCCAACGTACTCGTTGTAGTCGATAGAGGAAACGAAAAGCTGAAGGCCTCCGTCCACATCTCCCTCGGGTGCGGGAATATATTCGAGTATCTTTTCAAACAAAGGAACAAGGTTCTCGCCGAGTACGTCGGGGTCCTCGGATGCAGTTCCTTCCCTGCCTGAGCAGTAAAGCATGGGAGAGTCAAGCTGCTCGTCAGACGCGCCAAGGTCGATAAGAAGCTCGAGTATCTCATCTTCAACCTCACCAAGACGTGCGTCGGGCTTGTCTATTTTATTAAAGCATACGATAACTCTATGATTGAGTTCAAGTGCGCGCTTAAGCACGAATCTTGTCTGAGGCATAGGTCCTTCTGCTGCGTCAACAAGGAGTATAACGCCGTTTACCATTTTAAGAACTCGCTCAACCTCGCCGCCGAAGTCCGCGTGACCGGGGGTATCAACGATATTTATTTTTACGTCCTTATAATGAACTGCTGTATTCTTCGCAAGAATGGTAATACCTCTCTCACGCTCAATGTCTCCCGAGTCCATAACGCAGGTGACCGTTTCCTGATTTTCACGGTATATACCGCCCTGCTTCAGTAGACCATCAACAAGTGTTGTCTTTCCATGGTCAACGTGCGCTATTATTGCTACGTTTCTTAAATCCTCTCTTACCATACTTACCTCTTATCTAAAAATTTTCCACTCATTATTATATCATAATTTTTTTCAATATTAAATCACAAAAATAACGATTATTTACATTTTTCGTGGGATTTGATTGTGCATTTTGACACAAAAACAGCCCTCTCCGCAAAGAGAAGGCTATTTGTTTTATTTCAACATTTCAAGTATTGACTCAAGAGGTCTGTAGCCTACCGCTTTATCTGCGAGCTTTCCGTCCTTGAGAAGCACGAGCGTGGGTATGCTGTGTATATCGTAAGCGTTTGCAATAGCACCCTGCTCGTCAACGTCAACCTTGCATACGACGACGTCGTCTCTCGTGTTTGCAATCTCCTCAATAATGGGAGCTATCATTTTGCAGGGTCCGCACCACGTTGCATAAAAGTCGATAAGCACGGGCTTTTCGCTATTCAATGCCACCTGTTCAAAATTTTCAACCGTTAAATGTATAATTGCCATAAGTTTTCCTCCTATTATTTCTGCTTGTAATAGAGCATACAATGACAGTATCCCTCAAAATCGGGGTCTTTAATCTGCTCCTTGAATTCCTTGCATACACACTTGGTGTCATCAGTTTTTTCGCGGCGGCAAGGACAGTATCCGCCCGTACGCTCAAGACCCTTGCGTATGGTCTCAACTACTTCCTTGTTGGGATTCTCTATAACTTTCATAATTATTCCCTTCGTAAAAATTTTACTTCAAAAATCCGTTTATTATCTCTTCCTCTGCCTGTCTTTCGTCAAGTCCGAGAGTCATCAGCTTTATAAGCTGCTCTCCCGCAATCTTGCCGATTGCCGCCTCGTGGATAAGTGATGCCTCGATGTTATTTGCCTCTATTTCGGGGACTGCCTTGACAGACGCATTGTCCATAATAATGGCATCACATTCGGTATGTCCGTTGCAGCGTGCGTTGCCCTTGATATTTGATATAAAGAGCTGCTTTGAGTTATCCTTTGCAACAGAACGGGAAACCACGTGCGTGCCGCATCCGTCACCGTTAAGCTCAACCTCAAACTCTGTTCTTGCAAACTGCTCGCCGTGAGTCATTATCTTCTCGTACACCACGAGAGTTGAATCCTTATCAAGCTTTGCAACAGTCTTTCTATCGGTGGAGTCAACGCCCTTTATCTGTGTTGTCTCCATTTCAAGATACGCGCCCTCTGAAAGTTCAACCACAGTCGTGGGGTTCATTACGTTTCTGCCGTTTCCATCACCCTCACCGTAATGCTTTTCCACATACTTTATCTTTGCGTTCTTTCCAACGTAAAACGAGTGAATTCCGCTGTGCTCGCTCATTTCTGTACCGCAGTTGTGTATTCCGCAGCCTGCAACGATTACGACGTCAGCATCCTCACCGATATAAAAATCGTTATATACGGTCTCGGTTATACCTGTCTCGGAAAGGATTACGGGAATGTGTACGCTCTCGTTCTTTGTTCCCGCCTTGATATAAATCTCAATTCCCGGCTTGTCCATTTTTTTCTCAATTACAATGTTGCTTGAGGAATTCTTGCCGAAAAGCTCGCCGTTTACTCTCAAGGAGTATGCTCCCTCGGGGACTTTATGAAGCCCCGCGATATTTTCAAGGAGGTCTTTTTCCATTTTACTGAGTGTTTTCTGTGCCATCAGTTTTCACCTCCTGCCGTATATCTGCATCCCGCGCTATGACTCAAAAGTTCGGGGAGTATCTCGTCCTTTGTTCCGTAAGCCGCGATCTTACCGCCTGCTATTACAACAACCTTGTCCGCAATATCAAGAATTCTCTCCTGATGTGAGATGATAAGGATATTACCCTGTGTTCTCTCGTGCATTTTCTCAAACACCTTGATAAGATTGTTAAAGCTCCAAAGGTCAATTCCCGCCTCGGGCTCGTCGAATACCGAGAATTTTGTGCCTCTTGCGTTTATCATAGCTATTTCGATTCTCTTAAGCTCACCGCCCGACAAGGACGCGTTAACCTCACGGTTGATATACTCCTTGGCGCAAAGCCCCACCTCAGAAAGATATGCGCACGCATCTGACACGGAAATCTTCTTTCCCGCCGCAAGCGAGATAAGGTCCTTTACGGTAATTCCCTTAAATCTTACAGGCTGCTGAAAAGCATAACTTATACCTGCTCGGGAACGCTCGGTAATGCTCATATTCGTAATATCAACTCCATCAAGAATGATCTGTCCGCAGTCGGGAGAGATAATTCCAGCGATAAGCTTTGCAAGAGTTGACTTGCCGCTTCCGTTAGGGCCTGTGACCGCAACAAATCTTTCGTTTATGGTTAAGTTTATGTCATCTAAAATACGGGTCTGCTTGCCTGTTGTAGGGTCTGTGACCGTATATGTCAGATTTTTAATTTCAAGCATTTATATATAAACCTTCCTTATATTACGTTCTTTGATTATTTTATCACAAAACTTTGGTTTATTCAATAGATATTTTGAAATTTTAAGGGCATAAGAGTAGAAATTACACTCTTATGCCCCATTTTGTCATATATTACTGTTGTCAATATATCTGCAAGCGGCAAGGGCGGCAACTGCGCCGTCTCCGCAAGCTGTTGCAATCTGTCTTATTGCTTTAGTGCGGCAGTCTCCCGCCACGAAAAGTCCCTCGGTCGAGGTCAGACAGTTTTCATCGGATATAATATATCCTCTGTCCGAAAGCTCAACGAGATTTGCATACTGTTCATTCTCGGGAACCTGACCGATAGCAACGAAAATGCCGTCAACGTCAAGTCTTTCCTTTTCTCCGCTATGAACATTTTGTATGATAATTCCCGCAAATTCATCCTCGGCGTAAATGCTGTCAACCACAGCGCCCGTGATAAATTCAACGTTATTTCTTTTCTTTAATGCAGATACGAGTCTTTCCTCGCCCGTCATAAAGTCAAGATTCTGTACTACGTACACCTTTTGGCATCCGTCGGATAACATCATTGCCTCAACGAGTGCCGAGTTTCCGCCACCTATGACTGCTACCTGCTTGCCGTTATAAAACGCACCGTCACAAACAGCACAGAAGGATATACCGTTGCCGATAAATTCTTCTTCTCTGTCAATGCCGAGGTGTCTGTGCTTTGAACCCGTGGCAATTATTACAGATTTGGCAAGATACTGCCCGTCGTCGCAGGAAATATAGAACGTGCCATTCTGCTTTTCAATTCCCGTGACCTCTGCCATTTCTATTTCAGCGCCCATAGAGAGAGCCTGCTCCACCATTCTCTCGGCAAGCTCATTTCCGCTTACCTGAGAAAACGCGGGGTAGTTTTCTATCTTGGGAGAAAAGGTCATTTGTCCGCCAAAGGTAGCCTTCTCAATGACGAGTACGCTTTTTTCTGCTCTGCGAGCGTAGACCGCCGCAGTAAGTCCTGCGGGGCCTGCGCCTACGATTATTACGTCATACATTCTGATACCTACCTGAATCTAAAGTATCAATTGCTAGAGCAGTCGATAAACTTTCTGATATTAGAGAGATTTACAGCCTTCTCTGTCTCAACGCCGTCAACCGTGACAACGAGCGTGGGAGCCTGCTTGATACCAAACTTTGCAACAAGGTCAGCGTTATCCTCTGCATATACCTTTTCGTAAGCTATTCCTGCTTTGTCAAGGAATACGCCTGCCATCTTACAGTTGGGGCAAGTCTTTGTGGCAAAAAGGTATATCTTTGTTCCCTCGTCTGTCTCGGGAGCTACGGCCTCGGGAATAGGCATAGCGATAGTTCTTACTCCGCCCGAGCCGATATTTATCTCGGGATGAAGCTGTGTGGATCTTTCAATATTATACGTGCGTCTCTCCTTGAATTCCTGAGACTTACCGTCGTTCCAAGCCTGAACGGGTCTGTAATAGCCTGTTATACGGCTATAAACCTCGGTAGTCTTTCCACAGTGAGGACACGTGTATTCCTCACCTGCGATATAACCGTGGTCGGTACAAACGCTGTACGTGGGCGAGAGAGTGTAGTAAGGAAGCTTGTAGTTCTCTGCAATCTTGCGAACGAGAGTAGCTGCTGCCTTCCAGTCGGGAAGCTTTTCGCCGAGGAATGCGTGGAATACCGTACCCGAGGTGTAGAGGGTCTGGAGCTCGTCCTGAATCTCAAGAGCTGCGAAGATATCCTCTGTAAAGCTTACGGGAAGGTGAGAGGAGTTTGTATAGTAGGGGCTGTTGCCCTTTTCGGTTGCTGTGATAATGTCGGGATAGTGCTTGAGGTCGTGCTTTGCGAAACGGAAAGATGTTGACTCTGCAGGAGTTGCTTCAAGGTTATAAAGGTCTCCGTATGCTTCCTGATAGTCAGAAAGTCTGTCTCTCATATGATTGAGAACTGCCTTTGAGAATTCCTGAGTTTCCTTCTGTGTCATATCTGCACGGAGCCACTTAGCGTTAAGTCCCACCTCGTTCATACCGACAAGACCGATAGTCGAGAAGTGGTTGTTGAACGTGCCAAGGTATCTCTTTGTGTAGGGATAAAGTCCTTCGTTGAGAAGCTTTGTAATAACGGTTCTCTTCATCTTGAGCGAGCGTGCGGAGATGTCCATAAGCTTGTCAAGTCTCTTGTAGAATTCCTCCTCTGTTTCGGAGAGGTATGCGATTCTGGGCATATTGATTGTGACAACGCCAACAGAGCCTGTGGACTCACCCGAGCCAAAGTATCCGCCGGACTTTTTACGAAGCTCACGGAGGTCAAGACGGAGACGGCAACACATAGAACGAACGTCCGAGGGCTCCATATCCGAGTTGATGTAGTTGGAGAAATAAGGTGTACCGTACTTTGCGGTCATCTCAAAGAGAAGCTTGTTGTTCTCTGTCTCGGACCAGTCAAAATCACGTGTGATAGAATACGTAGGAATAGGATACTGGAAGCCACGGCCGTTAGCGTCACCCTCGATCATTATCTCGATGAACGCCTTGTTGACCATGTCCATTTCAGCCTTACAGTCCTTATACTTGAAGTCCATTTCCTTGCCGCCAACGATACAGTTGAGCTCTGCAAGGTCGTTAGGAACTGTCCAGTCAAGAGTGATATTAGTAAAGGGAGACTGCGTACCCCAACGGGAAGGTGTGTTGACACCGTAAATAAAGGACTGGATGCACTGCTTAACTTCCTTATAGGAAAGATTATCTACTTTTACAAAAGGAGCGAGATATGTATCAAATGAGGAGAACGCCTGCGCGCCTGCCCACTCGTTCTGCATAATACCGAGGAAGTTTACCATCTGGTTGCAGAGTGTGGAAAGGTGAGCCGCGGGAGAGGACGTGATCTTACCTGTCACTCCGCCAAGACCTTCTTGAATGAGCTGCTTGAGTGACCAACCTGCGCAATAGCCTGTAAGCATAGAAAGGTCGTGAATGTGAATGTCTGCGTTTCTGTGCGCGTTTGCAATCTCATCATCGTAAATCTCGGAGAGCCAATAGTTAGCCGTAACTGCGCCCGAGTTTGAAAGGATAAGTCCGCCTACAGAGTAAGTGACGGTAGAGTTTTCCTTAACTCTCCAGTCAAGCACCTTAAGGTAGCCGTTTACTATCTCCTTATAGTCAACTGCCGTGGATTTGAGATTTCTGAGCTTCTCTCTCTGACGGCGGTAAAGAATATATGCCTTTGCAACGTCTGCGTAGCCTGCCTGAACGAGCACGGACTCAACGCTGTCCTGAATATCTTCTACTGTGATAAGTGAGTCCTTGATCTTGGGTTCAAAGTCCGCAGTGACCTTGAGTGCCAAAAAATCAATAGTGTCCTGATTGAACTGCTTCTCCTGTGCCTCGAATGCCATTTTGATTGCATCCGAAATTTTCGAGATTGTAAAATCTACAACCTTTCCGTCTCTTTTTTGTACCTGATACATAGTCTCTCCCTCTTTCTGCTGATGTTTTTATAGTAATTTTTCTTTACAAAATAAGACATTTTTCGCCAAAATTTGCCTAAAACGTCAGAAATACGGCGCAAAGTACCCCTAAGCGCCGTATTTTGATTATACAATATCTTGTGTCAACTGTCAACTACCAAACACAACATATTGTGTTTTTCGTTAAAATTTGGCAGTTTCAATAAGTTTACATCCCCCTTAATTGTGCATTTGGAACTAAAGACTTTAATACGTTAAGAAATTCATACATTTTTTCATCTGAATAAGCGTCAAGTCCCCTACCGATTACATCCCCGGAATCAATAAATTTCTGGAGAAAATATCTTTCGTCTCCCGCAAGCCACTCCCCAATAAGTTGGAAATCGTCTGTTTCATGAAGCGGGTCAACTACTGTTGTGCGGAACTCAAAGTCAATCGCATCTGACATAAGAAAGCTTGCGCTTTCCTCTATTTTGGAAATGTCATATTCCTCACACACTCCCGCGGTAAGAGCATATTTTTCACGACTGTTTTTTATATCCATAGCAACGTAGTCTATAAGTCCCTCGCCTACAAGGTGCTTGAGAATATCGGGACGGGTGCCGTTGGTGTCAAGCTTGACAGCAAATCCAAGTGCTTTGACTTTTCGGATAAAATCCTCAAGTCCGGGCATCAGCGTGGGCTCTCCCCCGCTGATACAAACACCCTCAATTATTCCTTGTCTTTTTTTCAAAAAGTCAAGCACATGCTCCACAGAATATCCCTCGCTATCGCCCGTGTGGGTGACAAGAGACGCATTATGACAAAACGGGCAACGGAAATTGCAACCCTCTGTAAATATTGTGCAGGCGACTTTCCCCGGGAAGTCAAGCAAGGTAAGCTTTTGCAGTCCCGCAATCTTAAATGCTTTCATAAAATATCCTTATTATATGTAGTTTCTTTGTACAGCAACGACTCTGCCGAGTATCAGCACCTCGTCAACAATTATGGGCTGCATCTCGCAATTTTCGGGCTGAAGTCTGTAATGTCCGTTTTCGCGGAAAAATCTCTTGACGGTAGCCTCGTTTTCAATAAGAGCCACAACTATTTCTCCACTATCCGCATAGCAAGTCTGCTCGGCGATAATAATATCTCCGTCAAGTATTCCCGCCTCAATCATAGACTCTCCCTTTACGCGCAAAGCGAATAGACTGTCTGTTTTTGAGTTCCCTGCATATCCCACGTATCCCTCGCGATTTTCCTCGGCAAGTATAGGCTCGCCTGCAGTAATAACTCCAAGAAGCGGCACGGCGGTTATCTTGGGCGTGTTTCCCACAAGCTTTACAGCGCGGCTCTTGCCATCCTCCTTACTTATATATCCGAGAAGATCCAAGCGATTGAGATACATATGCACAGTCGACGTGCTTTTATATCCGAGGTCGCGGCATATATCACGAACAGATGGCGCATAGCCGTTCTCGCGTACGGATTTAGCTATATAATCGTATATTTTTTGTTCCTTTGGCTTTAACTTTTCCATTGATGTACTCCTGTTTAGGTCATTATAGAACTATTGTACCATATTTTTATGATTTTGTCATTATATGTTGAAAATTTATTTGTAAACTTTTTATTTTTGGAAAAATATTGAAAATATTAACAAAATGAAACTTTTAGAATTATCTCTTGCAAAATAACAAAAGATATAGTAAAATATATAATAGCGAAGAATTGGATTTTTCGCTTGTAATTCTGCAAAAAAAATTGAAAATATAAAGGAGTAAAAGACTATGACACCTACAAACAACAAGTTTGTTCTTGATTGGATCAATGAGATGGCTGAAATGACCTGCCCCGACAAGATCGTATGGATCGATGGATCTGACGAACAGGCAGAGGCTCTTCGCGCTGAGGCTTGTTCCACAGGCGAGATCATCAAGCTCAATCAGGATCTTCTTCCCAACTGCTACCTTCACAGAACTGCCGTAAACGACGTTGCTCGTGTTGAGGGCAGAACCTTTATTTGCACATCCAAGAAAGAGGATGCAGGCAACATCAACAACTGGATGGCTCCCGAGGAGTGCTATGCAAAGCTCTCCAAACTTTACGCAGGCTCTATGAAGGGCAGAACAATGTACGTTATTCCCTATTCTATGAGTATCGTTGGCTCTCCCTTTGCAAAGTACGGTATCGAGCTTACAGACTCCATTTACGTCGTTCTTAACATGCTTATTATGACACGTGTCGGCAACAACGTTCTTGAGGCTCTTGGCGACAGCAGTGACTTTATCAAGGGTCTCCACGCAAGAGCTGATATTGACGAGGAAAACCGTTATATCTGTCATTTCCCCGAGGATAACACAATCTGGTCTGTTAACTCCGGCTACGGCGGAAACGTTCTTCTCGGTAAGAAGTGCTTTGCGCTCCGTATCGCTTCCTACCTCGGTCGTAAGGAAGGCTGGATGGCTGAGCACATGCTCATTCTCGGTGTTGAATATCCCGACGGTGAGACAAAGTACGTTTGCGCAGCATTCCCCTCCGCTTGCGGTAAGACCAACCTCGCTATGCTTATTCCCCCCGAGTACTACTCCAAGCAGGGCTATAAGGTTTGGTGCGTAGGTGACGATATTGCATGGCTCCGCGTCGGTGAGGACGGCAGACTCTGGGCAGTTAACCCCGAAAACGGATTCTTCGGCGTTGCTCCCGGTACAAACGAGAAATCCAACCCCAACGCTCTCCACACTTGTCTTAAGGACACTATCTTTACAAACGTAGTTCACAACCTCGATAACAACACAGTTTGGTGGGAAGGTCTTGACAAGAATCCTCCCGCAAACGCTATCGACTGGAAGGGCAACGTTTGGGATTACAGAAAATATGATAAGAAGGATAAGTCCACTTGCGGCGCTCATCCCAACTCTCGTTTCACTGCTCTTGCAAAGAACTGTCCTTGGATCTCTTCTGAATTCAGCAATCCCGCAGGCGTGCCTATCTCCGCTATCGTATTTGGCGGACGTAGAGCAAAGACTGCTCCCCTTGTATATCAGTCAACGTCCTGGCAGAACGGCGCATTCGTCGGCTCTATCATGGCTTCCGAGACAACTGCGGCTGCAGCAGGCGCTGTCGGCGTAGTAAGACGTGACCCCATGGCTATGAGACCTTTCGTTGGCTACGATATGGGTGACTAC
The DNA here is from genome assembly GCA_045658225.1 of Eubacteriales bacterium. Taxonomy (GTDB): domain Bacteria; phylum Bacillota; class Clostridia; order Oscillospirales; family CAG-272; genus SVTX01. The sequence goes on from JAZOUO010000035.1 coordinate 29,287, forward strand.
TGGGCACACTGGCTCAAGATGGGCACACTTATTCCCAATGCTCCCAAGATATTCCACGTTAACTGGTTCCGTACCGACGACGAAGGCAACTTCATCTGGCCCGGATTTGGTGACAATATGAGAGTACTCATGTGGATTCTCGCTCGTTGCGAAGGTAAGGTTGATGCGGACATCACTCCTATCGGATATGTTCCCAAGGCTGAGGATATCTGCATTGAGGGACTTACAGACGTAAGCCTTGACACAATCAAGGAGCTTCTCACAGTTGATAAGGCTTCCTGGCTTGAGGATATTGAGAACATCAAGGCGTTCTACGCACAGGTAGGCGACCGCGTTCCTCAGACTATGTACGACGAGCTCGCAGCTCTTGAAGCAAGACTTAAGGCATAATATAGCTTAAATGAATAGAATGCGGTGGAAGGAAAACCTCTTGAAAGAATTATTTCTTCCCCCGCGCCCCTATCCTTTCAAGAACTTTACCAAATATAAGAAATACCCCACGGCACATAAATGCTGTGGGGTTATTTTTATCTTTTGTTTGAAAAGAAATTTGAAAGTATTTCTTGGCACTCCTCTGCCATGATTCCCGACACTATTTCGGGCTTATGATTGAATGGATAATTGTTGAGGTTTATCACGCTTCCGCATGCGCCTGCTTTGGCGTCCTTTGCGCCAAAAACCACGCGCTTTATGCGTGAATTGATTATTGCGCCCATACACATAGGACACGGCTCAAGCGTGACGTAAAGCTCGCAGTCATCAAGCCTCCATGTGCCAAGCTTTCCACAAGCCTCACGTATAGCTAAGGTTTCTGCGTGACCTGTTGCGTCCCCTGCCTCTTCTCTGTTGTTTTTACCCGTGGAAATTACTTCTCCGTTCCTCACGATTATAGCACCAACGGGAACTTCATTTTTACTATAAGCCTCGCAAGCTTGTGCATAGGCTTGTTCCATATAATCTCTATCTGTCATAAGAATAACATCATTACAGCCATAGCGACCATACTCGCCGCTGAAAGCGCGATAAATATGATCATCGTCGGTCTGAAAAATCCTTTTACTGCCGTACCTCTTGAAAGCTCATTCTCAGTATAAAATAACCACTCGGGATCGTTTAGATTCTTTCTGCCGTGACGGAAATAATAATATATTGCCGCCGCTGCGCCTATAACAACTATTACAAGCTCTATCGCCGCTATTATAAAGTTTGCTCTTGCCTCGTGCTCCGTATAGGTCACCGCATTCATTATTACCTGGGTGAAGTTGTTGACAAAATGCAGTACTATTGCACCCCATATAGAGCCTGACTCAACCACAATGTATCCAAGAACAAGACCTAGAATAAATGTGTAGAGTATTTGTCCTATATTCTGATGCATCAGCGCAAAAAGCAGGGCAGATATGAATATCGCCTTTGCTCTGCCAAAACGCGAAAGTCTGTCAAGTATAAGCCCTCTGAAAAGGAACTCCTCACAGAATGCGGGAATTATCGCGATCTTTATCGTGTCAAGCACAAAATGATAAGCGTGATAGCCGTTTGGATAGTCTACAAGCATAAGAGAAGACATGTCTATTCCAAGTATTGCAACTATTATGGAATTTACATATGCCGCAGCATAATTTATTGCGAGACCGGCAAGCAAAATCAGTGGGAAATGACGCGAAAATTTGAATTTACATGGCATCTGGCTAAATTTGTATTCTCTATCAAACTTCTTATAAAAAAGCATAGGGATAAAGAACATGCAGAAATACAGAGCGCTGTAAGCAAGCTCGTATGCAACCTCATACGCTATGGAGTCTGTGAAAATTTCACCCACAACTTGAAGTATTCCAAGCGCAATGGATACTATAGATGATGCTCCAAAAAATATGAGCATTATTATTCCTATTTTAGTATTTTGTTTCTTGTATTCTATGTCGTTAAAGTACATATCTATCTCCTATATGGAACTACTACAATACTACTATACCAAAAAACAGGAAAAAATTCAATAGCTTATAATATAAATTTTATACTTTTGCGTTGTATTCTTCTACGCCGAGCATAGTCTCACCGTCTATCTGAAGAGCTCTGGGGGCATCAAATTTGACGGTTATGTTTTTACCTGTAAGTACTGTCACATATTTTTTACTCTTAACGTGCTCGCCCTTGAATATCGAGGGGAATATCATAAGAGTTTTGATCTTGCTGGATCCGTGGAATATCATAACGGACAATTCACTCTCCTCTGCATCTCGGCTCTGCTTGGGAGTGGGTATCATACCGCCTCCGTAACGACTGCCGTGCATTGTGGGGGCTATCCATACCTTTTCGTATTCGTATTCCTTGCCGTCAACAATAACCCTTGCATTAGTAGGCTTATAATGGAAAAGCAATCCCTTAATTGCAATTGCCGTATAGTTTGCGGGCTTACCCTCTGCGTGAAGCTTATCTCCAACCTCGCAGCAATATCCGTCAATTCCGTAGCCTACGCCGTTGATAAACTTATATTCCTTGCCGTTTACCGTAGCTGTTGGGAGATTTGTAATATACTTGTTGATAAGAACGGGCTTTTCATCGGACTCGCCCTTTACGTCAGCATAAAAATCGTTTCCTGTGCCTGCGGGATAATAATAAATGGGATTATTTATCTCTATACCTTCTGTATCGTTAACAAACCTGTTGAGCGTTCCGTCGCCTCCGCAGATAACTATCTCGTCCTCGGCAGAAAGTCCTTGGAAAAGATCCTTGTAGCTCTCAACTTCAGTCATATTGAACAACTTATACTCATCAGAAATGCTTTCCGCATAAGCCGTAGCGAGCTTTTCACACTCGCCGTTGCATGAAAAGGGGTTAAACAGTACGTATTTCATATTGCTGTCTCCGTTTCGTTCAAATTGTCTTTTTTGAATAGTATATTCATCATACACTTTTGTTATTTTACTAAACAATTATTAACTCAATATTAACTTAAAAATGGCATCCTCGGATGAAGATGCCATTTATGTTTTTTAAATTATTTATTTCCGCCTGCAAGCTTCTCGATCTCAGCAGCAAAGTCTTCCTGCTTCTTCTCGATACCCTCGCCCTTTTCGAAACGTACAAAGGAAGCGATCTTGATAGAGCCGCCGAGAGCCTTTGCGGTGTTCTCAACGTACTTGGAAACCTTCTCATGATCCTCTGCCTTAACGTATTCCATATCTACAAGGCAGTTGTTCTCATAGAACTTACCGATCTTACCGAGAACCATCTTTTCCTTGATGTTGTCGGGCTTGTTAGCGTTTGCGGGATCGTTAGCGATCTGAGCAAGAAGAATTGCCTTCTCGTTCTCGATAACGGATGCGGGAACGCTCTCTCTGTTGAGGTAAGGTGTGGGATATGCGCCAACCTGAAGAGCGATGTTCTTTGCGAATTCAGCAAAGCCGTCCTTATCTGCACAGTCAGTGTCGAACTTAACGATAACACCGATAGAGCCCATACCATGAATATATGTGCTTGTTGTACCCTCAACTATTGCGAAACGACGAACAGTGATCTTCTCACCGATCTGGAAAATGAGTTCCTTAAGCTTTGCGTCAACAGTTGTTCCCTCATAGTCGGAAGCAAGAAGAGCCTCAACATCTGCGGGATTTGTGTCGATGATGCACTTAAGAAGGTTCTTTACGAATGCCTTGAATGTCTCGTTCTTTGCAACGAAGTCTGTCTCTGTGTTAACCTCGATGATAGCGGTCTTGTTGCCCTCTGTGAGAACGTCAACGATACCGTCAGCAGCGATTCTTGTTTCCATCTTGGACTGTGCCTTAAGCTCACCCTTCTCACGAAGAATGGTTATTGCCTTGTCCATATCACCCTCAGCCTCAACGAGTGCCTTCTTGCACTCCATCATGCCGATACCTGTCTTTGCGCGGAGAGCCGCAACGTCTTTAGCAGTAATTGTAGCCATTTTTTTATCCTCGTTTAATCTTAGATTTTTTGAATTATGCGTTTTCTGCGTCCTCAGCAGCCTCTGCCTCTGCCTTTACAGCCTCAGCCTCAACTGTCTGCTCGCCCTGCTTACCCTCGATAACTGCGTCAGCGATTACGGAGGAGATGAGCTTGATTGCACGGATAGCGTCGTCGTTACCGGGAATTACGTAGTCAGCATCGTCAGGATCACAGTTTGTGTCAACGATAGCGATTACGGGAATACCAAGCTTCTTTGCTTCGAGAACTGCGTTTCTTTCCTTGCGGGGGTCAACGATGAAGATCGCATCGGGAAGTCTTTCCATGGTCTTGATACCGCCAAGGTTCTTCTCGAGGTCGAAGATCTCCTTCTGGAGAGCTGCAACTTCCTTCTTGGGAAGCATATCGAACGTGCCGTCCTCTGCCATCTTGTTAAGGCTGTTGAGACGAGCGATAGACTTCTTGATAGTCTTAAAGTTCGTCATCATACCGCCGGGCCAACGAACGTTTACGTAGTACATACCGCAACGAGTAGCTTCTTCCTTGATAGCCTCTGCAGCCTGCTTCTTTGTACCTACGAAGAGGATGTTACCGTTTTCAGCGGAAAGCTCACGAACGAACATGTAAGCTTCCTCGAACTTCTTAACAGTCTTCTGAAGGTCGATGATGTAGATGCCGTTTCTTTCTGTGAAGATGTATTCCTGCATCTTAGGATTCCATCTTCTTGTGTGATGTCCAAAATGGACGCCTGCTTCAAGCAGCTGTTTGATTGAGATAATAGACATTTTTATGTCCTCCTTCGGTTTTTTCCACCACAGAAGCTGTGCGTCATAATCCTTGTCCGCATTGACAAAGACACCGATTCCGCTTTCTGCATCTGTGTGTGTATTATTTTTTGTCTGTGTTTTGCACACAGCCTTTAAATTATAACATAGACCATATTTTTATGCAATATCTTTCGTCATTGTTTACAAATTATTTACAATATTTTTGTCAAAAAATACCGCCCACAAGCCTTGACACTCAAAAAATACATGTTTAACTTGGGGCGAATTTATTTTTAATGTCTCTTTTTTGATTTTTTTGAATTACAGCAGGACGTTTCCCCACTTGTGAGTTTTACGAGTATAGTGTCCTCCCCTATGCATTCTATTTTGTTCCACGGAATTATTATGTTCTGTCGCTTTCCAAAGGATAAAAAGCTTTCGCATATCGGAACAACAAGCGCAAGTATCTGACCGCATTCCATATCAAATTCAAAGTCAGTAGGGTATCCAAGCTTTTCTCCGTCACATAGGTTTACAACTTCAAGCTCGCGTAAGTCCTTGGTGCTTATTCTTCGCATAAAAAATCCTCGCTCTCTTTTTGTTGCATTATATGCGAGAGCGAGGGGTTTTATTATTTTGGAATTTTCATTTTTGCTTTGATATGTAATGCGAATTTATCGCAAATAGCGTCAAGTGCAAAGCATGCTCCAACAAACAATGGTATAAGTATCAGTGACCACACGTCGAACACACCGCCGCAAAATTCACCTACTATACTATTAGGGATAGCAAGCAGGTCTCTGTAATCTCCTTTTGTAATTATATTCACAGCATAAAGCCCTGCGCTTAGTGTAAGAATCAGAGCGACTGCCGCTGATGAAATTATCAAGAGAAGATTAAACATAGTCCTTTTGCTGTTTGACTTTGAATATTCTCTTTCTGCTCTGAGCATATCAAATATGCTTATTATAAATGCAGATACGAATACCGCAAGCGCAATTCCCTCTTTGCTGACTACGTTGCAAAGTGCAAGCACGAGCGTAAAAACAAAAAACACTATAAGCGCTATACCTCTCGCAAACATATATGGCAGATTTGACTTTATTAACGCATCAGGAAGTGCTACAAATCCTCGCTTAGTCTGGCGCAGTATCTCACTCTTGGGATTATTATGAGCGAAACAATAAAGACCCAAAACACACGCTATCAGATATAGGGCGGATATTTGCAAGGAATTTATAAGTACCAGTCCCGAGAACGCAGATAAAAGCACAAGTGTAGTCAATGTTGCCGTCTGCATAGCGAGATACTCGATATAATAGGAAAGGTTTATATATGCCGAGGACGCAATATCCGATGCTTGAAGTATTCTCTCAAGTCCGCCGCTTTTCTTTGCGCGTTCAACAAGCATATCCGCGGCAACTCTGCTTCTTTGAGACGATATATGAGATGTTTCTTCACCCTGGTTTGGAAAGCTCTCAAAGAATGAGTCCTTATATTTTTCACTATTATATTCTATACTGTTGCAGGTGACGGCAGTGTCTGTAAAAGTCATAAGACTATTAAATTTATCCTCAACTCCGTAGGATAGAATAACCTTACCTTGCGAATGCATGTGAACTATGAGCGCAGAATACTCGCTCATTTCAAAGCCAAGATAGGCACGATATTTTCCCAAGTCCGAGGTTATATCCATTTCGTTTTGCTTAAAATGCGAGGCAAATGCTATCCTTGTGTCATTGGGAGACGATATAATTCCAGACTGCACAAGATATTTGATATTTTCCGCACTCTCATTGGCCATAAAGGCGGTCAGAGAAATTCCCATTTCTCTGTACTGCTCAAGAGTTTCTGCAAGGTTGTCAACGGTATGCTCCTCAAGGGCAATAATTCCCTCAAGAACGGTATTTCTTGACTTTCGGTAAGACTCCCCGACCTCCTCGGAAAGTACAAATATCAGCGTTTCTCCCGACTCTGTGCACTCATCAATATATCCAAGAATGCGGTTTTTTAGATTTTCATCTATCTCTACCATCATATCTCCGACACTCAGGTATCTGCAACTTTTTAAAGTAGTCTCCTCAATCGAAAGAGTTATACGGATATTAGATCCGGAGGACTCGGCGCACGCCGTACCAACAGAATCTTCATTTTCAAGATAATAAAGCGATTTTAAGCGGAGGTCCGCGGCTTCTGTGTCATATCCCATCTGAGATATAAAAGCTTCAAGACTTCTCTTGTAAGCCTCTATCTGCGGGATGCTTCTGCTTTCAGCCACCTTGAGATAGGTATATATGTACTCGCAAAGTCGGTGCGTTCTGTCGGGTTTTGTTTCTATGGTCAGATTGTCAAGCTTTCTACCCGAAACAAACAAGCTGGATACGTGAAGCTGACCGTCTGTAATACTGGCGCGACCAAAAAGCAGAACATCTGAAAAGCCTGTAAGTATATCAAAAGCCTTATTCTTTTTGATTACAGTTCCGTCTGTAAGCTTGTCAGCAGACGATTTAAATATATATTTTGCAATCACATCGGCAAGCGTGGGTGAAATAAACAAAAGGCTTGAAATTGCCATAAGAAAGACGGCGTAAAAATCAAATCTTTGCAAAGTAAACATCCCAAGCACGACAACTGTAAGAATGAAAAGTGATGCAAATATACTTATTTTGCTCAAAGAAGACATAATCTCTGAAATTCCGAGAGGTCTTTGAGTATCCCCCGTCATCTCCCCATTGTTCAAATGCTGGGCGAGCAGAGTATCCTCTGCGGTGGCTACCGCTATCGCACGGCCGTTTCCGCTTATAACAACACTCCCTGCAAGCAGCATATTCTGAGCGTCAGACACGGGAATTGTTGTATCCTCGCCGTATGTCTTTTGAGAATTTTTAGAAACACGCCGGCGTATAAGCTTGCCGTCAGACGTATCAAATATAAACTCGTCAACTACAAGGTCATCACAATCAACAAGTCTTGCATCGCAAGTTATAATATCACCCGTGCAAAAGACTATAATGTCTCCGTCGGCGATATTTCTGCTGTCAGTATGCTTTACAACACCTAAACGAATAACCTTTACAGTGGGATTTGAGTACAGATCTGTTTTCTGCTTGGATTTTACGGAGCGCAAATTTAGAATTCCTAAAAAGATGCCTTGAGCTACAAGCAATATTATCGCCCACGCGCCAAAACACATCTCATTTTTTAAGAATGCAAATATCGCTACCGCAAGATAAAGTATATATGTAACGCTTGCAAACGGAGAAAAAATATATCCTAAAAGGTTTTTGCTTTTTTTCAGATACAGAGGCGCACGGTTTTTCTTTCCGTTGCGTATATCATTCTGTATTCTGTCCTCTGCTTGATTTCGGGAAAGTCCTACTTTGGCGGAGGTATTCAATTTTTGCTCTGTCTCTGCAACAGTTAAAGAATGCCACGCTTTCATCATAGGCTTTCCCTTTCTCAAAATTATAGTTTATTAAAGACACTCAATGACAAGCTCACCGTCGCGTACAAATATTTTTGCTACGCTGACAGTCTTATCATAATCCGAGATTATAAGCTCGGCTAGCTTATCTTCGATGTGCTTCTGAATATATCTTCTCATATTTCTTGCGCCGTATTTCTGTGAATACGACTTTTCGGCAACGTATGCCGCCGCCTCGTCGGAAAAGTCAAGCTTAATTCCCTTGTCAGTCAGAAGCTCTGAAAGCTGACCAAGCATAATCTTGGCTATCTTTGCAAAGTCTGCTTTGGTCAGGCTGTTAAACGTGATTATCTCGTCAATGCGGTTGATAAATTCAGGACGGAGGAACGTAGATAGCGCCTTCTCGGTTCTCTCGGCGCTTCCTTTGCTTTCGTCAGGCGCAAAGCCTACGACTCCTGCGGTCTTATCCGAGCCTGCGTTGGTGGTCATAACTATGACAGTATTCTCAAAGTTGACCGTTCTGCCGTGCGCATCGGTGATTCGTCCGTCGTCAAGTATCTGCAAAAGAATGTTGAGCACGTCGGGATGCGCCTTTTCTATCTCGTCGAAAAGCACGACGGAATAAGGCTTACGTCTTATTTTCTCTGTGAGCTGTCCCGCATCGTCATAGCCGAGATATCCCGGAGGCGAGCCGATAATACGAGATACGGCGTGCTTTTCCATAAACTCGGACATATCAAGTCTTATGAGATTTTCGGGCGAGTCGAACAGGTCTGCCGCGAGGGTCTTTACAAGCTCGGTCTTACCCACACCCGTAGGTCCTGCGAATATAAACGACACGGGCTTTCTCTTGTAGGATATTCCAGCTCTGTTTCTCTTTACGGCTCTTGCCACCGCCTCTACAGCATGGTCCTGACCCACGACGTGAGATTTGAGTCTCTCGGCAAGCATATCTATTCTCTTATACTCGTTTTCGGTAATGCTTGTCGCGGGAACGCCTGTCCAAATCTCTATGACCTTTGCGAGATTTTCCTCAGTAAGCACTATTCTTTCACACTCTGCCTCAAGCTCTTTAAGTCTGTTGGAGAGCTTTATTTCCTCGGACTGTATTCTGGCTATCGTCTCGTACTTTTTTTGACTTTGCTTATCGTCGTTCGTTATCTCGCCCTCAGCAAGCTCTCGCTCCTGCTTGAGCACGAGAAGTCTGTCGTGTATGTCAAGAGACTCGTTTATGGACGAGCAGGACAAGGAAAGCTGCGCTGCCGCCTCATCAAGCAAATCAATCGCCTTATCGGGCAGATATCTGTCTGTGATGTATCTCTCGGAAAGTATTACCGCACGACGAAGAATGCCATCGGGTATGTGTATTCTGTGGAACTGCTCATAGTAGTGGCTTATTCCCTTGAGCATCTCCACCGCATCGGAAATAGACGGCTCATTTACTGTTATGGGCTGGAATCTGCGCTCAAGCGCGGAGTCCTTTTCTATATATTTACGGTATTCTGTAAGGGTAGTCGCACCGATAACTCTGACCTCGCCTCGTGAGAGCGCAGGCTTGAGAATATTTGCCGCATTGACGCTTCCCTCGCCTCCGCCTGTGCCGACGATATTGTGAAGCTCGTCGATAACAAGAATTGCGTTTCCGTGGTCCTTGACCTCGGAAAGAAGTCCAAGTATTCTTGACTCAAACTGTCCGCGGAACTGTGTGCCTGCAACGAGAGCTGTAAGGTCAACGAGAAATATTTCTTTGTTCTTCAAAAGATAAGGAACATTGCCCTCGGCTATTCTTATAGCAAGTCCCTCGGCTATTGCCGTTTTACCAACACCCGGCTCACCGATAAGGCAAGGATTGTTCTTTTGTCTGCGGCAGAGTATCTGTATAACTCTGTCGGTCTCGTTTTGTCTGCCGACTATTCTGTCGAGCTTACCGCGTTTTGCGTACTCGGTGAGGTTGCGACAGTAAGAGGTCAAAAATTTATACTGCTTTTTGGGCGGAGCATTTTTTTCCGCCTTACCTCTTTGTCTTTTGGGAATTTCCGCGTTCGGCTGTGCGGGCAAATTATTACTGCTCTGCGCGGGAAGATTTCCCCCCATCATTTCCGACAGACCGCTGTCACGGAAAAGCTTTTGAAAATCTATTGCGGGGGCTGTTGCCTCACCGTTCTCGTCATATCCATCGGAGTCCTCGTCAAAATCTGCGTTTTCGAGCACTCCGCCAAGCTCGTTTTCAAGATTTTCTATCTGCTCGGGGGAAATTCCCATCTTTTTATACATATCTCCCATCATGTTGTCAACGGGAAGACCAAGCTCCTTGGCGCACTGTATGCAAAGTCCCTCGGACTTTTTTTCCCCCATTTCAACTTTTGTCACGAAAATCACTGCCATTCTCTTATGGCATCTGGAACATTTTATCATAGCCTTATCTCTTTCACATCAAAACATCTTTAATAAATCCGAAGATATTACTTTCATTTATAAATTTGAACACGTGTGAATTATTGTAGACCTCAATATAGGTCTGATTATTAGTTATCCACGTCATAGCAGCAAGGAGACTGTTAAGCATTACAGCTACAAGCGATACTGTAAGCACACCTAGCGCAGCACCGATAAGGATACCTAAAAGCTTATCTATTTTACTGATAAGAGGTATCTTTATCTGCCTGAAGATATACATCAACACCGTTGCGATGACAAACGTCACGGCAAATACCGAAATATATCCAAGCACTCGGGCAAAAAAGCCCCCGTTGCCGAATGCGTCTCCTATCGCGGGGCCTAATGCAAGCGCCGACAAAAAGGATAAAATTATCCTTGCAAATCCAAGCACGACACCTGTAAGCCCGCGTCTCCAACCTAGGAAAATCTGCAAAGCCAAAACTGCAATCAGAATAACGTCAATAATTCCACTCATATTACTCACTCCATATCAAAATAAATTCCACGTGAGTCTGTACAAAGAAGAACTTTATCTTTGCTACATACAAGAAGCTCGCCGAATATGATGTCGCTCTCCTTGAACGTAGTTATTTTCGTTTTACTATTGAATTTACAAATTCCGTTATTTGTAAGTAAAAATACGTATCCGCCGTACATTTCCATATCCGTAAAGCTTCCACTAATTTTACCCGAATATGTTTGTTTACCGTTCTTGTTGAGAACAACAAGGGTGTTCTGACCGTTGATGAGGTCGTCCTCAAACAGAAGTGATAATCCACCTTGTGTATGGGATATGTATGCGAGCTTGGAACTTGGATATATATATTCACCTATAAGCTTACCTTTAAGATTATACACGCAAACTCTGTCATTATAAAACACTGCGATTCGGTTATTTGAAACAAAGCTGCAAGTGTATGGCGAGAGATTTCCAACATCAATCTGCGCGTGTACCTTTTTCTTGTTTTGCTTTAGCACCGTAAGTGTTGAGGACATCTCTCCGTGCTCTGCGGACGAGGATATCACCGCTGTATATTTGCCGTTTTGCGACATCTGCGCAGCTATTACGTATTCGTTTGTAGCATATGCGCTTATACGGTTGCAGTCGTCATCATAAATATGTGTCACGGAGTTATAATCTTGCGTTTTTTCAACTATAACGAAACCGCCGTCCTCGGACATAGACGCATATGCTATAGTACCATCAAGTGTCACAGTCTCTATTTTTTTGAAGGAATTATAAATAGAAAATTTACTTCCGCCAAGGTCATACACAATAACGTATTTATTTGACGTAATTATGGTGGGATTTGCAAATATATCGCCCGAGGTAAGTGTCACTCTGCCCGTTGCATTAAATATTTTAACCTCGCTTCCCGAGGCGGCAACAAGACCGTTTTTATAAAGTGCAAAATCATCGTTGGTTGAGGCTTTGGTGTAATTCAAAATATTAGACGGAGCCTCGGAATACGAGTTCATATACCATATATCCATAGCAGAATAATATATGTTGTTGATACTTAAACGTCCGGAGCTGAATATTACACCTAAAAGTATGGTCAATACCAATGCGATAACTAATATCTTTTTAAGAATATTTAACTTTACAGCATAGTCCGCATATCCTGTATCACTTCCGCAGCGAGCTTTAACTATAGCGCGCTCTCCTGACACTATTTTTTGTATAGGAGTCAGGTCGCGAAGCTTTTCTATATAGAATATTGCCTTGCCAAGAGGATTTACGTCCGCTTCTGCCTTTTGTTTATTTTCTTTCGCGTTATCTTTAGACTTACGCTCTCTTTTTTTTATAAAAGGCATAACCATACCTCCCTTCTGAAAATTTGTTTATGTTTAATACTGTACTTTATTAAGATACAATCCGTGCGCGGGTGCTGTCATTCCTGCGCGGCCTCTATCGCAAGACTCTATTATATCCTTTATCTCATTGGGGGATATTTTTCCCTCTGCTACCGAGATAAGCGTACCTGTAAGTATTCTCACCATATTGTAGAGAAATCCGTCTGCGGCCACTCGGAATACAACAACGTCACCCTGACGCTCAACGCTTGCATAATAAATATTACGAACAGTACTCTCAACCTTTGAGCCTTGAGCCATAAATGCTGAAAAATCGTGAACGCCTTGCAGATTTTGAGCCGCCTTATTCATATTATCAAACGCAACCTCCGATATAACTCTAGGATAGTGAAGGCTTCTGCCTTCTTCAAAGGGATCACGCTCGCGTCTGTTATATATGCGATAGATATATTCCTTGTATTTTACGTCATATCGTGGGTGAAAATCATCGTCACGCCAATCAGCGCCCCACACCGCAATATCGGGTGGCAAATGTGCATTCATAGCGCTGGGGATTTTTTCTGCCGATATATGAGTATCAAGTGTGTCATCGCCCTTTTTGGTGACCGTTGCGCAGAACATATTTGCGTGCACTCCGCTATCCGTTCGACTGCATCCCGTAATATCACAGTCAAAACCGAACAGCTCCTGCGCGGCGCGGCAAAGCTCGCCCTGCACTGTACGGCGCTCAGGTTGTACTTGATAACCGCAAAAATCACTGCCAAGATAGGACAAATAAAGAAGTAATTTCATAAGAATCCTTTGTCAATTGATAGTATATCCAATGGAAATAATATTTATTACCACAATGCCGCTAATGAATATCACCATTGCTGCAAGGGCAATAAAATCTCTGTATGAGAGTTTCAGCACCGTCATTCTGGTTCTTCCCTCGCCGCCACGATAACAACGGCAGGTCATAGCGGTCGCAAGATCTCCCGCGCGTCTGAACGCGGATACAAACAGTGGTATGATAATGGGTATGAGCGCCTTTATGCGCTTTGTAATCGGGCCGTTTGAGAAGTCAGTGCCTCTCGCCTTCTGCGCAGCCATTATCTTCTCCGTCTCCTCAACTATAGTGGGAATAAAGCGAAGAGCTATGGTCATCATCATAGCAAACTCATGCACGGGTACGTGAAGCACCTTGAGGGGTGAGAAAAGTCTCTCTATCGCATCCGTGAGCTGTATGGGTGTGGTCGTGTACGTAAGGAAAATACTTGTACCTATTATCATTGCAAGTATTCTTACCACAATAAACAACGCGTTATATATTCCGCTTTCATATATCTCAATAAATTTCCATTTAAGCAAAGGTTCCTCTGCCTCTCCCTTAGTGAGAAAAATATTGATTATTGCCGTAAATATAATGATGAACATTATGGCTTTAATTGATTTGAGGACAATTCTCATAGGGATTTTGCTAAGCAGAATCATTATGACAGTTGACACCAAAAGCAAAGCAAAGGCTATGACGTTTTTGCAGAGAAATCCTGCAACTATATAGGCTATTGCCAAAATAAACTTCATTCTGGGGTCAAGACGGTGCATGACCGAGCCCGAGGGATAATACTGACCTAATGCTACGTTCATTTCGCGTCACCTCCAAACATACAAAGAAGTGCGCTTTCCACCGCCTCAACGGTATATATATTACGTCCGAGATTTATTCCAAGGGCTTCAAGCTCAAGCACAAGCTCGGTTATCTGTGGAATATTGAGTCCCATAGACTTCAGCTCCTCGCCTCTTGAAAATATTTCATCCTTAGAGCCCTGCATTGCAAGCTCGCCCTCATTCATAACTATAAGCTCATCGCAGTACTTTGCCATATCCTCCATACTGTGACTGACTATGATGACCGAAGCGTTATTTTCTCTTGCGTATCTGCAAATTCCCTCAAAAATAGAATTTCTTCCCGCAGGGTCAAGTCCTGCTGCGGGCTCGTCAAGCACAAGCACCTCGGGACTCATAGCCATAACTCCCGCTATTGCCGCGCGGCGCTTTTGTCCGCCCGACAGATCAAATGGCGATTTGTCAAGCATAGATAATTCAAGCCCCACAAAATCTGCCGCAAGCATTACGCGACTCTTTATTTCGGCATCCTCAAGCCCCATATTTTTCGGCCCGTATGCTATATCCTTGAAAACTGTATCCTCAAAAAGCTGATATTCGGGATACTGCATTACAAGTCCGACCTTGAATCTTACCTTTCCTATCTCCTTCGGGTTTTCCCATATATCCTTGCCGTCAAGCAGAATTCTACCCTCGGTGGGTTTTACAAGTCCGTTGAACATCTGCACAAGCGTTGATTTTCCCGAGCCCGTGTGACCTATAATTCCCGTTATGCAATTTTCTTTTATTTCTGCATTTACGCCCTTTAGAGCCTTTACCTCAAAAGGAGTTTTCGGGCTGTAAATGTAAGACACATTTTCAATTGTAAGCTTTGGCATTTATGCCGTCACCTCCTCATGTCAGTTTCTCTCTCCAAGCGCGTCTGCTAATGCTTTCGCGCAATTTTCGGGAGTGTTTGACTCCCCTTTTATTTTTATTCCCTTTTTCTTGAGTCTTTCTGCAAGGTCGATACACTGCGGCAGATCAAGTCCTGCGGCGCGGAGTATCTCGGACTGTGCAAAGACCTCTCTCGGCGTGCCGTTAAGTATGACAGAGCCGTTGTTGAATACAATTATCCTGTCAGCTCTCGCCGCCTCGTCCATATAGTGAGTTATATTGACCGTTGTAATATTCATTTCACGGTTGAGCTTTTCAATAGTTGATATGACCTCGCGTCTACCTATTGGGTCAAGCATAGCGGTTGACTCGTCAAATATCATACACTCGGGCATCATAGCAATAATTCCCGCAATAGCTACTCTTTGCTTCTGACCGCCCGAAAGTCTGTGCGGCTCGTGCTTGGCGTATTTAGTCATACCTACCGTTGCAAGCGCATCATCAACACGGCTACGTATTTCCTCTCTGGGAAGCCCGAGATTTTCAGGACCGAAAGCTACGTCCTCCTCTACTATCGTGGCTACGAGCTGATTGTCGGGGTTTTGGAACACCATTCCCACTCTCTTGCGTATCTCATAGGTCTCATCCTCAGTCATATCTTCGCTAAGAATGTTTTTGCCATCTATAAGGATGCTTCCGTCAAGATAATCGTAGTCGTCTATAACCATTGTGAGAAGCTTTGCAAACGTAGATTTTCCCGAGCCGTTGTGGCCGAGAATAGCAACGTATTCTCCCTTTTGAATGTCAAACGAGAGATTGTTCAGCGCGCGAACGGGCGTGTCCTCATTTTCGCTGTATGCATAACTTAAATTTTTAACTTCGATAAAAGCCATTTTTTTCTCCGATAATAACTTTCTTATTTTTTGAACCAACGTGAGCTTGCGCCGCAAGGCAGATATGCTCCCGTCTGCGTCACACGAAGTCCAAGCTCTCCTGATTCAATCTTTCCGCCGTAAACACTCTTAACCTTAAGCTCAAGAATATAGCTCATTGTTAAGGGAGAGAGTCCCGTGGTATATGAATTTACAAGGAAGAATAGCGGATCGTCTGAAAGAAGCTGTGCGGCAAGAGTTATAAACTCGTCGATGCTGTCCTCAAGCTTCCATACCTCGCCCGAAGGTCCTCTACCGTATGAGGGCGGGTCCATA
Source organism: Eubacteriales bacterium (assembly GCA_045658225.1). Taxonomy (GTDB): domain Bacteria; phylum Bacillota; class Clostridia; order Oscillospirales; family CAG-272; genus SVTX01. The sequence goes on from JAZOUO010000035.1 coordinate 45,351, forward strand.
ATAATACCGTCATATTTGTTGCCGCGTCTTATCTCGCGCTCAACAAACTTTTTGCAATCGTCAACTATATAGCGGATAGGCGCACTCTCAAGTCCCGAGAGCGCGGCGTTTTCCTTTGCCATAGCGACCATTCCCTTGGATGCGTCAACGTGAACTACCTGCGCACCTGCCTCAGCAGCCGCCATAGTCGCTCCGCCCGTGTAGGCAAAGAGGTTGAGCACCTTTATCTGTCGGCTCGGTTCTTTAGCTTTGGCACGCTTTATTATGTCCGAAAACCAGTCCCAGTTTGCCGCCTGCTCGGGAAAAAGTCCCGTATGCTTAAAGCCCATAGGCTTCAGCGTAAAGCCGAGATTTTTATAGGATATATTCCACGACTCAGGAGTTTTCTGCTTAACCCAGCCGCCCCCACCGTTGTTAGAACGGCGATAAATTCCGTCGGCGTTTTTCCACGCAGGATGTCTTGCCGCGTTTTTCCATATTATTTGAGGATCGGGACGGATGAGTATGTATTTTCCCCATCTCTCAAGTCGCTCTCCGTCGGAGGCGTCAAGTAATTCATAGTCCTTCCAATTTTCACTGCACCACATATATTTTCTCCAATTATTTTTTGTTGTAGTATTGAGACAGACGCGAGCAACCCGAGTGCGCGTGGCACACGGCAATCGCTAACGCGTCGGCGGTATCGTCGGGCTTTGGGGGCGCTGGCAGACCTAAAAGGCTTGTCACCATTACTATGACCTGCTTTTTCTCCGCGCGTCCGTATCCGACAACCGCCTGCTTTACTTGCAAGGGCGTATATTCCGCAATGGTAAGTCCCGCAAGCTTTGCCGAGAGAAGTATCACTCCTCTTGCCTCGGCGACGAGTATTGCCGTGGTCGTATTTGTATTAAAAAACAATTCCTCGACGGCTATCTGATCGGGCTTGTACTTCTCGATTATCTCGTTCATTCCGCGATACACCATCAAAAGACGCTCCGACGGTTCAAGTCCTGCGGGGGTATTTATCGATCCGTATCCCAGCACTCTGAATTTCGAGCCGTTATATTCAATTACTCCCCAACCCACGATTGCATATCCGGGATCTATTCCGAGAATTATCATCAAATGTCCTTTCCGAGCAAATTTTTGCAATACTGCCCCATTTTCAATTCTCTATATTATAACACACTATTTTGATAATGTCAAATATATTTTTAATTATATTTGTTAATTAAAGGAAAATTTATATTAAAAACCGTTTACAATCCCGAAAGTTTGTGGTATAATTTATGATGTTGAATTATTGCTTGCGGAGGGACTTTTTATGAAAATACTTAAGATTGACGTCGGAGACGTTATTGAACTAAAAAAAGAGCATCCCTGCGGAGGTAAGCTTTTCAAAATTTTGCGTGTTGGCAGCGAGGTTCGCATCGTGTGTCAGAATTGCGGACACGATATGACTCTCGGCCGCGAAAAGCTTGAAAAAGCTATAAAAAAGATCAATCCATAAAAATCAGGGGAAATGAAACTGATGAAAAAAAACAAAGTTCAAGATTTACAAAACAATGACATAGAACTCGCCGATGCTATCCCTACTCAAAAGCCTTGGAATCTCATTCTGAGTAAGCTTAAGGAATACAGATATCTCGGCATTTCAGGACTTATTTCTGCGGTAGCTGTCCTTCTCATTTATATGATTGTCACCGGTGGACTTTTCCCCATCGGAGACGGCACTACCCTTATACTTGACTTAAACGCACAGTACGTGTATTTCTTCTCTGCTCTGAGAAATGCGATATTTGGAGATGGCGAGCTTCTTTATTCATTTTCACGTTCGCTTGGCGGAGAGTTTTTGGGCATATACGCATACTATCTCGCGAGCCCGCTTTCATACCTTGTATGTCTGTTCCCGGCAGATAAAATGCAGGAGTTTGCATTGCTTTTGCTTATGCTCAAGTCTGCCCTTGGCGGCATGACTATGGGGTACTATCTGCACAAGCATTCCGAAAAGCTCAATAAGCTTACGATAGTTGCATTCTCTCTTCTTTATTCCTTGTGTGCGTACTGCATAGTATATCAGACAAACACAATGTGGATGGATGCAGTTATATGGCTTCCTCTTCTGACTCTCGGAATAGAGTCACTTATAAAATACGGCAAGTACAAGCTTTTCGTTGTATCTCTTACTCTCACGATAGCGAGCAACTATTATATCGGATATATGTGTTGTATATTCGTAGCTCTGTACTTTTTCTACTATATGTTTGCGCACAAAGATGATTTTGCAAACAATCCTATGCGCGAAAAATCGCATTTTGTAAAATCCCTTTTGAGAATAGCGATATTTTCAATCATCGCGGTATGTATAGCGGCAGTCATTATATTTAGCGCCTATTACTCACTTTCGTTCGGAAAAACCGAATTTTCCGACTCTGATTTCGATATATCAACCCGAATAACCTTCTTTGATGTCATATTCAAGTTCTTCCCCGGCTCGTATGACACCATTGACAATATGAACGCCACTGCAACCTCGCCGTCAACTGGCGCGTTTCCCTTTATTTACTGCGGAGTTATAACCCTGCTTTTAGCGCCTGCATTCTTCCTCTCAAAGAAGTTTTCTCTTAAGGAGAAGATCGCATCGGCTGTATTTATCGGTTTCTTTATCCTCAGCTTTATTATTTCCACTCTTGATCTTATATGGCACGGATTCCAGTATCCCAACTGTCTCCAGAACAGATATAGCTTTATGCTCTGCTTCTTCCTTGTTATTCTTGCATTCAAGGCGTTTGAAAACATTGAAGAGACCAGTGTCAAGCTGGGCGTGTTTATATCCGCAATTTTCTGGGGCTCGTTTGCGATAATCATTCAAAAGCTTGCTCCCGAGATAACGGAGGGTATACAGAAGATAAACGGCAAATTTGAGCTTGGCAATTTCCAGTTTGCCCTATTTGCCTTGATAATGATAGCGGTCTATCTTATAATCATTGCCATTGCACGAAGCGCAAATAATAAAAACCTTGTTTCTGCTGTTTTGCTTGTAGTTATAACAGTCGAGCTTACACTCAACGGTATATCCAACGTTGACGATTTTGGAGAGGATTTCGGCTTTTCGACATACTCAAGATACGACAACTTTCAGGACATAATGTATCCTATAATTGATACTGTCAAGGATAACGATAGCTCATTCTACCGTATGGAAAAAACCGTGTATCGCCAGCCTAACGACAATATGCAGTTCGGCATAAGAGGCGTGGCTAACAGCACGTCTACTCTTAACGCATCTGCAATTCAGTTTATTCAAATGATGGGATATTCGGCACGCGCACAGTGGTCACTTTATCTCGGTGGAAACCCTGTTAATGACTCCTTGCTTGGTATTAAATATATCGTCACAGACAGAGACCTGAGCGAATTTTACGGCGACCCCGTCTATACCGCAGAGGAATTCGCGGCGCACGAGGGCATCTCTGTTGAGGAGCTTATAGAAGAAACTATCGCAGATGATACTGATTCGGGAAAATATAAAGGTAAGTCGGCAGCGGATTACGTTGTATATAAGAACCCTTACGCTCTCTCACTTGGATTTGCGGCAAGCAATGACGTTATTGACTTCAATATGAAGGCATATAACACCTACCTTCCCGAAACAGATGAAAAATACAATAACGGCGGCTATACAAATCCCTTTGAAAGACTTAACGCTCTTTATACCGCACTTCTTGGTGAGGATGAAACTGTTCAGATATTCAAACCCGCAACACAAAACAATGTCACCTATACAAGTAATATAACCTACGGAGTTTCCAAGGGATCTCTTGATGACTCAATAATACACCACAGATACACAGGTGAGGGTGGAAGCATCACATATGACTACACCGTTCCCGAAAACACAACTCTTTATCTGTATCTCCCTGCTTATTACACCCGTCAGGTAAAGCTTTCGGCGAGCAGTCCTATTGCAGACGGCACAAATAATTTCGGAAGCAACGTATCAATAAACCCCACGCTTCGCATAGTTGAGCTTGGAAAGTCCGACATGAATGATTATCAGTTTACCGTGACGATAAACAACTCCTACAATCAATTTTACGTTCAGGAGCAGGAGTCATATATCTACTATATCGACACAGAGCTTCTCTCTCAGGTAACCCAAAGATTGCAAAAGAACGAGCTTGTTATTGACAAGCATACAGAAAGTAGTTTTGAGGGTAGTATTTCCACAGAAAACAACAATCAGATGGTGCTCACAACTATAACGTACGACAAGAATTGGGATGTTTATGTTGACGGCAAGAAGGTTGAAACCTTTGATGCGATAGACACAACTCCCGGCAAGGACGGCGGCGGTGCCTTGCTTGCCTTTGAGATTGAGGATGCAGGTAATCACACAATCCGTATGGTATACAGACCTAAAATTGTGACGGTTGGACTTATAATATCCTGTGTTGCAATAATAGTTTTCGTCCTGATCTGGATATTTGAAAAAAAGCTTATGCGAATTCAGCCATTCAGAACTGTTCTCTGCATTGAGAATAACTCCGAGGACACCCATTCTGAAATAAACGACAAAAAGCATTCTCAACCGCCAAAAAACGCAAAGAATAAGCGAAAGGACTGATTTTATGTTTCACTATATATCGGGAGAGTTGGCATACTCCTCTCCCACAACGGCAGTAATCGACGTGTGCGGTGTTGGATACAAGCTCACAATAAGCGGTAATACCTATGAGATTCTTGCGCGCTCTACTGCTCAAAAGGTAAAGCTTTACACCTATCTCGCCGTACGCGAGGACGGCATTGAGCTTTTCGGCTTTGGCAGCGAGACTGAGCTTTCAACATTCAAGATGCTGCTTACAGTATCCGGTGTAGGTCCCAAGGCAGCAATCTCTATTCTCTCCTTGCTCACACCCGAGAAGTTTGCGCTTGCGGTGTGTACCGACGATAAAAAGACTATATCCAAGGCAAGCGGTATAGGTCCTAAGACCGCCGCAAGAATAATACTTGAGCTTAAGGACAAGCTCTCAAAGGAAACAAACCTTGACACCTCATTGGCAAGCGCGGTATCCGCAGGAGGAGGCGCGGTTGCGCCCACGTCAAGCGGAAAGCTCGCAGAGGCACAGGACGCTCTTATGGTGCTTGGCTACAGCAGAGCCGAGGCGCAGAGAGTTCTCTCTTCCCTTGACACCCAGAATATGAACCTTGAGCAGATAATCAAAGAATCTCTCAAGCAGCTTATGAGATAATTTGAGGAGGTAATTATGGATTTTACAGAAGATTTTGATTTTGAAAGCCGAATAGTATCTACCTCCTATTCTTCTGAGGATTCGGACACCGACAGCTCTCTTCGTCCCAAAAGTCTTGATGAGTATATAGGTCAGGACAAGGCAAAGGAAAACCTTAAGGTCTATATGGATGCGGCAAAATTCAGAGGCGAGTCCCTTGACCACGTGCTTCTCTATGGTCCTCCCGGTCTCGGTAAGACCACTCTTTCCAACATCGTTGCCGCAGAAATGGGTGTTAATATAAGAGTGACCTCAGGACCCGCGATTGAAAAACAGGGCGACCTTGCGGCTCTGCTTACGAATCTCAGCGAGGGCGACGTGCTTTTCATTGACGAGATACACCGTCTTTCACGCTCGGTTGAGGAAATTCTCTATCCCGCTATGGAGGACTTTGCGCTTGACATTATTATCGGTAAAGGCCCGTCGGCGAGAAGTATAAGAATTGACCTGCCTAAATTCACGCTTATAGGCGCGACTACTCGCGCAGGTCAGCTTACAACTCCCCTCCGTGACCGTTTCGGCGTACTGCTCAAGCTTGAGCTTTACACACCTGAGCAGCTTGCCACTATCGTCAAGCGCAGCGCGTCCATACTTGGCATCGGAATCAATGAAAACGGCGCGTATGAGATAGCATCACGCTCGCGCGGAACACCCCGTATTGCCAACAGACTTCTCAAGCGCGTGCGAGATTTCGCGCAGGTGTCGGGCAAGGAGATAATTGGCGAGGAGATAGCATCGTATGCTCTCGGCAAGCTTGAAATTGACGAGCTTGGACTTGACAACACCGACAGACGTATGCTTGAGACCATAATAAAGTTCTACGACGGCGGCCCCGTCGGGCTTGAAACCCTTGCCGCTACTATCGGCGAGGAGGCAGTCACTATTGAGGACGTTTACGAGCCTTATCTTATGCAGATAGGATTCCTCTCGCGTACTCCCCGAGGCCGTTGCGTGACAAGACTTGCATACGAGCACCTCGGAATCCCCTTTGGAAAGAAAAACGGCTCTGCACAGATGAATATTTTTGATAATTAACGAAAAAACAGCAATCAAATAAGACCCCGACAGACTTTAAAAATCTGTCGGGGTCTTTTCTGTCCCATCATAAAAACATATCAAATTGGTAGATAATTATTGCGCTCCGCACGGCGCATCTCTGTAATTTCGGTTTTTGCAGACTGACCTCACATATAAGTGACTAACTTGGAAATATCCTTGCGCTTCTTTTGACGGAGCTTGTCTCCCTCTGCGGCATATCCAAGGATAACTACCAAAGATTCATAAGATCACCGTAGCTTTTATCATACTGTGCTTTACTGATATCACCGTTTTCAAGAAATATATGAAGCGTTCTTTTTTGTTCAAGAAAAAGTGCTTTTTTCTTTTGGTCAATCGGCATATACATCGCTCTCCTCGTCCATGATAAATTTCGCAAACTCTCTGCGGACAAGCTCAATATCCTTTGGATCATAGTAAAAATGTCCCGATTTTTCCATTTCAAAAACCTTTATATTGGAGTGGCGACGCAATATCTTACCCGAAACTTGGGATACGACCTCGTCCTTTTTTGACACAAAAGCCACGCAGGGTATTTTGAAATCTTTAAGCAACGGTGAGGATTTCCTCATCATCATAAAGAGATCCCAGAATCTCGGGATCCAACCGACGTATTTGAATAAATTTCGGCTAAGCTGAATTCCCAAACATCTCGTCGCCGCGAGAGTTATCTTGTCGTCGGGTCTGATTATACCAAATACCATATTGAAGGCGCATATCACGATTGCCGGTTTCAGACAAGGGGAAAGTGCGGGCTGCAGGAAAAAAGCCTTGGTGATCTTGGGATTATTTATTACATTTCCTATTACAAGCAATGCGCCCATCGAGTGCGCCACAACGTATATCTCGTCGTGAGTAGCCGCAAGCTCATCAACTACGGCTTTGAACTGCTGCTCCCATTTTTTTCTTGAGGTTCTTGAAAAGTCACCGGCCTTGCCTCCGTGACCGTCAAGAAGAATATTCCAGAGTGTTGCGTCCTCCGGTACCATATCGATAATATCCACAAAATGGTCAGGTGTTCCAATAATACCGTGCACAAAAAGATACGCGCGCTTTGAACCGTCCACTATCCGCTTAAGTTCACAATGTTTCATAAAACTCCACCTTTTTATCATAACTGACACAAGTATAACATAAATGCCGTTAATTTGCAATAACCGATTGAATGAAAGAAACAAAAAAGGACAGACGATTTGAAAATCGCCTGTCCTCGTCCAAGAAGCACAACTTACTAGTAACGTAATGCCTTCCGTTTTTATTATTCAAACTGACTGTTCCAGAGATTTGCGTAGAAGCCGCCCTTGTCGAGTAGCTCTGCGTGGTTTCCCTTTTCAATTATCCGTCCGTTGTCCATAACGAGAATTATGTCCGCTTCCTTGATTGTGGAAAGGCGGTGCGCGACGATAAACGACGTTCTGCCCTTCATCATAAGCGCAAAGGAATTCTGTATTTTTATCTCAGTACGGGTATCTATTGAGGATGTTGCCTCGTCAAGTATGAGCATTGGCGGCAGACACAAAAGCACTCGTGTAATACAGAGAAGCTGCTTTTGTCCTTGCGAGAGCGAGCCGCCGTCCTCGCCTATTACCGTGTCGTAGCCCTGAGGCAGACGACGTATAAAGCTATGCGCATGGGTGAGCTTTGCCGCCTCGATAATTTCCTCATCGGTAGCATCGGGCTTGCCCATTGTGATATTTTCGCGTATAGTTCCCGACTTGAGCCCCGTCTCCTGAAGCACCATTCCGTAAGAGCCTCGAAGCGAGCCGCGAGTCAAATCTCTTATATCATGACCGCTGACCGCTATTTTTCCGCTATTAACGTCGTAAAATCTCATAAGCAGATTGATTACAGTCGTTTTTCCGCAGCCCGTAGGGCCTACTATCGCAACTCTCTGACCGTTTTCTATGGACAGATTGAAGTCACGTATAAGCTCGCGGTCGGGGGTGTAGGAAAAGCTTACGTCCTCAATGCTTACCTTTCCGTTTACCTCGTCCTCGACAAGCACGTGCGCGTAGGGGGCGTCGGGAGTCTGCGAGGGCTGGTCTATAAGCTCAAACAGACGCGAAGCGCAAGCGAGCGAGTTCTGAAGCTCGGTCACAACGCCCGATATCTCATTAAAGGGCTTTGTGTATTGGTTTGCGTAGTTGAGAAGCGAGAAAAGTCCGCCGACGGTAAGTCCACCCTCTGCGTTTCCGTTTGCTATACATATCATAGCACCAACGAAAGCAACCGCCGCGTAAACGAGGTTGTTTACAAAGCGCGTGCAAGGATTTGTGAGCGAGGAATAAAACAGAGCCTTAAGAGAGGTTTTTTCAAGTCTGGCATTTATCTCGTCAAAGGTAGCCAGAGCCTCATCCTCGTGTGAGAACGCCGCGACGACCTTGTGCTCGCCTATCATCTCGTCGATAAGAGCCGTTTGTTCGGCTCTGGTCTCGGACTGTGCCTTAAACAGCGAAAAGGTATTTTTCGCTATAAATGCGGCAACGAAAAGCGACAGGGGCGTTATAAGCACAACCACTGCGGCTATAGGCAAACTTATGGATATCATAAATCCAATCGTGCCAACAATAGTGAGAATTCCCGTAAAGAACTGCGAAAATCCCATAAGCAGTCCGTCACCGAACTGGTCAACGTCCGAGATAACTCGGCTGACTGTGTCACCTATGGGCTTTGTGTCAAGATACGAAAGCGGTAGCTCTTGTATCTTGACAAACGCGTCGCGTCTGAGCTTTTTAACTATGCCAAACGTGATTCTGTTGTTTATAACGTTCATTATCCATTGGCAAATCGCGGTAGCTCCGCAAACTATGCCTATAATAATCAGAAGCTTGAAAATTCCTTCAAAATCAACGTTATTCTTACCTATCGCGAGATCAATAGCCTGACCTGCGAGAATCGGAATATAGAGCGTTCCAACGACTATCAGTGCCGCAAGAATAAGCGAGATACTAAAAAGTACTCGGTATCCCTTCATATATCTGAGCACCTTTGAAAAGGTGGTCTTTTGGGAAGATTTAGCCATTTGACTCACCTCCCTTAAACTGCGACTCATATATCTCGCGGTAAACAGTGCAGTCTCGTAGCAGATCGTCGTGCTTGCCCTTGCCAACTACAGCGCCGTCGTCAAGCACAAGTATCAGATCTGCGTGAGATATTGAGGAAGTTCTCTGCGAAATAATGAAAACACAGGGATCGTAATCAAGGTTCTTTATTTCGTGGCGAAGTCTCGCCTCGGTAGCGAAGTCAAGCGCAGACGCGGAGTCGTCAAGTATCAATACGGGAGCTTTTGAGACTACCGCGCGAGCTATACAAAGTCTTTGCCTCTGTCCGCCCGAGAAGTTTCTTCCCTTTTGCTCTACCTTGGCGTCAAGTCCGCCGTTCTTTTCGCGGATAAAATCCGCCGCCTGCGCTATCTCAAGCGCCGCCCAAAGCTCTTCGTCGGTAGCGTCCTCCTTGCCCCAACAAAGATTTGAACGCACAGTACCCTTGAAAAGCACCGCCTTTTGAGGAACTATTCCAATCTGAGAGCGTAGAAATTCAAGATCATATTCTTCAACTCCGCGGCCCATAAATCTGACTTGCCCCTCAGTAGCGTCGTAAAATCTCGGTATCATATTCACAAGCGTGGTTTTGCCACAGCCCGTTCCACCTATAATACCTACCGTCATTCCTCTCTGAGCCTTGAAATTCACGCCAGAAACCGACGGAGCCGCTGAGGTGGCATAAGTGAGTGCAACATTTTCAAACTCAACTATAGGAGAATTTTCGTCGCCCTCCGAGATGGGATTGTCCGACATATTCATTGACGCAGGAGTATCAAACACCGCCTGAATACGCTTACTGCAAGCAAGTGCCTTGGTCACAAGGAATATAGTGTTTGCAAGCTTGACAAGCTCAACGAGTATCTGCGTCATATAGTTATACATAGCCACAAGCTCGCCCTGCGACATATCCCCAGAGTTTACCGTGGGAGCAGAAAAATAAATTATGGCGATTATACCGAGGTTGACAACTACGTACGTGAGTGGGTTCATAAGGGCAGTTATCCTACCCGTAAAGTTCTGAATATGTGTATGCTCTCGGTTGGCTGTTTCAAAGCCCTCTATCTCCTCGCTCTCCTTATTGAACGCGCGAATAACTCGCACGCCCGCAAGACTTTCACGTGTACGCGAGGTGACGTTATCAAGTCTTTGCTGTACCTTCTTGTAAAGCGGTATTCCAGCAAGTATGATACTAAAAACAATAACGGCAAGCACAGGGATGACAACAACGAAAACAAGCGCGATCTCTTTGTTTACAAAGAACGCCATTATCATTGCGCCAAACACGATTATGGGCGAGCGCAAGAACAGTCTGAGTGTCATATTTACACCAGATTGGAGCTGATTTACATCGCTCGTCATTCTCGTTATCATAGACGACGTACCAAGCCTGTCCGTCGCGGAATATGAGAATTTACCAAGGTGGGCAAAGAGCGAGTGCCTCATACCCGTAGCCATACCTACAGCCGCCTTTGCCGCAAAATACTGAGCAATAACTGCACATGTCAGTCCAATAATACCAAGCGCCACAAGTACAAGGCACATTTTTACAATGTGAGAGTTATCGCTATTAGCAATTCCCTTGTCGATTATTGACTGAACAACAAGAGGAACCATAAGATCAAAGCAAGCCTCGAGCAATTTGAACAAAGGCGCTATAATACATTCAAGCTTATATTTTTTTAAAAAACGCAGAACTGTTTTCATCTCAAGACTCCTTTCCCTAAAATCTTTTATAATTATATCACTTAATTAAAATAAAATCAATAGGCTTGGGGAAAAATATTAAATACAAAGAACACCCGCGGAAACCCGCGGGTGTTTGAGAAAATAATAATTATGTTAATCGGGAGAAATTTCTTCGAGGAAAAGCATACCCTCGCCCATCATATATCCAAGCTTGAACATATCGGGACCGCAGAGGTGCGCATAATCAGGCATGAACATATCTTCTCCCACACTTGCCTTTGTCAACAAGTTGTCCGCAAGAATAAGATAGGAGCTTTCGATATTGGCTTTATCGTTCGAAATCAGCTCGCCGTCATTATCATAGTCAAACCAGTATTCACAGTTTGCTTTCTTGCTGTTGTTAAGTGCTTCAGCATGAGGCCAAACAGCGTGGTCATGAGGGAAGTTCTTTCCGTTGGGATCTCCCTCCAAGGTTTTCTGAATAGCGTAGTTTATAAAGGAAATACCGTCGGATGACGCATAATTTTTAAAGTCGGAACGAATAGAATTAACAAGCAATTGCTCATATTCAACGTATTCCTGTGCAACGTCAAGAGCACCTGCGTCGGATTCACCCTGAACCCAGAAGAAGCTCTGAATCTGAGGATTATAATCTTTAGAGATCATAGCCAGCGACTCACAAATGTAAGCAAACATCTGATTGTAGAGATAATCTCCCATATCACTTACAAGTCCTTCCGGGTCAAGGTTATGTCCAGGAGTAGTATTTGTCGTCGGGAACCACTGTCCGTTGAGGTAGGTTCCTGCAGCTGTGAACTTAATTATGTAAAGAGGTGCGTCGTTGGTGTATCCGTTAGCGGTGAGGTATTCAACTATACCAAGCTCTGGACCGATATATCCATATCCTCCACCGCCCATTCCGCCGCGGTATGCATCAAATCCGTTGTTAGCGAAAAACGTTTTCCATGTTCCATTGTCTACATTAATGTTGTTATAATGTATGTAAACATTGTTATAAACTTTGTTATTATACTGAGAAACATTTGTAATAGGGCTTGCGCCGAAAGCATTTGACTGACCTGAAATAATAATTACGTTTGCTACAGGCTTATTGGAAGAGTCATCTTTTCCTAATATGGTGACATTCCAGGTTGTAAGATCAACATAAACTCCGTTGCCAAACTGAGCAAAGAACGTTATCTGATGATCTCCTGTTGTCATGCCCTTGGTGTTTACGGTTATATTAAACACCTTTGCCTTCTTTCCTGCGGCTTCTTTAATCTCGTTAGATGCTTTTCCAGCAGCAGATGTGACCGAGTTAGCATGATCTCCGTCAATATAATATCCAAAATTACTGATAGTTGTATCAAATCCTGCATATCCGGATACGGAAACACTCATTCCCGCAAAAAGGCTTGAGAAATTAACTACTCCGCTTTCCTTGTCAACAGAACTTATAACTACACCCGGGAATTCTCCCGATGTAAAATTATCGAAAGATACTGTATTGCTGTTTCCAACCGTTATGGTATCAAAGAAAGAATTGCCAACCTGTGCGGGAATCTCTCTCTCTGCTCCGCCGCAGACCAAACATACTCCGCCATACGGATTTGCGTAAGAGTGGGGGATACAACGCTTCATTGTATAATTACAAACAGTACATGACTGAACTGATGTGCACGTAGCCTCAGGACCGGGTGTGTGAGGTATCTTATCTATTTTTTTGGGCTCAACGATATACTCATTGCAAAGCGAGCATTTGCTTCCTTCGGTGCTACCATCTAATTTACAAGTAGGCGCTACAGCCTCAATTACCTCAGGCTTATGATCGAGAATTGCGATCTCTGTTTGAGCGGATAATGTTTCTTTGCAAACAGAACATTTTACTTCCGCTGTAAGACCTGTGCTTGTGCAAGTGGCTTCCACAGCCTCTTTTACGATTTCTTCAGTATGTCCGAGGGCGTCAAGCTTTGTCTGCGCAACTAAAACCTCTCCGCAATCCGCGCATTTGCTTCCCTCTGTAAGACCGTCTGAGGTGCAGGTAGCTGCAACTGCCGCGAGCTTTTCTGTGTTCTCATGCTCACATATCTTTGTAATAATAATGACTATAGACGTTTCGCCGCTTTCAAAGAACGTATATTCATCCGAGAACGTATATCCGTCTGCCTTGCTTACCTTAGCCTTGTATCCATCCGCGGGCTCAAGCTTCATGCTTACAACGCCTTCCGAATCGGTGACTATGGGATTAAAGCACGAGGCTTCACTGCAGATGGTGACTCTTGCTCCTGAAACGGTATTACCGTCAGTATCCTTTACTGTGACGGTATATTCAACCTTTGTGTCCACGGGCTCATCCGTGGGTGCTTCAGTAGGTACACTGGTGGGAGCATCTGTAGGAGCTGCAGAGGGTGTTTCCGTAGGTGTTTCCTCGTCATTGCAAGCAACGATAAAAGCCATACAAGAAATCAAAAGCACAACTGCAAGCGCAATACTTAAAAATCTTTTGAGTTGCATAATTTCCTCCTTGGTTTGAGTGGCGCGTCCTGCGCACCTAAAAATTTACCACTATAATTTTATCACGGAATTTACATTTTGTCAACAGACCAAAGCAAAAAATAGAAACATCTTTAAAAGAATAAAAATATCACAAAAAAAAGCCTTATCCTTCACATTGAGTTTACAAAACAATGATAAAATTACTCTAAATTACTATTGATTTTTTAAAAGGAGAAAATAGATGCTTCAATTAACCAACATTACCAAGGTATATGCTTCGGGTGCAGAAAAGGTAGAAGCTCTCAAGGGCATAAATCTTGAGTTCCGCAAAAATGAATTCGTTTCTATTCTTGGACAGTCGGGTTGCGGTAAAACAACGCTTCTGAATATTATCGGTGGACTCGACCGATACACCGACGGAGACCTTGTTATCAACGGCAAGTCTACAAAAACCTTTAAAGACTCGGATTGGGATACTTACAGAAATCACTCTATAGGATTTGTCTTCCAAAGCTACAATCTTATTCCCCACCAGACAGTTCTCGCAAACGTAGAGCTTGCGCTTACCCTCTCGGGCGTTTCCAAGGCTGAAAGAAGACAGCGTGCTATAGCTGCGCTTGAAAGTGTTGGGCTTTCCGACCAAATCCATAAAAAGCCCACTCAGATGTCGGGCGGACAGATGCAGAGAGTTGCCATTGCCCGTGCGCTTGTAAACAATCCTGATATTCTTCTTGCCGACGAGCCCACGGGCGCGCTTGACACGAAGACCAGCGTTCAGATAATGGATATTCTTAAAGATGTCTCAAAGGACAGACTGGTTATTATGGTCACTCATAACCCCGATCTTGCAGAGGAATATTCCACACGTATAGTAAAGCTTAGTGACGGACTTGTAATAGACGACTCAAATCCCTATGACAGCTCCACAAAAACCATGGAAGCTGAAGTGGTATCCCCTGCTCCAAAGAAGGCAAAGAAAAAGGATAGAAAGGCTGAAAAGAAACCTCGTATGTCGTTCTTCACCGCGCTTTCCCTTTCTATGAACAACCTTTTCACCAAAAAGGGCCGCACGGCAATGACGTCTTTTGCCGGAAGTATAGGTATTATCGGTATCGCGCTTATCCTCTCGCTTTCAAACGGTATTCAGTTGTTTATAAATCAGGTTCAGGAAGATACGCTCTCCACATACCCCCTTTCAATTCAGAAAGAAACACAGGATATGTCGGCGTTGCTTTCGGCAATGACGAACTCGTCCGCCTCAACAGACTACTCAGATTCGGGTATGATTTATGTTGATGACTCGCTCGGTACGATGATGTCGGCTATGACATCAACCGTAAAAAATAATCTTGAAGCATTCAAGGTGCATATTGATGCTAACAGAGACTCCCTTGATCAGTATGTAAGCGACATACAGTACACATACGACTACGACCTTCAGGTCTTCAATACCGCAAACGGAACAGTCAAGGTCGGAATGGAGACTATGTTTGAGCATATGGGAGATGCCTTTTCGGGAATGACGGAAATGATGCAAATGGGCGGATCTTCCATAAACGTATTCTCGGAAATGATAGATAATCAAGAGCTTCTTGGTCAGCAATACGAGGTCGTGGCGGGTAATTGGCCCTCTGCAGATGCCGCAGATGAGGTTGTTCTGGTTGTTAATTCTAACAACCAGATAAGCAAAATGACTCTTTATATGCTCGGTATACTTGATCCTAACAATATTGATCAAGAAATGTCAGATCTTATGAATGGTAAATACGAGTCTAAGGATCTTCCTCCCTACACTTACGATGATATTCTCAATATGAGATTCAAGCTTCTCACAACGTCAGATTTCTTCCAGAAAAATTCCGATGTTTCAAAGGGATACACCGTTGGCGATAAGCAGTACAGCAGTTGGATGGATATAAGAGAATATCCCGGATACGATCAGGAAAAATTCGTAAATCAAAATGGAATGGATATAAAGATCGTGGGAATAATCCGTCCAAGAGTTGACGCTACCGCAACGTCCATTTCGGGTGCAGTCGGCTACACGAAGGCTCTTACCAACTATATTCTTGAAAAGAACGCTACAAGCGAGGTCATAAATCAGCAAAAGGAAACTCCTGATGTAAACGTTCTTACAGGTCTTGCATTTGAAAGAACACATTATACCCCCGAAACTATTAATCAGCTTATCGCAAAAATAGATTCGGCGACTATGGATATGTTCTATGCCTATATGACCGAGCAAATACTCACCAACGAGGAGTTCGCAGGCAGAATTGACGTTAAGGACACAGAATCCTTCCTCGGCGTCTATATGCTTCTTCCTGCGGATAAGCAGGCGGAGGTGCTTACCGCCGTTCTTGACGCTGTTAATGAAAATCCCATGTCAGCAACAATGGCGGATAATCTCCTAAAAGTAGTGTCACAGACCACGGGCGGCATAGAAATCACGCGCCAGAATTTTGTAAAGCTTCTTCCCTCTCTTGACACAAAAATGCACGTAATGCTTGCGTTCGTTGGACTTCAGCAGAGCGAGCAGATGCCGATAGCTATGCCCGGACTTATTGAGCTTGCGGGCGAGGAAAAAATGTCCGTTATATATGAGAAAATGACCGCTGACATCAAGACTATGACCGTCAACGAAGATATATTCGTGACTATACTCGGTACAATGACAGCAGGCGATCCCGCCTTTGTTCAACTTGAGGAGACACTTTACGGAATGGCTCCGGGAATTGATGCAACCTACGATAGCGTGCTTGAGGAGCTCGACGATGCTCAAAAGGCTTCTCCTTCTTCGGTAAACTTCTATGCAAAGGACTTCAACTCCAAAGAGCAGGTTGAAAAGTTTATTGAAGATTACAATAGCTCTGTTGAGAAAAAGGATCAGCTTCAGTACAGTGACATCGTTGGAACAATGATGTCGTCGGTATCTACGATAATCGACGTTATCTCCTATGTTCTTATCGCGTTCGTTGCAATCTCCCTCGTTGTATCCTCTATAATGATTGGAATAATCACAAACATCTCGGTTCTTGAAAGAACCAAGGAAATTGGTATTCTCCGAGCTATCGGTGCTTCCAAGAAGGACGTATCACGCGTATTCAATGCAGAAACCTTTATTATCGGTACCTGCGCAGGAATACTCGGCATACTCATAACTCTCCTTCTCTGTATACCTGCAAATGCTATTATTCAAGCATTGACGGGCTTCTCTAACGTTAAGGCAGTACTTCCTGCCGCGGCGGCATTCATACTTATCGCAATAAGTATGGGACTCACTCTTATAGCGGGACTTATTCCCTCCCGTTCTGCCGCAAAGAAGGACCCCGTTGAAGCACTCAGAAGCGAATAATTATAAGACAAAAATCCGACTCGCAAGAGTCGGATTTTTTCTTTTCAGTCATTCATCGTCGGGATATACAAGCTCAAACTCGTCCTTGGCAGCTCCGCATATCGGACATACCCACTCACTTGGAATATCCTCAAACTCTACACCCTCCGCTATACCGCCCTCTACGTCACCATTATCCTGAACATACTCATATCCGCAAATCGCGCAAGCATAGACCTTCATAAATACACCTCCATAGCAAATTAAATTTCGGAAAGACCGATTTCTCTAATATAATATTACGAAGCCTGCGTATTGCTAATACATATTACAAAATCATAAAATTTTTCCCTCGTCATATATTTGATATATAAATGATATGCGAAAGGCTTATAATATGTCATCAAGAACGAGGAGATTTTTTCTGAATTTTCTGTCGCTGACCGCTACCGCACTGATAATTCGCGGCGTGGGCGTGGCTTTTAATATTTACGTGTCAAATACGGCGGGGGCAGAAGCAATGGGCTTGTACTCACTTATGGGTGGAATATATGCCTTTGCCGTGACTCTCGGGTGCGCGGGAATAAATCTCGGCACTACGCGCGCCGTATCCGATGCCATGGGTGTAGGCGACAAAGGACTTGCGCGCAAGACCGCAAAAAAAGCCCTTGTATGCGCGTTTGTATCAAGTATTGCGGCAACTGTTTTGCTCTTTTCCCTATCAAATTTGATTGGTGAAAATGTACTTGGCGATACAAGAGTTATTCGCTCGCTGAAAATACTCGCGCTCTCGCTTGTTCCAGTTTCTCTTTGCTCATGTCTGTCGGGATATTTTACTGCTGTCAAGCGTGTACGCGCTAGCTCACTGATACAGATAATCGCTCAAGGCATAAAGATAATTCTGACAATAATATTTTTAACGAAATTTGTTCAACGCGGCGCAGAATATGCCTGCATTGCACTCGTACTCGGCGCGGTGCTTGCTGAATTTTTTTCATTGCTTGCCGTGTTCATTCTGTACAAGTATGACAGCAAAAAAAACCTTAATTTTCCTACGTTATCTAAAGGCGCGGAGAATAAAATCACAAAAAAACTCCTTTCTATAACTGTTCCCGTCACTATAAGTGCGTGCGTAAGGTCGGGGCTTACGACAGTACAGCACATTCTTATTCCAAAAGGACTTAAAGCCAGTGGAAAATCATGGTCGGCAGCACTTGCCTCGTACGGAATCTTACATAGTATGGTAATGCCTCTGATACTTTTTCCTTCAGCTTTTATTACCTCCTTTTCGGGTCTGCTTATACCCGAAGTCACTGAGTGCCGAGTGCAAAATGACCCTGAGCGACTTAAACGTATATCATACAGAGTTCTTACTCTCGCGCTTATTTTTTCAATAGGCACGTCGGGAATTATGATATTCTACTCCTACGGGCTTGGCACGACAGTTTACAACAGCGAGGAGGCGGCTCGATATATAAAGCTTATGGCGCCACTCATACCCATAATGTATATTGACAGCGCGGTGGATGCTATTCTCAAGGGCATGGGACACGAAGTATATTCTATGAACGTAAATATCGCCGACGCGTTCACGGCATGTATTTTCGCCCTTGTGCTTATTCCTAAAATGGGACTCATGGGGTACGTTATATCCATATACGCGACCGAAATGCTCAATACCTTTTTAAGTCTATGGAAAATGGTATCTGTGACAAAAATGAAATTCAAAATTTTTCATCAGATACTTATGCCCGTGATATGTATTCTCTGCGCAACTAATACCGCGTATTTTGTGCTTCGCATTTTTGATATTAGAGGACAAATACTTGATATAACACTCCACATAGTTCTCTCAATATTCTTTTATATCGCATTCCTATATCTTACAAAAACCATAGGCAGAGACGAAAAAGAGGTCATTTTCTTTGCATTAAAAAAATAAGGGTGATCATTCACCCTTATTTTGCGTTATATCGTCCTCAATGTGTACTCGAGGCAGACTCCAACGGTATTTAGCTGCGAGCATTCTCAATACTACTATCGTGACTACGGGAATGGCTATGGATAATACAGAGTCACCGAGCCAGATCCTCAAGCAGTAGTACATAAGGCTTCCGAGTATAGAAACCAAGGCGTAAACGTGCTTTTTAAGTATGTAAGGTGTATCATTAACCAGCACGTCGCGTATAAGTCCTCCACCGACTCCCGTTAAAACTCCGAGAGTGACGGAAAGAAGTATCTTATCCTCCAGACCGCAGGCAAATGCAGTCTCAGTTCCCATTACCGAAAATGCGGCAAGTCCAAGCGCATCAAAGAAATTGTTGATATGCTCTATCTTTTTTCGCATTTCCGTAAAATTCCGACGTCTTATATACGATATGATAAATACCACAACCGATACAGCCAAGGCTATCAAGATTATATATGACCTTGAAAACACCGCAGGGGGCGTGCGTCCTATTATGATATCTCTTATAATTCCTCCACCGACTGCCGTAATAATACCGAGAAGTATTACTCCGAGCATATCAAGCTTTGCCTTTATTGACACGAGCGCGCCCGATATCGCAAACGCGACCGTTCCCACTATTTCAAGAATAAGTAATGCAATATCCATACGTAAATTCCCTTAATAATTTGATATTTGATGCTTTTCGCACCTATTATATCATATACAAAAATATAAGTCAAGCGCAAAAAACGGACAAGCATACTTGTCCGTTTTTTGATTTTTTATCAACTATATGTAACCGAAGTTAAAAGCGCAACTTTTCGTTATTATAGCAGATTACAGCAATTATCTTGATCTTCTTGCTTCAAAACACTTGCTGCAGTAAACGGGTCTGTCGCTTGAAGGCTGGAAAGGAAGCTTTGCTTCGCCGCCGCACTCGCTGCACACAGCTATAAAGGTCTCGCGCTCAGGCTTATCTGCGTTCTTTCTCTTGTCGCGGCAAGCCTTGCAAGCCTTGGGCTGATTCTTGAAACCCTTTTCAGCATAGAACTGCTGCTCGCCTGCGGTGAACGTGAATTCCTCTCCGCAGTCCTTACATGTGAGAACTATGTCCTCATATACAGTTTCTACTACTTCGGTCTCGGCAACTTCGCCTTCAACTTTTACTTCTTCGCACATTTTTTTAATACCTCACTTTTGATAATGATACCTGTCACTCCGCTTTTATAATGACTTGTATATAAACTCTCTTTGAGAATTTATCTTATGTAATTCAATCAGACAAAAGCTGTCTGAGTTTTTTGCGTATTCTGTAAATTGCGTTATTAACGGATCGCACGTCTCCATCAACCTTTTCCGCAATAGTCTTTGCGGAAAGTCCCGATGTGTAAAGCCACCATACTCTTGCCTCGTATGGAGAAAGATTACTCTGTATTCTGTCAACTAGAGATCTTATTTTCTCATCTTCAACAACCTGATCCAAGGGGTCTGTCTGCCCTTCCTCCGAGATGAACTGCGAAAGCTCATCAAGCGACGCAACGCCACGCGCACCTGTTGAATTGTACTTTCGGATAAATGTAATAAGCCTGTTGCTTATACACACCTTCGCGTACAGTCCAAACTCAACCTGCGATTCCTCACAGTTGTAATTACACACCGCATTAACAAACGCGCTGACCGCCTCGTCATGCAAATCCTCACGATCTTGATTGGACATATAGTCAGCATAAGCGCGATTTACCTGCGACTCGATAAGAGGATGATATTTACTTTTTAGAAAGTCCAAGGCGTCAAGGCTGCCCTCTCTCGCCTTCTGAATCATAGAAATGATTTCATCCCTTGATTCTGCTGCATTTCTGTTTTCCGAGTTCATTTTTCTCCTACCGATTTGTAAAAATGACGCTTACAAATACACTATCTAATTGTATCATTATTTTTCCCAAAAGTCAACACTATTTTTTGCGTTTTTTTGTTGCACTTTTACAAAATATGTTGTCTATGGTCTGTTTTGAACAAATTAAAGCCTGTCTACTTGTGCATTTTAATCAATCAATTTTGACTTTGTTGTTCATTATGCACATTGGTATTCTTGAAAGTTTGTTAACTATTTTTCTTAAAAAATATTAAGTACATTATTCAAATAAGAAGTTGATATTTCCTGCAACAAGAGATACAATTCCTCTGTAAACTATCTCGGGATGTTCTCTGAAGTTGTCTTCCATTTTCTGCGCAAATTTAAGGTTGTCCACAACGAGAGTTGTCGTGAGTATAGGCTCGTTCTTCTCGTTGACCTTGCAGATAACATCGTATCTGCCGTCCTCTCTTTTCTCTATCTTGCAGGATATGGTTATACCGCGCTTTCTGAAATCAAGATAACGCAACGCGCAAGAAAGGCTTTTCTGCAAAAGAGCCATATGTATTTCTCCGTGAAGCTCGGTAGCAACAAGTCTTCCCTTTGGGCTGACTACGTAAAGATCGTCTCCATCTTCGTTCTGTCCGTAAATATCGATAAGTCCCGCATCAAGCATTTCGTGGAAGCTCTCGGCGAAGTCAAGATAAAGCACGTAATCGTTTTGCATAACGATATCATTTATTGTGATATAATCCATAGGATAATTTATATTCTGCATAAGGTAAAGCACAAAGATTTTTACATTCTGCTTACCTCCGACTAGTGATCCCATACAATTTCCTCCCTATTTTTTAACTCATACTGATATTTTACCATAAATATTATTTTTTTTCAATAGTAAGGTTGCATTTTCTGAAAAAATGTGGTATTATATATTCATATTACTTTAATTCGATAAAATTACCCAATTTCGAAAGGACCCTTGATAATGGCAAAAATAGCAATTCTGGGCTTCGGCACCGTAGGATCGGGTGTTGCGGAGGTTATCACACAAAACAACAATATCATCACTAAAAAGATAGGCGAAAGCCTTGATGTCAAATACATTCTCGATTTGTGCGACTTCCCCGGAAGCCCCTTTGAGAATCTTGTAATTCACGATTTCAATATCATACTCAATGACCCCGAGGTCTCTATCGTTGCAGAAATGATGGGCGGATCCCACCCTGCATACGACTTTTCAAAGGCGTGTCTTGAGGCGGGCAAGAGCGTTGTCACATCAAACAAGGAGGTAGTTGCAAAGTTCGGCGCGGAGCTTCTTGAGACCGCAAAGGCTCATGGTGTCTCTTACTTGTTCGAGGCGAGCGTTGGCGGCGGTATTCCGATTATCCGTCCCATGTGCAACGACCTGTCCTCCAACAATCTCTGCGAGGTCAGCGGTATTCTCAACGGAACTACGAACTTTATCCTTACCAAGATGGACAAGGAGGGCGCAGAGTTCTCCGACGTGCTCAAGGAGGCTCAGAGACTTGGCTATGCCGAGGCAAACCCCACGGCAGACGTTGAGGGAATTGATGCGGCAAGAAAGATAGTTATTCTCGCGGCCCTGTCATTCGGTAAGCTCGCAAGTCCCGACAGTATTCATACAGAGGGTATAACGAAGATTTCCAAGACTGCGGTTGAGGTTGCTAAAAAGCTCGGATATTCCGTAAAGCTTATTGGCCACACAAGAAATATTGACGGAAAGATGCTCTGCATGGTATCTCCCAGACTTATACCCGACTCAAATCCCCTCTCTAGCATTGACGGCGTATTCAACGGAATACTCGTTTCGGGAGATATGGTTGGTCAGGTTATGTTCTATGGCCCCGGCGCGGGAAAGCTTCCCACGGCGAGTGCTGTGTGCGCCGACATAGTTGATATCGCGGCTCACAAGGGCAATATAAAGCTTCCCTCTTTTACTGTTGCAACAGAGTCTGACATGGCTGATTTTGAGTCCTACACCTGCGACAGATTGTTTATCTTGAATGGCGATTCTTCCCTTTCCCGCTTTGGAGATATACAGACAACTGTGCGCGAGGGTGACTACACCTGCGTAATTGTAAAGCAGATGAGCGAAGCAGATGCCGCGACTCTTATTTCGGACGAGAGCGTGGGTATTTGCGAGTCTATAAGACTTCTTTGATAAGATATACGGGGTTGTTCTCAGGACAACCCCGTCAAAATATAAAATCAAGGTGATAAAATGAAAAAAAGTACCTTTCTTATGACTATAATCGGAACGGTCACATCAATTCTTTTGACGGTCATTTATGTACTGTTATTGAATATTACGGCAAGCCTGAGTTTTTCAGCCTTTGCTCCCGATATCGCAGTTATAGCTCTGCGCGAGCATACCACGGTCTTTATAATTACCGCATTTTTGATATTTGAAGTGATTTTCTTTATCTACCTGTTTTCAATTATGGCCAAAGAAAAAAGCGACAAGCAGGACGGCGTGCTTTTGGACGGCAACTCTATTGACAACAAGAAAAATCACAAGATTATTCTTACAAAGACCACTAAAATTGCGGGTGCTTTGGGAATAGTTCTCCTCGTTGGGATGCTTGTGTTCAACGCGGGAGTTTATACCGAGGTTTCAAAGGACTCCATAAAGAAAAAAGTTTTTATAACCACGCAGGAGTACACGTGGGACGAGGTTTACAGATACTCATTCTCCTGCGATGAAAATGCAAATCTTCAATACACCGTTCAAATGACTGACGGAAAGTCCTTTCAGATACTTGTTTCGTCCAACTCCTGCTCCGAGGAGTTCACACAGGAGTTTGGAGACGTATTAACCTTTGCCTACTACCTCTCATGTGAATTTGAAAGCAGTGACAGGCAGATCATAAAGGATATCGTAGGACTTGAATATATGGAGCAGTACTATAAATCCAACGAGACAAATTGGTCGAAAATTGAGAAAATAATCAACGCGGGAGATACCCCGTAACACAAAAATCCGATGACAAGTGTCATCGGATTTTTGTTATTCGCCTTTGATTTTTTTCCAATATTCCTCTGCCGCGCGAGGTTTTTCTCACCCCCGCCGTCACAGGGGGGATTACTATTTATACATCAAAACAACGGACGGATCTATGTTTGGATCTCCGTGAATATTAAACACTTCTCCCCAAGAAAAAACTTTTCTGGGGGTATCACAATATTTACCAAACCATATTTTTACATTTTCAGATACCTTATCGATGTTATTAAAATACATTTTGGCATCTATAGGGTTATTTTTCTGTATATGAGGATAGATATATACACGACAAAGTTTTGACTTTTGATTCCTAACAGAAAAGCAAATCGAAAGTTGTATATATTTATTTTCTTCAACATCTGCCCAGATACTATACCATATATATCCCGTTTTAAAGTCTTTCTTCTTAATCAACTCTATGTCGGTGTC
The DNA here is from genome assembly GCA_045658225.1 of Eubacteriales bacterium. GTDB lineage: Bacteria > Bacillota > Clostridia > Oscillospirales > CAG-272 > SVTX01. Next base: position 69,497 of record JAZOUO010000035.1, read on the forward strand.
AGTTTCAAGCTTGTCTATCGTTAAATATCTATCTATTTTTAATCCCGATTGACAAAGGACAATTTCGCCGTTTTTTAAGTCTAACATTTTTCTACCTCGGGTTTATCCTCGCCGTCAAACGAATCCATAAGAGTGGGGACTGCGCCGTCATAATACCACGACTCATCCAACCAATACACGTTTTCAGGCGTTGCTATAACCGACGGGTGGGGCGCCTCTCCTCTATCTACAGGCCAAAGTATATTCTGACCATAAGACAAAGGTCCCTCTATCATCATTCCACAATCAGGACAAAAATAAGACTTTGTGGACGGATTAAATGTTCCGTAATAAACCCTTTGCTCAACAGTTTTAATCTTATAGTCATCCAAAACTCTTTTCATTGTCACAACCATTGTGGCTGGGGCGCTTTCCGTTTTCTTATGATTCATCATTGATGCAATATAATTTCCCCTTGTGAGTTCGGACTTGTAAATTTCCTGCAATTCTTTACATAGTTTCATTGTTATATTTCCTTTCATCCCGTAGTTAGTGCTGTTTCTGCCACACGTTCTAAAACATTCGCAAAAAATTCAATAAAATATTGTTCGTACCCCCCAGTGCCAATAAACTCACCATTTACATAAGTATTATTAGATGCAGTGCCGTATGCAACCACTATATCTTCTTTAACAACATATTCAGCAACGGATGTTCTATATCCATGACTAGGATCTTTCTTAATTTGCAACCCTTGGTTGAGGGTTATCTGATTATATCCGCTTTGTTCAACACTTGCCGCTGTTGTATACCAACTACCCTGCCCAGGCAACAGACCGTACACTTTATCTCCTTTTTTCAAAATTACCGTTTTGAAATTATCAGGACTATACCCATTAGCAATTTGAGATTGTCTTGCAACATCAACCACGGTGTGTCTTCTTTGATATGCCGCCTGAACATCCGCCTGTGCGCTTGTAGTCATATTGGCCGCAAAGTCATCTGCATACAGCGTTTTTGCATAATTAAAGCCACACATCGCTATTAAAGCTTTAATATTATTCAAAAATTCGTTGAGATTTTCAATCTGCACCACAGGATTATAATATCCACCAAGCCCCTTAACTTCGTATTCTGCCGTCACATACTGTGCTCTATCGGTGGTAATGCTTAATCCAAAATAGTTTTGAATTCTTGATTTAATCCATTCTATGCCCAAATTCCCATTGTACCATAGTCTAAAATAACTTATCAATACCAATTTAACTTCAAGAAAATCCCTTGAAGTACCTGAACATATATCACTCGCCAAACTATTTAATCCACAAGGTCCATGGTGATATAAATAATATGTTTCATTAGTAGTTAAGGCTTCAAGTATCTTATCCTTTTGAGTCACACCCCTAACTTCAACAAGAGCAAGCAAGCCTCCATCGGAATCATATCCTGAAACAAGAGCATATCCGCTTTCAATACATTCGAATACCGTTATATCGTTTTGCGAAATAACATCAGGATTATCGGTCCTCCATTCCGAGACACCATTTATTATTCGACGCATATTAAAAGTTTGGCCTTGGTCAATTTGTATAGAATAAAGCTGTTCATTGACTGTAACGTAAAAGTCAAAAGTCCGATCAAGCAACACATGTTTTGCCTGTATCTGAACCGTGCCAGCTTTAAGTCCTAATATTTTGCCCCGTTCAAGCATTATCTTAACACAACTATCATCGCCTGACAATATCGTATATTCAAAATCCTGAAGAGATGCATATCTAAAATAATCTGGTAAATTTATATCTATATCAGCAGGTTCTCCAATGTCTATGTTTAAATTGCTGAAACTTGTATTATTTAAAATAGAGATATACTCCGCATCCAATGGATATACTCTCCAGCGATGATTTTTCTCAGTTGTTGGATTGTCATCGGAAACTAAATTCTCCCCGTCGTAATACAAATACTTGTTCGTCGCCTTATTCTTTATGCTTAGTAGCTCAGAGCCAAATATTGGAGACAATTCCAATTTCCAAATGCAATCATCCGTTACAATACCTTGCCGTTGCGCAAGAGATATGCGTCCTGTGCTTGAGCATGACAAGCAGTACCCTAATCTGCTATACGGCTGTATAACATACTGATTAAAACCAATATTTGTGATCTCCCATTTTACCTTGTCGCCAAGGTCCCATGAAAATCCATTTTCAAGCTTTCTGGTACTTGACAAAAAACCTCCATAGCCAACGTTATTTATGAAATATGTCCCCGATTCAATTCGTTCCAAACCAAGCTCAAGCTCTAAGAGTTCACCGTTTCTATACAAATACCACTCCTGATGATTGAAATCGCAGTACGGACAAGTAAAATCATCTATATGATAGCAGGACAAATATCCGCCCGTGACTACCCATTCTCAATTTTCATAATGACCTTGATCCGGCATTGTAAGCGCGAGACTCATATCTCCGCGAAGCACAATATAAAACGTCCATACCGAAGTAGGCGCAAATATCCATTCCTGTCTCTCGGGAATATCATCGCTGCTCCATATCACGCCGCCGGTATCATTAACGGTAAGATATAGAGAAGAATTTGCAGTGCTTCTTATCTTATATCCGCCCGTATCATCGTTTTTGAGCAATGTAAAGTTTACACTGCTTTCGGTAGTCTGCGCGGTGGAGTTTGGTACTGCCCCATAGTCTATATATCTGCCATTGTCGGCATTATAAAAGCTTAAGCTATCACCCGTATTAAATTCGCTTGCAAACGCATATCCGTACGTGATCGCTATATACGGACCTGCTCCGTTTGCATTTTCCGACGAGCATATGGGATATACATATGAATTACCGTCCGAAATCAGCTTCGCCGCAAACACCTTATCGCTAAGAAATTCAGCTGTTCCCTGAAAAACGCTCGTCCAATTAAAGATAAGTTGTTTTTCTTGAGGGAACATGCTCATATTGGTAGAAAATTCCACATATGAATCAAGATAATCATCATACGTCATCTCATCCGCCGACATCATAGCAGTTAGCACTTCAAAATTTATTTGACCCTCACTAAACGGGGCAAATGATAACGTAAGATTTAGCGTTGCTTTTTGTATCGGTAAACTATCGTGTATCACGGGGAGAGTTAAAAATGATATTACAGCAATATTTCCTTCTGTGATCTGCAAAATCTGCTCGTCGCTATGATCCACAGTATCGCCTTCTTTGAAATACGCATCCTGCACGTTTGACTGGTATTCCTTAGTCGTCACCGAGGGGTCAAGCATTATTGGATATACTCTGTCAGGCGAGTTCAGCCACTCGCTGTTGGGAGTATACGTGATTATACATTTGTTGCCGTCAACAGAAAGTTTGACCTGTATATCGTTGAGAACTGCATACGATGCGTCTATCATATAAGGTATGCTTATATGATACGCCATATCTCCGTTTTTGTCAAGAAAATCTATGCTGTTATCGGAATTCAGTACAGGTATCAAGCCCGTGCAGTCAACCGACATCGAAAAGGACTCTATATCCGTTTTTCTTTCAATAAAAATGTCCTCTTCTATTTTATTACGATAGACTGTATAGCGCACCGATACCCCCTCGTCTTCTCCAAAAAGAGCATCATATCTTACAGTGTTCGATACCTTGGGGAGAGCAAATGCGCTCTCATCGTTTATATTTATTTTTGTAAAGCTTTCATTCTCTTCTTCGTTCTTCATTGTACCAAGCACGCTAACCGATGTGGATGATGATACTCCTATCGTAGTCTGCTCGGTGTTTTCAGACAGCGAATAAATACTTGATGTACTCGACGCCTGTAATTTTTTGTTTGCGGTTAGCGTCCACGAAAGCGCACTGTCTTTACTTTGCATTGTGACCAGCTTGCCACTGCTTGACGTGTCATTGGTATTGCCTTGAATACCCGCGACGCTCGTGTCACCGGGCGTCTGTACAGGCGCAGTATAGAAACTTACCTTATAATCTCCGTTTTGCGCCTCGTATGCGCCGATTGTTTCGTTTGCGGAAAGACTGTTGTCAATGTCTGTCCATTCCCCGTTATCATCACGGTAATGCACCGCCTCGGCATACGTGACCGCAACAAACGTTCCGTCAGAGCACAGATAATGCTTTTCAAATTTTCCGCGCTTGGTAGTGTCCTCGGAGAGTATATACACGTCCTTCTCTGTCTCATCAAGCTCTGTTTCAGTCAGATTCTCATATGTTGGTTGAGAGATTGTTTCTTCTATGTTATCATTTTCTGTAGTTTCAAGCGTTTGTGCCAACGAAGCTACCGGAAAGCTGGCGATAAGCATTACTACTACGAGTAAAAACGCCAAGCATCTTAAAAATTTATATTTTTTCATATAAAAATTCCTTTCAGAGTATGGTTGATTTTCGTAATTGCATATAGCATCGCTATATGCCCACACTCCAAAAAATCAGAGGGGTGTTTCTGTGTGTTGTTTTTTTGCTTGCGTTAATCATAACATCCCTCCTTTGAAATTTAAAAATACAAAAACGCATAGGTATGGCAGAACCGCCAACCTATGCGTAAATTACCTTTTGTCAATAAACTCGGCAACTGCTTGTTGTCGGGCGATATTGCTCTTGATTTATTTTACCATATTTTTACATTAAATGTGTGAACAATATGTAAATCAAAACAGTTTTGAGAATTCATGACCTCATCGGATTTTTGTTATTCGCCCTTAATCTTCTTCCAGTATTCCTCTGCTGCCTTTTCCGTCTTGTTCTCGCCGAAACGGTAGTATTTTTTGCCCTTTATGTCGCTGGGCAGATACTGCTGCTTGACATAATGATTGGGGTAATCGTGAGGGTATTTATAGCCCTTGAAAAGCGGGCTTTGGAGCTGAATAGGAGGCTCAAGTCCAAGCCCTGCCTTTATATCCTCGTCTGCCGCCGCAAGCGCCATATACGCGGAGTTGGATTTGGGCGCGGTAGCAAGCATCAAAGCCGCATGAATTAGAGGAAGTCTTGCCTCGGGCATACCAAGCTCGCGCGCAGAGTCACAGCAAGCCTTTACTATCGCGGGGGCTATGGGATACGCAAGCCCTATATCCTCGCTGGCTATTACCTGAAGTCTACGGCAAAGAGATATTATATCTCCCTGCTCAAGCATTTTCGCGACGTAAAACGCAGTCGCGTCGGGATCGGAGCCTCGGATAGACTTTTGCAGACAGCCAAGCATATCGTAGTGTGTGTCGTCGTTAAAGTTGCCCACTCCTGCGGAAAACTGACTTGCGGAGTCAACAGTAATTATATTGTCCGACGCAAAATATGCGTTCTCAAAAAGTCCTATCGAGCGACGCACGTCTCCCCTTGCCGCCTTGGAGATAAACTCAAGCGCGTCGGGCGCGACTGTTTTTTGCGTGTTGTTTTCGGTGTTGAGATAATCCAAAGCTCGCAAAAGCATTTTTTGTATTTCGGTGTGCTCCACGGGCTTAAACTCAAAGAGTGACGAACGGGATATGACCGCGTTATATACGTAAAAATGCGGGTTTTCCGTGGTTGACGCGATAAGCGTCACACGTCCGTCCTCGATATATTCAAGCAACGCCTGCTGCTGCTTGCGGTTAAAATACTGTATCTCATCTATGTAAAGAAGTATTCCCGACGCGCCGAATAAATTTGACGAGGAATTGAGTACTTCTTTTACGTCCGAAAGGCTTGCGCTGGTCGCGTTAAAGCGGTGGAACGAGATTCCTGACATCTTTGCGATAACTCCCGCTGCGGTAGTCTTACCCGTGCCTGGAGGGCCATAAAATATCATATTTGTTATTCTTCCGCCTGAAAGCATTCTTCGGATTATTCCTTTTTCTCCGAAAAGGTGGGACTGTCCCACTATTTCGTCCATATTTTGCGGTCTTAAAATATCCGCAAGCTGTGCATTTCTCATTTGAATTGATTTCTCCAAACAATTATTTAAACATCTGTGTTGAAAGGTATCGCTCGCCCGTATCGGGAAGTAGCACCACTATTTTTTTGCCCTTGTTTTCGGGTCTTTGAGCCAACTTTTTAGCCGCTGAAAGCGCCGCACCCGAGGATATGCCAACGAGTATGCCCTCTACTTGTGCAAGGCTTCTGCCATCACAATACGCCTCATCCTCGCTAACGGTTATAATCTCGTCACAGACGCTTGTATCAAGGGTTTCGGGGATAAATCCCGCGCCTATGCCCTGAAGTCCGTGCGTCCCCACAATTCCCTTTGTAAGATAAGGAGAATTAGTAGGCTCAACGCCGACTATTTTTATATTGGGATTATTCTCTTTTAGGTATTTCCCTATACCGCTTATAGTGCCGCCTGTGCCTATACCCGCAACGAAAATATCCACCTCGCCGTTTGTGTCGTCCCATATCTCCACGCCCGTGGTTTCGTAATGCGCGCGGGGGTTGTCGGGGTTTTCAAACTGTCCCATAACTACTCCGCCATCAATTTCCGTGGCAAGCTCGTTTGCCTTCTCTATTGCGCCCTTCATACCAAGCGCACCGTCGGTAAGCACAAGCTCTGCTCCGTAAGCTCTCATAAGCATCTGCCTCTCAACAGACATAGTGTCTGGCATAACTATTATAACTTTGTATCCGCGCGACACACCGATAGCACAAAGTCCAATTCCCGTGTTTCCAGAGGTGGGCTCAATTATGGTTGAGCCAACTTTTAGTCTACCGTCGCTCTCCGCACCCTCTATCATATAAAGCGCCACCCTATCCTTGACAGAGCCTGCGGGATTGAAGCACTCAAGCTTTACATATATAGTCGCGTCTATAGAATTTTTATTGCTGTAATTTACAATTTCGAGCAAGGGGGTATTACCTACAAGCTCGGACACTGACTTATAAATTGCCATATCGCACCTCCAAAAAATTACTGTTTTTATTATAGCACACGCCACCTGCGGTGTCAACACAATTTTGTCGAATACTGCTCAAGGCTATTGACTGTGAGTACATTTTGTGATATAATTATTATGTATATTTATGAGAAAGTGAGATTGTTTTATGTCGCAAAGCACAATAAAACGAATACATCTTGTCTACGGCATCTGTCTGTCCGTGATTATAACGCTCACAGCGTTAAGTATAATATTGTCGTGCTATGCCATATATAACGGCGGGGACGGAGAATTTTCGCGCGAGATCGTGGCTGAGTATTTTTCAAAAATCGCGGTTTTGGTTTTTCTCTGCCTTGCGGGCATTGTAGGCAGTATTGTTTTGTTAATTTGTCTCCCTGTCCAGAAGGAGCCTGCGGGCAAGGAAAATATAAAGAACCCCAAGGCTCATCCGAATTATTTTATGTCGCGTGAGAGACTCGCGCAAAAGGTTGATCTTGACTCTTGTGACACTGATCTCGCCGAAAAAATAAAGGAGGAGCGCTCGGATCGCCGCATAATGACCTGTGTTTGTATAGGTTTCCCTGCGATAACTTCTATTCCCTTGCTAATATACCTCTGTAATTCTCAAAACTACGACAAGTATCTTATCAATCAAAGCATCATACCCGCCGTAATATTCACTCTTATCTGGTGCGCTTTTGCCGCTGTGTTCTGTATTACATTAAGCATAATAACTCGCATCAGCTTAAAATCGGAAATTGAATATCTCAAACAAGCTATATCTCTTGGTGCAGTCGCTCCCGAAAAGACTGCTGACCCTGCTAAAACCAAAAAAGAGACTATTATTATGTGGAGCGTGCGCGGTGTAATTCTTACTCTTGCAATAATATTTATCGCCGTGGGTATTTTCAACGGCGGTATGGCTGACGTTCTCGGAAAGGCAATACGACTCTGTACAGAGTGTATTGGATTGGGTTGATGTTATGAGTAAGATAAAAAATTGGTTTATAGCTCACAAGCCCTCAAAGCGCAGAATTATTCAGCTCTACGCGGCGCTTCTTTTTAACGCAAACATTAAGGGCTTTATCAAAGGCACTATTTACACGGGCCCACTTAAAAATTTCTGTACTCCGGGTCTTAACTGTTATTCCTGCCCAGGAGCGTCGGGCGCTTGTCCTCTCGGCGCGCTTCAGAACTCTCTGGCAAGTTCAAATAAGCGTCTTCCCTACTATATGTTCGGAATTATTTTGCTTTACGGAATAATGTTCGGTCGTTGGATTTGCTCCTTCCTCTGTCCGTTCGGACTTATTCAGGAGCTTTTACATAAGATCAAAACTCCAAAGCTCAAGAAAAATCGCTTTACAAGAATACTTTCGTATCTGAAATACGTAATTCTTGTTGTTTTCGTGTTCATCTTCCCCTTGATGTATATGTTCAAGAGCGTGCCTCTGCCCGCATTTTGTAAGTATATATGCCCAGCGGGAACTCTTGAGGGTGCAATGGGTCTGCTCTCAAACAAGGTAAACTCCAGTTGGTTCTCTATGCTTGGCCCGCTGTTTACTTGGAAATTCATCCTTCTTGTCAGCTTTGTGACAGGCGCGATATTTATTTTCAGATTTTTCTGCCGTTTCTTCTGCCCTCTCGGTGCGCTTTACGGCTTGTTTAACAAGATATCTTTCTTTGGTGTAAAGCTTGATAAACCCAAGTGTACGAGCTGTAATATATGCGTGAGCAAATGTAAGATGGACGTCCATCACGTCGGCGACCAAGAGTGTATAAGCTGCGGTGAGTGTATTGACTCCTGTCCCACGGGCGCTATCTCATGGAAAGGCTCAAAGATAATCCTTCACGCAAATGAAATAAATATTGATGAGGACATAACTCCTATCGGAACACCCGAGCACGAGTCTCTCGTCGCACAAAAGAAAGCAAAGATAGAAAAGCGAAACAAGGCTATAAAGATAGGCGTGATCTCCGCTATGGCGGCTGTACTTATCGGCGCGCTTCTCTACTACAACGTATTCTATGACGACGGAAGCAAAAACACGCCTCCATCATCCGAAGATCAGACCCAAGATCAAAATCAGGTGGGCGATTCTACACTTCCACCCGTTGGAAATACAGTCGGAAGTCTTTGTCCTACTATGACGCTTGATACCTACACGAGCGAAACGTTCAGCATTGAACAAACTAAAGGAAAGATAACTGTTCTCAACTTCTGGGGCACGTGGTGTACTCCCTGCGTTCAGGAACTTCCCTATTTTGACGAGATAGCGAGTGAATATGCGGACACCGCGGCAGTAGTTGCTATACATTCTGCGTTGGAGGTTGAGTCCGGTGGAGATTATATCAATGAAACCTTCCCAAATACAAAAATGATCATACCTCACGATACGGAAAATGATGATTATTACAAGGCGTTGGGAGGAACTATATCCTACCCTATGACTATTATAATTGACGAAGACGGAATTATCATTTTCTCAAAAACAGGCAGCGTAACCTACGATGAATTAAAGAGCGCGATTGATTCCGCGTTGTCCGAATGATAAAAACCCTTGTGTTCGATTGAACACAAGGGTTTTTTTATGCTACTGTGGGGGTGAGAGTTATCTCCGCGCCCGAATTGTTTATAATTGTGAAATGATTAGCTTCGCTAAGCTCTATCGCTACGGACTGAGAAGCAAATTTAATGGTAATGACACCGCTACTATCTGCTTTATACTGTGTACCATTGTATATTACGGTGACGCCTGTGGCATTTCTGATAGTCATTGTCATTCCTGCGGTACGGGGATACATGCAATAGATGGTTGCTCCAGATGCAACGGTGACACTACCGCCTTCGTTGGGGATGTTATATGGATGATCCTCGTCTCTGCCGTCGTAAACGTAATCGGCGCCATTCGCGACCTCTATTGTAGATTCGAGACCGTACAATCCCGATTCCTCGCCAACAAGATAGCTCTCGGTAATAATAAATCCTGCGGGGAGATTGCTAAGCTTGATAGTAGCGGTAGAAGCTACCTTGGTTGTAATCTCAACATATCCGCTACTGCTAGTGGTTTTTGTAATGAAAGGTTCTTCTGCGTCAGCGGAGACATAAAACTCAATAGTCACACCCGCCAAGGGCTTTCCGTCGGATGCGTTGACAAATGTGAGCTTATATTTGCTCTCGGGCTTTTCATATCCGCAAACCGTACATACGTAGTTGGCATCATATTTGTGACCAAGCGCGGGGACTATCTCATATCCACAATCAACACAGGTCTGCGCTGTCGTGCAGGTTGCCTCCTCTGCTCCCTCGGTATGCGGCTTAAATTCCTCAAGAACAGTATAGCAGACCGTACACATTTTTCTGTATTCGCAAGTGGATTCATCGCGGTTGGGAGTGTGTCCCGTTGCGCTTGCGATTACTGCCTTACATACCGTGCATATTTGATCTTCAGTACACGAAGGAGCTTTTCGGTTGGGTGTATGTTCTCCTGTAGCAGCTACAATCACCGTTTTACATACTGTGCATATCTGATCGCTAGTACACGTTGCCTTAGGACCGGGGGTATGTCCTGCAGCTACAAGTATCTCTTTACATACTGTACATATCTGATTGGTTGTACACGTTGCATCAGCTCCGGGGGTATGTCCCTTAGCGGCTGTAAGTTCCGTTTTGCACACCGTGCATATCTGATTAGTTGTACACGTTGCCTCAGCACCCGGTGTGTGAGGTATCTTTTCTATGGGTCTGCTTTCAGTTGCAGCGCCGCAGTCGGAGCATACAAGATTTTCTCTGCCCTCTTCGGAGCATGTCGCCGACTTTGAGACCTTCCACTCTACATTATCATGGCTACATCCATAACCGCAAATGCATATTCCGTACTCATCACGTTTATGTGACTCCGGCTTAGTAGCTCCGTCGGAACATCTTGCGCAGATCTGCCAGTGATTATTGTCGTCATATTCATACACCTCTGACCAATCGTGTCCAAGCGCATCAATTACCTGCAAACCCTCGATCGTAGTTTTACATACGGAGCATCTTTTTCCTTCTGTACGACCCTCATTGGTGCAGTCAGGCTGGATTTCATTTACCATCTCAAGAGTATGAGGTATCGTATCTGTCTTTTTCTGAGCTACGATTATCTCTCCGCACACTGAGCATTTAACACCTGCGGTTAGTCCTGTCTTGGAGCAGGTTGCATCCACAGCAGGTATTTCTTCCTCGGTATGCTTTGTGTATCTTACACTTCCACACTTATTGCAAGAAGAAGAACAGTCATTATCATATTCGTGTTCACATGTAAATCTGTCGGGAAGTGTTGTAATTTCTGTGTCAAAGTTAGCAGTAAAGCTGACAGGCAACGTAATATTATCAAACAAATTGAGTGTTTCTATGTGAACGTCAACCTTATCTCCGGCAGACAGAAATACGTACGCAAGCGAGTTATATTCATCATCCTGAATCATTATACCGTTAACATGTATAATGATTGCTGCATCAATGCTATCGATCCAGAAAAATCCACTCTCCACAGCATCAAAAACATAGCAATATCTGCTTATTCCAGGATCTGCAAGCGAAGTTCCAATAACAAACTCAGGAGTTTCTGTTTTTGTTCCGAGTGTAATATCAAAGGGATTGGATTCTGTTCCAAACACATCATTTGCATTAACTATCGAAAGCTTTACCGTAGCACTTGATTTCCCTGTGTTGACAACTGCAAAATCGTTAGGGATTGAGTAATATATATCTACCGGTCTTCCGCTTTCATCAACCTGAGCATCAAACTGTACTGTTATAACTCCGTTATCAGATGTATATTCTTTTCCATTATAGAGAACCTTAAGACTTCCCGACTCGTCATTGATCGTCAAGACAAATCCGGGAGTCCTGGGCGCGCGACAGTAAAGAGTCTTCTCTTGCTCAACCGTTATAGTATCTCTGTTTTGAACTATAAGGGGAGTTTCCTCTCTTGAGCCGTTTGCCTCGTAGTCGGACGGATCTGCGAGATATATGGTATTTTCGTGCTCATTACTATCAAGCAAATACGTGTCGTTATTGGGGTATTTTGCAGGCAGATTGGAGAGAACAACCGTGTACGACTTCTCTATTGCCCACACGTGCGCAACACCATCATCACCTGTCACTCCAGTTGCGGCAAGAGTTCCCGACGATGTGTAAAG
>JAZOUO010000036.1:0-13212 GCA_045658225.1 Eubacteriales bacterium
TCTTGTTCTGAAGTGTCTTTGTGGCAGTAACCTTAACACGCTTCTTAGCTGACTTAATATTCGGCATTTCTCTACCTCCATGTGAATTTACATATGATGTACGGACGCCCTCAGTCTGAGAGGGTACATCGGGACAGCCGCCATACAGTAATATATCATACCACAACTTTTTTGAAAATGCAAGAGGTTTTTTGAATTTTTTGAAAATTTTTTAATTTTATTTTTCTTTGATACTTTGCCCGCGGCGGCAAAGTATCCAAACCGCCGCAAAAGGGAGGGAGGTTGCGATTCCTCCCTCCCTTTTGAAACCCACCCACACAAACGCCTGCTTCGTTGACGTTCATTACAGTTAAGACGGTTATTTTTTCCGTAAAAACTATTATCTTGTTGCGCGCCCTGCACCAAAGGTGCGGCGCGGAGGGGTTGGGGTATTCTTAAAGGGGAAGGGGGTCGTTCGTTGCTCGCAGAGCAAATTTTCCGAGAGGAAAATTAGAACACCCTTCCTCTTTAAGCGGCGTTCTTTGGATACTTTCTGCTACTGTTGGCAGAAAGTATCATAAAAAAACAATTATCTCAAAGCCAAAGCTACCGCATCGCAGATGCACTCCACTATATCCCCCGCTATCATACAATGCTCGCCATACAGCTCGGCGGCAAAGTCTCCTGCAAGCCCATGCAGATATGCGCCAATAGCAACCTTATGTAAAAGCGACCTTGCCTCAAGCATCTTGTTTCCAAGCATTCCACAAAGAATACCTGCCAAAACGTCTCCCGAGCCAGCCGTTGCCATTCCTGCATTTCCGCTATTGTTTATATAGACTGTCTCGCCGTTGGTTATAACGGTTTTGTGGTCTTTTAGCAGAGTTATAACGCCGTATTTCTGCGAGAACTCCACCGCAGTCTGCACAGGGTGGGACAAAATCTCCTCAACAGCGCTACCACAAAGACGCGACATCTCCTTTGGATGCGGTGTGATGACAGTCTGTTTTCTTTGCTCTGCACAGAGATGCTCCCAAAGCTGCGGATTTTCCGAGATTATATTCAGTCCGTCTGCGTCTATGACAAGCGGCGAGCTTGCATTTTTCATTACAATTTCAACTATTTCTCTCGAACTCTGACTTTTTCCCAATCCGCAACCCAAAAGCACCGCATCCGCGCGTCTAACCTCGGCGGCAAGACCGTCGCGGTCAATCTCCGCCCCATACAAAAGCATAACTGCCTCGGGGGCAGAAGCGGACACGGGCGAAAAATTTTCTTTGTGCGTGAAAACGCGCACAAGTCCTGCCCCCGTACGAAGAGATGACTTTGCCGACAAAATCACCGCGCCACTCATCGCAAGACCCAAATTTTTGTTTTTAGGAAAGCTTCCGCATACACAGAGAATCTGCCCGTAGTCACCCTTATTTGTTCTTTGCTCCCTTGTCTTAAAGCAAAAGCGCAGATCGTTCAAATCCACGCTTTTGTATAAGACGTTAGGGAAAACGTCTGCTTTTTTCATTATTATCCCTCTTAATTCAACCGTGTTTTTTGATTTGATGCAATACCCGTACCATCAACAGGCTCTACGAAGAATATATCCTTTATAACTATCTGATTTAAGGGAACGGATTTCTCACCTGTGGTTGTCGAAACTTTAACCTCACAGTTTTCTATGCTGTCCATCACATCAAGTCCGGCAAGGACATAACCAAATGCTGCAAAGCTTCCGTCAAACGACGTTTTGTTTCCGTACATAATCATAAACTGAGATGTTGCGGTATCATTGTCCGTATCACGAGACATAGAGATTACTCCCTTTATGTGTTTAAGGTTATTCTCATATCCATTGTGAGAAAATTCTCCATAGATAGGGTTAGTAGTCTTATCCTCGCCAGACTGGGTCTTGGCTCCGCCCTGTATCAAAAGATTTTTTACTACTCTGTGAATAGTGAGACCGTCATAAAAATCCTTTACAACCAACGCTTTGAAGTTGTTTGATGTCAAGGGTGCGATATCCTCTCTCAGCGCCAAAACTATATCACCATAATTTTCAACTCTTATGACTACAAAGTCTGTGGGGGTTTCAGAGAGAACGAAATCGTCATAGTCGTATGCGCCTATTTCTGCCTTGACCTTTTCCATATCAACATCAAGTCCTATTCCGGTTTTGGAGGCGTCATAATACGCTCCCTCTGTCTTAGTATTTTTGTCCTTTGAGTAGTCGTGAAATACCACTTGCTTTGGAATATTGCTCTCGCCTTCATCAGAATGATCGTCGGAGTGATTGTCATAGTACTTTGCTACTGCCACTACAAGTGCCGCATCAATAAGTGCAAGTATGAGCACAACCGCCACAATTATAAATATTTCTTTTTTATTACTTTTTTTTGCTGTGTTTTTGGTCAAATCTGCCTTTTTCTTTGCAGGCGCCTGATTTTTTGCCATTACAAAAACCTTCCTAACATTTTTACTGCATATATTGTACCACTTTTAGCATCTAAAGTCAAGGCTGTTTTAGATATAAATTAATTGCTCCGCATCATAGAATATACAGGAAAGGGGGAATAAAATGGATCAAAACAAATATGCGGATTGGGCAAACAAGACTATATTTTTTGGCGCGATAATTCTCTTGGTGGCGCTTTGGGGGAAATTTTTGTGGACGGCTCTCTTGCCGTTTTTTGTTGCGTGGGCTGTGTCTCTGCCGATAAGAGCTTTTGCGTTGAAGCTTGCTGAGAAAACAAGACTTAATTTTAAATTTTGCGGAGTTGTTTGCCTCATTCTTATACTCTTTGCGCTATTTTTTTTGCTGAAAATAGGACTGTCTCTGCTTTTTGGGGAGATACTCTCGCTTTATGACAGAATAGAGCAGGATCCCGAGCTTATTTTAGATTTTTTTGAAAACGCAAGTCTCAAGTTCAAGCATTCCTACGGCATCTTTTCGGTTTTTGATAAGCTATCGGAAAATGATGAGCTGTCCAACATCGCAGAAAGCCTCAAGCTATCTTTATCAGAAGTGATAAGCGACGCCATTTCGTCTATAGGACAAAAAATTTCGGGTACGGCGTTGCATACTGCCGCTAAAATTCCCTCGGCAATACTACTTTTTATTGTCTTTTTTTCGTCCTGCTTTTACTTTACCTGCGACGACGGCAAAATCTCGGAATTCATTATAAATCTTCTGCCGACAGGCGCAAAAAACAGCCTGCCTCGCATAAAAAAGGGAATAAAAGAGGTTGTTTTCGGCTATATTACCACATCACTTTTGCTTTGTCTCATAACCTTTTTTATTGTCCTCGTCGGACTTTTATGCGTAGGGTGCAGATATGCCTTTTTGCTGTCTTTGATTGTGGCTCTGATAGACCTGCTCCCCATACTTGGCGCGGGCGTTATGCTCCTTCCGTGGAGTATTTTCTGCTTTTTATGGGCAGATATAAAGATGGGCGTTGCCCTCATTATCATATGGATAATTGTTGCCGTCGTCCGTCAAATTGCCGAGCCAAAGCTGATAGGAAAAGGAATAGGACTTCACCCTCTGGCTACCTTGGCATCAGTATATATAGGAGGAAAGCTTGCGGGATTTACGGGAATTGTTGCAGGTCCGCTTATTGCCGTAGGAATAAAGGCGCTTTTGCCAATACTTATGGGCAAAAAACACGAATGATTTACACGTGCGCTATTGACAATAATTTTCAAGTATAGTATAATTAAGTCGTAATAATTATTTGCCGCAAAGGCAAAAAGGAAAGGTTCAGGCTTATGGAAAAGACAAGACTTTGCGAGCTTTCTCGCATAGCAACACAGATACGCATCGGCGTAATTGAGTCAACTCACGCAGCGGCATCGGGACATCCCGGCGGCTCGCTCTCTATTGCCGACATTATGGCGTACCTTTATTTTGAGGAAATGAATATAGACCCCAAAAATCCCAAGTGGGAGGGACGCGACAGACTAGTGCTCTCCAAGGGACATACCGCTCCCGCGCTTTACTCAGCGCTTGCTCTCAAGGGATTTTTTGATACTGAGGCGCTCAAGACTCTCCGTCAGGCAGACAGCTTTTTGCAGGGTCACCCCGATATGAAGGGAACACCCGGCGTGGATATGACAACGGGCTCACTCGGACTTGGTATCTCTGCGGCTTGCGGAATGGCTCTCGCGGGCAAGATAGACAACAAGGACTACCGCGTTTACGCAATTCTTGGCGACGGTGAATCCGAGGAAGGTCAGGTTTGGGAAGCGGCAATGTTCGCGGCTCATTACAAGCTCTCCAACCTCTGCGTTATAGTTGACTCCAACAAGCTTCAGATAGACGGCCCCGTTGCAGATGTAATCGGCCCCGCGCCCTTTGAGCCCAAGTTTGAGGCGTTTGGCTTTAACGTCATCACTATCGACGGACACGACTTTGAACAGATCGAGGCGGCATTCAAGGCGGCTCGCGAGTGCACGGACAGACCCACCGCAATAGTTGCGAACACCGTTAAGGGCAAGGGCGTTTCGTTTATGGAAAATCAGGTAAAGTGGCACGGAAACACTCCCAAGGGCGAGCAGTATGACATCGCTATGGCAGAGCTCACCGCAAAGCTTTGATAAGGAGGGCAAAAAAATGGCAGATAAGATAGCTACAAGAGAAGCGTACGGCAACGCGCTGGTCGCTCTCGCTGAAAAATATGACTACGTAGTGCTTGACGCAGACCTTGCGGAAGCGACAAAGACAGGTACTTTTAAAAAGGCTTATCCGCAGAGATTCTTTGACTGCGGAATTGCCGAGGGTAATATGATAACAGTCGCTGCAGGACTCGCGGCGGCAGGAAAGACCGCTTTTGCGTCCTCCTTTGCTATGTTTGCGGCAGGACGCGCGTTTGAGCAGGTAAGAAACTCGGTGGGTTATCCTCACCTTAACGTAAAAATAGGCGCAACTCATGCGGGCATTACGGTCGGTGAGGACGGCGCAACGCACCAGTGCCTTGAGGACATCGCGCTTATGCGTACAATTCCCGGAATGACTATTGTAAATCCCTCGGACGCAGTTGAGGCTCTCGCGGCAGTTGACGCGGCGGCTTCCACATACGGACCCTTCTACCTCAGATTCGGCAGAGCAGCAGTGCCCGTAATAAACGACAGACCCGACTACAAGTTTGAGCTTGGCCGTGGAGTATTGCTCCGCGACGGCAAGGATGTGACCATAGTTGCCACAGGTATTATGGTAAGCATGGCACTTGAGGCAGCAGAGATACTTGCGGCAGAGGGTGTTGACGCGCGAGTTATCAACATTCACACCATAAAACCCATTGACCGCGAGATAATAATCAAGGCGGCAAGCGAGACAGGTGCCATCGTGACGGCAGAGGAGCATAACATAATCGGCGGTCTTGGTTCAGCAGTAAGTGAGGTCGTATGCGAGGGTTGCCCTGTGCCCGTTGTTAAGGTTGGCGTAAACGATTGTTTTGGCCGTTCAGGAAAGGTTCCCGCGCTTCTTGAAATGTACGGACTTACCCCCGCAAACATAGTTGAAAACGTAAAGAAAGCAATTTCTTTGAAGTAATAAAAAAGAATGGAGATGCCCGTGGGCATCTCCGTTCTCTTTAGTAATAAAATACGTGGTTTTGAACTTTGAATGCAAACTGTCTGTTTTGAGATATCCAGTTGGACGGAGACACCTTGGGATTGAAGAAATACAATACGTCGGTAGACAACGAGTATCCCTCAATACACATTTTTGCCGCGATAATACTCTCAGCACTCGGAGTCTTATAGATAGAACCGTTTGCAGTGGGGGAGAACTGAACTCCGAATCTTCTATCGAAAATCACCGAATAGATAGTGTTGGGAAACTGCGGGGAGCGAACTCTGTTGAGAATTACGTTTCCAACCGCAAGCTTGCCCTGAAGCGGCTCTGCACCCGCCTCAGCATTGATTATTCTTGCGAGCCAGTATATCTCGTCTTCACGGTATACCTGAGATGCAGTCTTGAGCAGAGATGTATCTCCCGAATATACCTTGTACTCATTATCCGTATTGCTCCATTCTATTTTGGAGTTGAGCGCCTTTGTCAATGTTCTTATCGGAACATATATGACTCCATTGATGTCAAGAATCTCGTCAACGGTATAGAAATAACGTCCGTTAGCCACAATATAAAGTGCTCCCTCGGTCGCGCTTATCTCAAGCCCCTTTCCAGAGACTGTCGCTACTCCGTGACTTTTATCATAGGAATAAGAAAATACGCCCAGCCAGTCACAGAATTTGAACATAGGAACGTACGTAGTGCTTCCGATGCCGAAGACCTGACCATTCAGAACATCGCGTCCGTTTATATTGACGTTCATTCTGTATGAATTGGCGGGTAATGCGGCGTATGTAGATGTCTCTGTGTTTTCATAACTCTCAATCTGTCGTGACTGGGGTGTTTCTGTGTGTGATGATATGCTTACGTCGGTATCGGTAGTGGAATTGCTCTCTATAGAGCGACTTGCCGCGCTAACACCCGTCACACTTGCCGATAGCATAGAGCAAATAAGTATGGCGCAAATACTTGCCTTTTTTTGTAATTTCATCTGTATACTCTCCTTTCTTTGATGAATTTACCACTGTGTATCCATTATAACACGCACAAAACCTATCTTCAACGCATAATAATTGGCATATATTGCAGATATAGGAAATAGGGCAGGAAAATTGGAATAGTAATGGTTTTTAAGGAAAATATTTTCTGTGATTTTGTGCCTAAAAAGAAAAAGAAAAAAATTTTAAAAAAAGTATTGACAGTTTATTTTTTTTATGATATAATATCGAAGCGTTGAATTGCATATACGCATTTGGCGGGATAGCTCAGTTGGCTAGAGCAACCGGTTCATACCCGGTAGGTCATGGGTTCAAGTCCAATTCCCGCTACCATTTTTAATATCTCACCGCTAATGTGGTGAGTCTGGCCCGTTGGTCAAGCGGTTAAGACACGGCCCTTTCACGGCTGTAACATGGGTTCGATTCCCGTACGGGCCACCAAAAAACAAAGGAGATGCTGGTGCATCTCCTTTGTTTTTTGGTCACCCATACGGGCGCGAGAAATCATACAACTCAAAATTGCAGGCAATTTTGAGTTGAGGGTTCGATTCCCGACTTTAAAATTCCGATTACTGCGTGCTTCGCAAAAGGATAGGAACGCATCGCATAGCGATAGCTATGTGAAAGTTCTGGTTCCCATATTTTTCGAGGACTCGATGTCCGTGTGAACTTTAGCGGAGCACTTTTTTAGTCACCCATACGGGCGCGAGAAATCATACAACTCACAAATCCCTTGACGAAAGACTTTCATTATGATATACTTAATTCATAACATCAATCGGAGAATTATATGAATTTACTTGATACAATAGCAGCGATTTCCACCCCGTTTGGCAAGGGCGGAATTGCAGTGATAAGAATTTCGGGCGGCGAGGCTTTTGCCGTTGCGGACAAAATATTCAAGCCCATAGGTCTAAAATCCTTGCTTGACGCAACACCAAAGATGTCGTATTACGGCAGAATATTTCTGAACGAGCAGCAAATTGACGACGGACTTGCCGTGTGCTTTAAGTCCCCAAGCTCATTTACGGGTGAGGACACAGTGGAAATATCCTGCCACGGTGGAATACTCGTCACACAAAGGGTTCTGACGGCGGCGCTGAATGCGGGCGCACGCGCAGCGCAAGCGGGTGAGTTTACAAGACGTGCTTTTATAAACGGAAAAATGAATCTCTCGAGCGCAGAAGCGCTCGGCTCCTTACTTGAGGCTCAGACAGACGAGCAGATAGCTCTTGCGCGCTCGGGTATGAGGGGGACTCTGTCCGAGAAAACCGACATAATTTACAACTCGCTTTGCACGGTGCTTGCGTCTGTTTTCGCGCATATTGACTATCCCGACGAGGATCTTGCGGATATGTCCGAGGAGCAAATGATAGCGGCGGTTGACGAGAACATTCAAAAGCTTGAAGCACTCTCGGCAACATACAAGACAGGCAGAGCTATTGCCGAGGGTATACCTACGGTTATCGCTGGCAAAACTAACGCGGGAAAAAGCTCGCTATATAACGCCATAGTCGGCAGGGAAGCCGCGATCGTGACGAGTATTGAGGGCACGACGAGGGATGTTCTTACCGAAACCGCGAGTCTTGGCAGAGTTATGATAAGACTTTCGGATACGGCGGGCTTGCGTGAGACTGATGACGTTGTTGAAAAGATTGGCGTTGAGAGGGCAAAGGATCAGCTTTCACGCGCCGAGCTGGTACTCGCGGTGCTTGATGGCTCAAATGCTCCGTCCTGCGAGGATATTGAGTTTGTAAATTACCTTAAGAGTCAGGACTTTACCACAATATTTATACTCAACAAGAGCGACATCGGAGTTCATCCCGAGACGCGTAAAGTTGCAGACTGCTTTGAGTATAATCTCACTATGTCGGCAAAAAATCTTGACGGATTTGACAAACTTGTTTCTCTTGTGGAGTCGGTGTATATAGACAACAGTCTTGACACGGGACGTGACGCCGTAATAGCAAATTCAAGACAGTATTCTGCGGTATGTCGCTCGCTTGAGCTTCTTAAAAACGCAAAACGATATATAGGGGACGGGCTTCCGCTTGAGGTCTGCGCGTCTGAGCTTGAGGGGGCTATGGTTGTTCTCGGCGAGCTTGACGGTAGGACGGTTGCGGAGGATATTGTGTCCAAAATCTTTTCAAGCTTCTGCGTTGGAAAATAAATCTGAATTCAGATATAGAAAGGCGCGCATTTTTGCGCAGAAATATTATGAGAATATTGACGATAGGAGATATTGTAGGTGTTCGCACGGTTGATTATCTCCAGAAAAATCTTTGGAAAAAGCGCGATGAATTGAAAATTGACTTCGTTATCGCAAACGGCGAGAATGCGAGCGATATTCACGGCATCTCATCTACTGACGCGCAGAGACTGCTCGACTGCGGAGTTGACCTTATAACACTCGGAAATCACACCTGGGCAAAGAGGGATATTTATGACTTTCTTGACTCCAATCCCGACAAGATAATCCGTCCGTCAAACTATCCCGGTTCGGCTCCCGGCTACGGATATACCACCGCAAACGTTTGCGGATACTCGGTTTTGTGCATAAATACGCAGGGACAGGCATTTATGGACACGCTTGACTCTCCATTTGACAGTATTGAGCTGATTTTAGCGCGCGAGGAAGGTAAATATGACTTGGCGATCCTTGACTTTCACGCCGAGGCGACAAGCGAAAAATACGCCATAGCCCGATATTTTGACGGCAAGATAAATATAATTTTCGGCACGCATACGCACGTTCCCACGGCAGACTTGCAGATTCTCCCGGGCGGTACTGCATACGTGACCGACCTTGGAATGAGTGGACCCAAAAACGGTATTCTCGGCACGGACACAGAGGCGGTTCTTCGCAAGATGAAGGATCATCTACCCGCGAGGTTTGTTCCCGCGTCGGGAGATATTGAGGTTAAAGCGGTGCTGTTTGAAACCGACGGCACAAAGCCCGTGTCTCTTAAGAGAATTACGTTTTAATATTATTTTTCAACACAAAAAGGACAGAGATAAATTCTCTGTCCTTTTTATGTGCTTATATGCATTATTTGATATGCGACTGTCTCAAAATTGTCAATGTTTTTCAACAAACTGTAAATTTTAACATAACTTAAACGTTTAGTTATTATATATTTAATGATAGGGGTATATTATTACAAGTAAAGAAAAAATCGGGAGGTCCAAATGAGGTATTTTTTGGGGATCGTCATCGGTTATCTTCTTGGGTGCATAAGTCCGACTTACTTGTTTTCGATGATAAAAAATATAGATATGCGTAAAAGCGGCACGGGAAATCTCGGTGCGACAAACGCTATGCTAACGCTTGGCAAGGGGGTCGGCGCAGCTGTTATGCTGTTTGACATAGCAAAAGCCTTTGTTCCCGTGCTTGTGTGTAAAATATTATTTGTTGACGACCATATTCTTATGCTGTCGGTGGGGCTTGCGGCGGTGGTGGGACACGCCTTCCCATTTTACCTCAAATTTAAGGGCGGAAAGGGAGTTGCGACTCTTGCTGGGCTCGTTTTGGCGTATAATCCGCTTATGTTTTTGATGCTTTTCTCTTTGGGCTCGCTGTTTGTTCTTGTTTTCCGCTACGTGTTCGCGCTCCCCATATCTGCTGCAGCGATCTTTCCTGTTTTGGTGGGAATATATACGAAATCCCTCGTACCCACGCTGCTATCCATAGCCATCGGGGCTGTTGTAATTTTCAGACACAAAAGAAATTTTGAACGTGTGCATGACGGTACGGAAATAAAGATTACGGACTATTTTAAGGGAACTTACAAGGTGCAACGGGTTGAGAAGAGAAAGAAAAAATAAACGGGTTGGCAAATGCCAACCCGTTTGTGTTTTTTATTATTCCGTTCTATATTATTCCGGCTCAATGAGTCCGTAATTTCCGTCTTTTCTCTTATAAACCACGCATGTCTTATCTGTTTCTGCGTCGTTGAATACGAAGAAGGTATGTCCGAGAAGATTCATCTGCAAAATTGCTTCCTCGACCGACATGGGAGTGTACTCAAATCTCTTTGTCTTTATAACGACTGCTTCTTCCTCCTCAAGCTCTGCTCCTGCCCAGTCCATATTAGCCTCAAAGCTCTCAATTCCTCCCTCGCGGAGCTTTTTGCGGAGCTTTGTTTTGTTTTTGCGGATCTGGCGTTCGATGTTTTCAACCGATCTGTCAAGCGCATCTCTGAAGCTGTCCGCCTCGACCTCGCTTCTGAAAAGCGTGCCCGCGGCGTTTATCGTGATCTCGAGAAGCGAGTTGCCGTGACTGCGCGTGAGCGTCACCGTTGCGTTGCCCTCTCCGCCAAAAAACTTATCGAACTTGGCGAGCTTTTCCTCAATAAGAGCCTTTGTGTCGTCGTAAACGCTTAACTGTCTGCCGATAATGTTGATCTTCATGTGTTTTGCCTGCCTTTCCTTGCTATTGCAAATTTGCACCGCAACACCTTGTATGACTGCATAAACGCACGAGCTTGTGTCCGTGCTTCCTTTGCACCTTTATTATATCATACTTTTGAACAAATGTAAAGAGGTTTTTTGGAATTTTTTGTGCAATTTTTATGAAAATTTCTAACAAATTAAATGCTTATTTTTATTTTCTTCTTTCTTGTGACACCGAAAAAATATTAACAATTTTATATATTTTTTCTATAATATGGGGATAATATAATAACTTAAAAGGAGGATTACTATGGGATTTTTAAGTGGAAAAACTCTTGTCCTCACAGGCGGACGCGCGGTATTATCTGACGGCTCAGCTTTAAAAATTCAAGAAGTCTATCCAGAGGCGTTTGAAAAGAACGTTCATACTACTCCTACAGGACACTTTGAAAATCCCGAGCTTGATATTGGTCGCGCTTGCGTAGCTTTGACGTATCCCAATTTCAAATATATGACGGGTGAGACTATTACTCTTGGGGGTGGACTCGGTCTGAAGCCTTAAAAAATCTATGTTATTGATAAGTTAAAATCCAGCTCAAATTGACAATTGCCGAGTGAAATCAGCTCGGCAATTATTTTTATAAAAACGCCCTATATAATAATGAAGAAAACCTGAGAAAGCTTAATAAAAAAATTTCAAAAAAAGTGTTGACAAGCACTTTACATTGTGATATAATGGTCGTACCTCTGCAAATAGGGCTTTTTTTTCGTGCCTTCTGCGCAAAAAGACACGGGCCGTTTCAGAGGGAGGTACACAAGGCTGCTATGCAGTCAAATAAATTTAAATGGGAGGTGCCGAAATCATGGCTAATGAAGCAAGAGTCAAAGTGACTCTCGTATGCACAGAGTGCAAGCAGAGAAACTACGACACAAAGAAAAACAAGAAGAATGATCCGGACAGACTTGAAATGAACAAGTTCTGCCGCTTCTGCCGCAAACACACTCTGCACAAGGAAACCAAGTAAGGTACGGAAAGGATTGTAACGATGGCAGATTTGAACGAAAAAGCTCCTGAGGTCCAGTCCTCCGAAACGCCTAAAGCAGAAGCAAAAGCTGCAAAAGCAAAGGTGAAGAAGCCCAACT
Organism: Eubacteriales bacterium; assembly: GCA_045658225.1. Lineage (GTDB taxonomy): Bacteria > Bacillota > Clostridia > Oscillospirales > CAG-272 > SVTX01. Next base: position 12,076 of record JAZOUO010000036.1, read on the forward strand.
TTTTTGTTCGCACGGGTAAGAGAATCGCTTCCTTTACTCGCGAATGCATCAGCGAAATGAAAAAGGTTACCTGGCTTTCCCGCTCCGAGACCCTGAAGAGCTCTCTCGTGGTTCTCGTGATCGCCGTGGCCTTGGCCGCTTTGATCGGTATTTTGGATACCGGCTTGCAGTACGGTGTTACCGGACTCTACTCTCTTGGAGAACTATTTAAGTAAAAGGATACGAACATGAGTGATTTTGACGAAATGAACCTTGGTCCCAGGTGGTACGTTATTCACACGTATTCCGGTTATGAAAACAAAGTCAAGACCAGCATTGACAAGATCGTAGAAAACCGTGGCCTCGGCCACCTGATCTACGACACGCGCATTCCCGTTGAGCGCACTACCGTGACCAACGAGAAGGGCGAAACGAAAGAGGTGGAGAGTAAGATCTTCCCTGCTTACGTACTGATCAAAATGACCATGACGGACGAAAGCTGGCACGTTGTCCGCAACATCACCGGTGTTACAGGCTTCGTGGGCCCCGGCTCACGCCCCGTTCCCCTCACCGAGGACGAGCTCGCGCTCTTCAACGTAGAGATCGCCAAGGAAGAGGAATTCAAGCTTAAGATCGGTATGAAGGTCAAGGCCGTTTCCGGCGCCTTTGCCGGTTACAGCGGTACCCTTCAAGAAATCTCCGAGGATAAGAAGCAGCTTACTGTTCTCGTATCCACCGGAAAGCGCGACATTCCTATCATCGTTGAAGCGAAGGATGTCGCAATCGACGAATAAGCAAGATTTATTCGTGTTTGCCAAGCCCTGAGACAGGGCAATCGTAGGAGGGAGAAAAAACTTATATTCCCCCGAATCATCACCACATTTGGAGGTAAAGAAAATGGCAAAAAAGATTATTGGATATATCAAACTGCAGCTTCCCGCCGGAAAGGCGACTCCCCAGCCCCCCGTAGGTCCCGCTTTGGGTCAGTACGGTGTGCCGATCCCCAACTTCACCAAGGAATTCAACGAGAGAACCAAGAATGACATGGGTATGATCATCCCCGTTGTCATCACCGTTTATGCGGACCGTTCCTTCACCTTCATCACCAAGACTCCTCCCGCAGCTGTTCTGATCAAGAAGGCTTGTGGCATTGAGACC
>JAZOUO010000037.1:0-2947 GCA_045658225.1 Eubacteriales bacterium
GTAAATCTTGACGCGACGGGCGATAAGATAAATAGTCTGCACGGAGTTTGCAATGGACCGCTGTCGCAGTATGCCGATACGTCGGGACTTTTCAAAAAGGCAAAAGTGCCGTACATAAGATTTGATAAGACCGAGGGCGCAAGATGTGGATACGTGGTGGATATTTCAAAAATATTCCCCAATTTTGAAGCTGACGAGCGAGACCCGAAAAATTACTGCTTCCGTGAAACAGACAAGTACATTTTGGCGGCGGCAAATACAGGCGCGCAGATAATATACAGACTTGGCGAGAGCTTTGATTGCGACACCCCAGAGCATAAGTTCACACTCCCCGAAAATCTTGACAAGCTGACAGCGATTTGTGTAAATATTATAAGACACTATAACGACTACTTTTGTGGCGGATTTGCGCTTGGAATAAAGTGTTTTGAGATATTCTCTCACGTGGATATGCAGTCTGTGCGGGGGAAAAATACCGACTCGCAGATATTTGAGCTTTACACGAGAATTGCAAACGGAATAAAGCTTTATGACGACTCACTCAAAGTGGGCGGTATGAGCTTTTCGTCCTGTGGACAGTTCTTGCGAGACTTCATAAAATACTGCAAGAAAAAGAATGCTCCCGTGGATTTTGTGAGTGTATCTTTGTATGCAAGCTCACCTGAGGAGATGGGCGAGGAGATAGAAAAGTATCGTGGCGTTCTCAAAAATTCGGGTTATGCCAATGCAGAGCTGATGGTAGACGAGTGGGCGTATCTGCCTGCGAGCCAAGGTAAACAGAAGGCATTGGCGATTATGAGTTCTGTTTCTGCAGACACAGCGGCAGAGAGAAAAGAATTATTTGATAAGCTTTGCTCTGTTGAGGGCGCGGCGTTTGTTGCGTCGGGACTGCTCAAGATGCTCGAATATCCCGAAATAAAGGTTGCATGCTTGTATAATGCCGAGGCGGGAAGGCTTTGGTGTCCTATTTGCGATACATTCGGTCTGCCGAGGAAGCCGTACTTTGCGCTTGAGAGCTTTGGCTCACTTGCATGCGAAAAGGACAGCCTTGTTTGTATAAGCGAGCAGAGTGTTGGATTTGCTCATACCGGAGTTTATGCGGCGGCGGCAAGGGACGAGGCAGGAGCATGTATTATGCTCTCCGCATTTGACGGATGCACGAGTATTGATCTGAGGCTTGACAACATCCCCGATAATTTCTATACGGCAGACATTTATATGCTTGACGGAGTAAAGAATATGGAGCTTTGCTACACAGTTCAGCTTTCGGGTATGAAAAAGCGTATGCTATTGAGTGTCAGCCCCTATAGTGTGGTGCTTATAAAAATATACTGATTTTTGATTTTTGTGAAAATTTAAGTAAGATAAGGGAATAATAACTATACATAACAAAAATTTACCGAAAGGAAAAATTTAAAGCATGAGGCATGTTGACATATATACGGACGGCGCTTGCCGCGGAAACCCGGGTGCGGGCGGTTGGGGCGCAGTGCTTGTCTGTGACGGTAGAGAAAAAGAGCTTTCGGGGGGAGAGGCAGAAACCACAAATAACCGAATGGAGCTTATAGCGGCCATTTCGGCACTTTCCGCACTCAAATTTCCCTGTGAGGTGACTCTCACGTCTGACTCCAAATATCTCGTCGATGCCATAGAAAAGGGCTGGGCGGTGTCTTGGAGAGAGAAGGGATGGAGACGCGCGGATAAGTCTCCTGCACTAAACCCTGATCTTTGGGAAAAACTACTTGAGCTTCTTGAGATACATGACGTGACGTTCGTGTGGGTCAAGGGACACGCAGGGCATCCCTATAACGAAAGATGCGACGCTTTAGCAACAGCATTTGCCGATAGCTTTAAGTAAAAAGCTTATGAAAAAGTCTTTATCTCTTATTTTGACAGCATTGTTGCTTGCAATTTCTTTGGTGTCCTGTGGAAATTCAAATGGAACGAGTGATACCGGTAGCCAGACCGATACACCTACAGAGACACCCACGGAAAAACCAACGGAGCAGATTCAGGTGCCTACGGAGCAGGCTACGGAATCTCCCACAGAGCAGGGAACGTCAAAGCCCGACAATACACCCGAGGGCATCAAGTATCTTCGATCGGACACGGGTACACAGCTCAATATGATACTTGAGTACGACGTGGCAAAGAACGAAAACGGAAGCTACACCGTGGACGCGACATTGAAGCTTGAGTCCTATTCGCTCAACGTGACAGCTCGCGGAAATTCAAACTATCTCAAAATAGGCGATGAAAATTTCTACTATGCGACCGAAGCGATAAATTACAGTGGATCGGAGAAGACGACATTTACGCTCTCCTCACACCGTTTTACCGTGTCGGGAGCAGATAAGGAAGTACCCGTTTATGCTATCTGGCATTTCAACGGCACCTATAACGACGCGCCCTTGGCGGCTATCGTAATTGACGGCAAAATAACACTTGAATAACACAAAAAAGCCTTTCATTAAGAAAGGCTTTTTTGCTTTTTATATTGACATTTTGAGGGTTTTGTGATACAATAAATTCACTAGCGGGCGTGGCGGAATTGGCAGACGCATAAGATTTAGGATCTTACGCCAACCGGTGTGCAGGTTCAAGTCCTGTCGCCCGCACCAACACAAAGGGGGCTTTATGCCCCCTTTTGTGTTGGTGAGAGTGATAGGTAGCGCGGGATCTGCCACCGAGCAGTGCGAGGTGAGGGTTCTAAGTCCTGTCGCCCGCTCCAACACAAAGGGGGCTTTATGCCCCCTTTTGTGTTGGTGAGAGTGATAGGCAGCGCGGGATCTGCCACCGAGCAGTGCGAGGTGAGGGTTCTAAGTCCTGTCGCCCGCACCAACACAAATGGGGGCTTTATGCCCCCTTTTGTGTTGGTGAGAGTGATAGGCAGCGCGGGATCTGCCACCGAGCAGTGCGAGGTGAGGGTTCTAAGTCCTGTCGCCCG
>JAZOUO010000038.1:0-22041 GCA_045658225.1 Eubacteriales bacterium
GGTTCCCGGTGGGGGCCCAAAAAGGCGCTAGTCCCCCCGGGTTTGGGCCACCCCCTTTTGGCACCCCCAGCATCGAAATCGAACTCATTACATCGCCTTGGCGATGTGAAGGTTCGATTCCCGCCCTCACCTGTATAGCAAACACCAATGTGTGAGCCCTTTGGTATCCCCAGCATACGAATCGACCTCATTACATCGCCTTTGGCGATGTGAAAGTTCGATTCTCGTTTTTATATGACTAAGGTCAATATTTTTTGTCAATACTCCACTATATAAATATCTCGGAGGACTATATGGCAAAAATATTGATAATTGGCGGTGGAGTTTCTGGATTGGCTACGGGAATATACGCGCAGATGGACGGACATCAAGCGATAATATGTGAGAGAGGCTCGGTTGCAGGCGGTAATCTTACGGGTTGGCAACGCGGTGACTACCACATTGATAACTGCATCCATTGGCTGACGGGAACAAATCCCGCGACGGAGACATACAAGATGTGGGAGGAACTTGGCGCACTCGGCGGCGTTGAGGTGTATCAGGGAGAAACGCTTTATACCTATTCTCAAAACGGACATGAGCTATCGCTCTGCAAGGATCTTAAGAAGTTAGAGGAGCAGATGTTAAGCATCTCACCCGATGACAAAAAAGAGATAAGGTCATTTTTTCGTGCAGTTGAGACAATTCAGGGAATGTCAGGAATTGCGGGTGAAAATCACGATAGAAAAAGCAGTACTGCTCAAATGGTGACGTCACTTCCCTATCTTTACAAATATTACAGTATGACTGCGGGCGAGGTTGCAGAGAGGTTCAAGCACCCTTTGATACGAGGATTTATATCGTCATTTTTGGGAGATCAATTTGGAGCTATCGCTCTGATAATAGTTTTCGCTCATTTTGGCGGTGAAAATGGTGGCATACCCGTTGGCGGATCGTGCGGTATGGCTAAAAGAATGACTGATAGATTTATTGCACTCGGCGGAACACTGTATTTGAACAAGACCGCCAAAAAAGTTAACACAAGGATAGGCAAGGCAGTGTCTGTGAGCTTTGATGACGGAGACGAGATAAGCGCGGACTATATTGTTCTGACCGCCGACCCTGCCGTGATATTCAAGGGACTTTTGGATATGCCCATGCCAAGAAAGCTTCAAGCTGAATACAAGGACCGCCGTAAAATAAGATTTTCGGCAATTCACTGCGCATTTGCATGTGATGAAAAAGAGCTTCCGTTCAGAGGAGATATTATATTTGATGTTCCGCGGGAGTATCAGGGCGAGCTGCATACCAAAAATCTTATAATCCGTGAGTTTTCTCACGAGCCGAGCTTTGCACCCGAGGGAAAAAATATCTTGCAGAGCGTTGTTTTTTGCGACGAAAGAATGTCGCGAAAGTTTATAAAGCTCCGAAAAAACAGACCTTTATATGAGAAAAGAAAGCGCAAACATGCGCAACTTATACAAAGGCTTATTGAGGAAAAAATGCCCGAGCTTCAGGATAAGCTAAAATGTATAGACGTGTGGACTCCTGCGACGTATAAGAGATTCATAGATTCCGAGATGGGCTCGTTTATGAGCTTTGCTCTGCCTTCAAGGTGTCTGCCTACGAGGATAAGCAACAGAATTGACGGTATTAATAATATTATTCTGGCAACACAATGGCAGTTGCTCCCTGGAGGACTTCCTATCGCCGCAGAGGGAGGAAAGCTTGCCATACAGACAATAGCAAAGCTTGAGAAAAAGCATGCCCATAAAAGACAGGAAAAATTTGAAAGGGCGCTTTCAAGAGCGTAAAAAAATCTCCGCACTCGGTGCGGAGATTTTTAATTATTTGCCGTAAACTCTTGCGGCGGTGAGTGTATTTTGCATAAGCATTGTAATAGTCATAGGTCCAACGCCGCCCGGGACGGGTGTGATATAAGATGCCTTAGGCTGAACCTCGGAGAAATTTACGTCTCCGCAGAGCTTGCCGTTGGGCAGGCGGTTTATTCCCACGTCAATTACAACTGCGCCCTCTTTTACCATATCCGCCGTGATGAAATTTGCTTTGCCTATTCCAGCTACGAGAATGTCTGCGTTTGCACATATTTCCTTAAGGTTTTTGGTCTTACTGTGGCATATAGTGACTGTGCCGTTTGCGTGGAGCAAAAGCATAGCCATAGGTTTTCCTACGATATTGGAGCGTCCGATAACTACGCAGTTCTTCCCTGAGACCTCAACGCCGCTACGTTCAATCAGTGCCATAACGCCTGCGGGGGTACAAGGCAAAAAGTTATAATCACCTATCATTATTTTGCCCACGTTGTAGGGGTGGAACGCATCAACATCCTTTTCGGGCTTTATTCTGAGAAGAACAGCCGTCTCGTCAAGATGTTTTGGGAGAGGAAGCTGGCAGAGTATGCCGTGTATGTTTTCATCGCTATTAAGTCTGTCAATGAGAGAGAGAAGCTCGTCTTGCGTGGTATCTGCGGGCAGCTCGTAGGATTCCGAGTAAAACCCTACCTCCTCGCAGGCTCTTTTTTTATTGCGAACGTATACCTGCGACGCGGGGTCCTCACCCACTATTATTACGGCAAGTCCGGGAGCGTATCCGCGTTCTGCCTTAAACGCATATGTCTGCTCTGCTATTTCTGCTCTTATTTCTTTAGAAATTCTTTTTCCGTCAATTATCTGTGCCATTGTCTGCTGATTCCTTTATTGCATCGGGGTTGTTTTTTTTGAAAAGCTTGTGATAAAATCTGTCGGGCTTTTGATCTACGTCGGGCTTGAGAATCTGATCAAGCTTTGTGAGCTCCGCGTCAGGGTTATTGAACTTTCTGGAGTAGATGAGTCCCCAGACGAGAAGTCCGCCGAAGATAACAAAGCACAAAAGTCCCACGAGTTGTGATATTCTTATACTACCGATATAAAGGCTGTCCGTACGGAGTGCCTCGATAAACATTCTTCCAAAGCCGTACCAGGCAAGATACATACAAGCCGCCTGACCGTTGAACTTCTTTTTCTTGTAAAGTATATTTATGAGCACAAATCCCGTTATATTCCAAAGGCTCTCGTAGAGGAACGTGGGGTGAACATACACCATATTGTACGTCTTAAAATCATATATCGTGTTGTTGGATATAAGACCCATTCTCAAGAAATACAGTGGGTGACTCTCGGAAACAATGCCGCCATATGCCTCTCCGTTTATGAAGTTGCCCCATCTGCCAATAGCCTGAGCGACCATAACACCGGGACCTACCATATCCAACAGTCTGAAAACATTTATTTTCTTTACTTTTGCGCTTATAATAACTCCTGCTGCGCCGCAGATTATACCGCCGTAGATTCCAAGTCCACCTTGTCTGAGATTAAAAACGTTTTTTATAAATTCCCAAGCGTTTGAGGAGTGAGCAATAAACGAATCAAGCTCAAAAATAACGTAGTAAAGTCTTGCGCCGACAACACCCATAATTACAGTCCAAAGTGCGACGTCAATAAGCTTGTCCTGATCAACTCTCTCGTTTTTTGCGCGGTACATAGCGTAAATAAATGCGAATATAATTCCACAAGTGATTATTATTCCGTACCAGTAGATCTCGAATTTTTCACCGATGCTTTTGGTGACTTCAAAGGGATCTATTCCAAGTCCGGGAAACGATATTAAATTAGTGTCCATTAAAGATTATCCTCCTTTATGGGATATATTACGGAAAGCGCTATATTTTGTTCCTTGAGAATTCTCTGTATGAGTTCTTCAATATATTCTACATCAATACTGCCCAGAATGTCAAGGTATTCAAACAAATTCATATTGTCTTTGCCCGACGCATAGGACATAAGCATAAAGGAAATGTCCTCAGTAGAGTCAAAATCCGAGATAAAGCTTGCATAATCGCATCTGACCTCGCGCTCAAACGCTTCTCTGTCAAGCTTGGAATTTTTGACTTTCCTTATTTTATCCTTTATTTGACGCATAAGCTCGTGCGGATCATCACTCTCACCCGAAAACGTTATATACGAAAAGGTCTTGGTGGTAGATGCTCCGCAGTCAAATCCAGGGGAGATAAGCTTTTTGTCAAGAAGCTCGAGATAAAAGTCCTCGGACTGTGAGAATACCATTCGGCAGAATATATCCAACGCCGCGCTTTGCTTGAGTCGCTCTTTTTTATCTGTGGGGATATCGTTTATTTTAAGTCCTATACAGCAGATAGGCTTTGCAAGTGGCATATTTGCGCTCACGTACTCGCACAAAACTCCGTCGGGCTCGTCTTGCGGTATTTCCCTTGCGCTGAATTTTGGGAGCACGGGGAGAATACTGTCAACCGTCTCTATTATTTTATCAATATCAAGGTCGCCCGATATACACAGTCCCATATTTTCGGGGGTGTAGAAATCGCGGCAGCACTTGTAAAGGATCTCTGTAGTTATCTTACTTATAGACTCCTCCGTGCCGCAAATCTCGTTTTTGACGGTGTTATTTTTATACATCGCCGACAAAAGATTTACGTGGCAACGGTCGTATGGGTCGTCAATGCAACCGCGTATTTCCTCTGCGATAATGCCAAGTTCTTTTTTGACCGATTCCTCGGTAAAATAAGGGATAGTCACGAATCGCACAAGCTCTAGCAAGCACTCGTAAAAGTTTTCGGTGGTGCTGAAAAAGTATGCCGTCTTGGTGCTTGACGTAAACGCGTTGCAATAGCCGCCGTAGGAATTTATGATAGCGTCGGCATTTGAGCCGTCGCTGTTGTCAAACATTTTGTGCTCAAGAAAATGAGCGCATCCGAGAGGGAGAGTCGTTTCACCCTCGATTGTTGTGTAGTGCTGATATTTGCCGCCGAAATTTACGTAAAGTACCGCCTGTGCAGACGCCTTTTTCTTTGGCACGTATGATATGAAAAGTCCGCTTTCGTGATGAATGTGATAAGCAGATTCACAAAGCTGCTCGGAGTAGAATTTTTCAATCTTGTTCATATTCAAAATCCTCCGAGTCTATGTTATTTATATTTTTGTTGCTCGTAAGAAAGAACACCGAGCATACAGATACCTTTTGAGCAAATGCTACGACGTCCTCTTTTGTGAGCGACGTTATCTGCCTTTTTCTGCCCTCAATAGATATATCGAGATTTGCAAGAAGCTTATATTTGAAACTTGACGCTACGAGCGAGGCGGACGTATCGGGCATTTGATTCAAGGAATTGATAATTCCCTTCTTTGCGGTAATCATCTCCTCATCAGATATATTGCCAAGTCTCATCTGCTCTATCTGATTTTTTATTTCACATAGAGCCACATCCTTGTTTTCTGGCTTTATTCCGCAGGCTATTATCATAGTTCCAACGCCTGAATTTATACCCGAATAGCAGGAATAACAAAGGCTCTTTCTTTCTCTGACATTCATAAATAGCTTTGATGTCGAGCTTCCACCGAGTATTTCATTATAAAGCGACATCGCTGCGCTGTCAGAGTCACCGATAGTTGTATTGCATGTCAAACCTATGTTGAGTGTTGCTTGGGTAAGATTGAACTCCTCCTCGCATTCGCTATATTTTGGTGCAGGTAGAGCGTATTTGGGAGTTATGTTCATCGGCTCTCGCTCCCCTATTCTATCAAATATAGGTTTTAGCTTTTTGGCTATTTCTTCGTCACTTTCCGTGCCCACGTAATAAGCCGAGACAGTGGAGTGCTTGAGAAAATACTCGCGGATAGTGGTAAGCTCCTCTCGGGTATATCCCCTCAAAAGCTCCTCTGTTCCGTATAAGGAATATCCCGCAGGATCATCCCCAAAAACCATCTGATCGCATCTGAGCGCGGCATACGCCTTGGGAGAATTAAGATTTGCATTGATGTTGTCTATTGCAAAATCTCTCTCACTTTCAAAGAATTTTTTGGAGAGGAGTCCGTCGCTGTCGTACAAAGGTTTGAGCAAAACGTCCTCAATGACCTTTAGTGTCTCACCGAGCAGGTCGAGAGTAGCATTCTTTTGGGGTAAATATTTTTTATCAAGAGTCGTACAGGATATACGGTAGGTGTGATTTGCGCCGAGGTGATAGTCTTTCCAATAGACTGTGGCATCGTACATGCGGTCAAGGTGCTTGTTCATATGAGTGATGGTCGGAAAATTTTTGCTTCCTCTGAAGAGCACCGAGAGCATAAGACGTATCAGCGGAGACTTGTATTTATCCGCAGGAAGCGTAAAGAAAATGTCCAAGCGGGATTTTTTGTATTCGCTTGTGTTCAGACAGTAAAGGTGTGCGCCTCTTGAAAGAGTTATTTTTTCATTTTCATCAAACAAAATCTTGTCCTTCATACAAGTTCTCCTTTCGTAAAAATAATCAATGTATATTATACACCAAATCCGATACTTTTTCAAGTCTTTTTTGTTGGATAAAAAAATAAAAAAACCTTGAAATAGACTTTAAATTATGATATAATTATTAGGAATATTTTTTATTCTCACATATTTTGAAATAAAGATGAAAAATTTGAATTTTTCTATTGACATACAAGCTCGCTTGTAGTAAAATAAAGTATATTACACTTTAGCTTGCTAAAACGCTAAAGTAAAAACGGAGAAAACGCGTTATGAAAAATATTAAAAATATCCCTGCAGGATCCCGCGATCTTATATACGAGGAGACAGTTGCTCCCCGTCAGATTGAAGATAAGCTTCTAAAACTTTTTTACAAGCTTGGCTATAAGCCGGTATCTACCCCTGTGCTTGAATATTATACGACGTTTAACCATGACAAATGCGATATAAATGAGGAGAGCATTTTCCGCTTTTCTGACATGTACGGAAGAACCATCGTGCTTCGACCCGACAACACCTCGCCCGTGGCTCGTGTTGCTATGTCAAAGCTCAAGGACGAGGCACTTCCCTTGACTCTTTGCTACTCACAGAACGTTTTTCGCAACCGCACTGCGTTTCACGCAAAGCGTTCCCAGATGCTTCAGGCCGGAGTTGAGATAATCGGCGGTGATGCGCGCGAGGAAGACCTGCGCTGTATATTTACCGCGCTTGAAAGTCTTAAAGCGTGCGGAGAGGGCGCAAAGCTTGAGATAGGTCACGCGTCATTCTTTGAGGCGCTTGTGTCGGAATACGGTCTTGACGGCGAGGATACTGAGAATCTTCGTACGTATATTGCGGCGAAGAATTCGGGCGAATATCCCTTCACTACTGCGTTGAAGAATCCCAAGGCAGTTGAGCTTGCAGGTAAGCTTCAAAGGCTTTACGGCGATATTTCAGTCATTGACGAGGCTCAAAAGCTTGCCCTTGGCAATAAAAAAGCTACGGATATACTATCGCAGATAAAATATATAATTGACGTATTCACCGAGGCGGGATACGGAGATATGCTTCTTATCGACCTTGGCATAGTTCAGAAGATAGAATATTATACGGGTATAGTCTTCAGAGGCTACGTTTCAGATATAGGCGAGGCTGTGCTTTCGGGCGGCAGATATGACAGTCTGCTTGAGACCTTCGGCTCCGAGCTCTCGGCTTGCGGCTTCGGTCTTAACGTGTCTGCATTAGCGGAGCTTTCACCCGCCACCCTGCCCGATATCAAAAAAACGTCCTTTGCAAACGGAGCTAAAGATATAATCGCCGCGTCCGCTTTACTTTCGGGCAATAATTAAGGAGTTTTATTATGATCAAACTTGCACTTACAAAAGGCAGAATTGAAAAAAAGGCCATAGAGATACTCCGCAACAGCGGTTATGATATGAGCGACCTTGATGACAAGGGCAGAAAGCTTTTGTTCAGATGTCCGTCTAAAAGTGGAGATAGCGAGCTTCAAATAGTGCTTGCAAAGGCGGCAGATGTTATTACGTATGTTGAGCATGGAACGTGTGATGCGGGTTTTGTAGGACGCGACACTATAATGGAGATGGGTGGAGATTTCTACGAGGTAATAGACCTTAATTTCGGTGTTTGCCGTTTTGCCCTTGCAGGAATAAAGGACAGGGATTTTTACGCAGGCTACGGACACAAGGTGATAGCCACCAAATATCCTAATGTCACAAAGAAATTCTTTGCATCAAAGGGTATTGATTGCGAGATAGTCAAAATCGAGGGTTCAGTCGAGCTTGCCCCTATGCTTGGTCTTGCGGACGCTATTGTGGATATAGTTGAGACTGGCGCGACACTCAAGGAAAACGGACTTGACGTTTACGAGGACGTAGCGTACATTTCTGCAAGATGTATCGCAAACTCCGCGTCTATAAAGCTTAAAAATAAGGAGCTTAATAGCTTTTTTGAAAAAATAGAGGCTGAAATTAAAGCTTCAAAATAAAGGAAGTTGAAGATTATGAAAATATATAGAACAGACAAGGGCGAGGATGTAAAGCTTTATTCCCTGCTTGATAAGCGCGCGGAAAGCTCGTCTGCGGATATAACCGAAAAGGTACGCGACGTTATTATCAACGTAAAGACGCGCGGAGACGAGGCGCTTCTTGATTACTGCGAGAAATTTGATAGATGCAGACCTGCTTCTCTTTTGCTCTCAAATCAAGAGATAGACAACGCGGCGTCTAAAGCTCCCGCAGAGCTTTGGGATATAATGTGCGAGGCGGCAGACAATATAAGAATTTATCACGAAAAGCAGCTCTCCTGCGGCTACGAATTTGAGTCCAAGGGCAAAAAGCTTGGTCGTATTGTCAGACCTCTCAAACGAGTTGACGTTTACGTTCGCGGCGGTACGGCGGCTTATCCGTCAACCGTGCTTATGAACTGCATCCCTGCTCGCGTTGCAGGAGTCGAGGAGATAATCCTCGTGACACCTCCAAAGGCGGACGGACTTAATCCTATAATCGCGGCTGCGGCAAAAATTGCGGGAGTTGATAAGGTAATAGCAGTCGGCGGAGCGCAGGCAGTTGCAGCTTTAGCTTACGGCACCGAATCCGTACCTAAGGTCGACAAGATTGTTGGACCAGGAAATATGTTCGTTGCGGAGGCAAAGCGTCAGGTTTACGGAATTGTAAATATTGATATGATAGCAGGTCCTTCCGAGGTGTGCGTTGTTGCTGACGAAACCGCAAACCCCGAGTACATAGCGGCAGACCTTCTCTCCCAGCTTGAGCACGACAAGGCGGCAAGCGCGGTGCTTGTCACGACGAGCGAGGCTCTTGCCGAGCAGGTGGACAAGGCAATATACGATCAGCTTGAAAAACTTAACCGTTCCGAGATAGCCTCCGTGTCGCTCGAAGATTGGTCGGCTTGTGTAATCGCTACTGATATTGAGGACGCGTTCCGTGTCGCAAACATTATAGCCCCCGAGCATCTCGAGATAGTGACCGAAAACCCCAATGATAAGCTCTCTCTCGTTGAAAATGCGGGAAGTATTTTTATTGGTCAGTATTCCCCAGAGCCTATGGGTGACTATTTTGCGGGCACTAATCACGTGCTTCCCACGTCGGGAACTGCGAGATTTTCCTCTCCCCTCTCGGTTGATGATTTTGTAAAGAAAATGAGCTATCTGTCCTACTCCGAAGCAGCGTTTTTGCGCGATTCGGAGTCGGTGATCAAATTTGCCGAGGTTGAGGGACTTGATGCTCACGCAAATTCCGTAAGAATAAGACTTGAGAAAAAATAAGGTAAAAAAATGAATTACGTTTCAAAAAAGATGATGGGTAAGGTTCCTTACGAGCCAATCCAAGGCTCGTATAAGGTGCGTCTTGATGCAAACGAATCTCCTTTTCCCATTCCTCAGAATATAATTGAAAAATTTACTTCTTGGCTTTCGGACAATACCCTTGACCGCTACCCCGATCCGTCGTGCGTTGCTCTTCGTGCTGCTTTTGCGAAAAGATACGGAGTTGACGCGTCTCACGTAGTGGCTGGCAACGGCTCGGATGAGCTTATCAGCGTTATAATGACCTCACTTCTTGACAGCGGTGACTCACTTGTAGTAGCAACCCCCGAGTTTTCAATGTACGCGTTTTATGCGGGACTGTCCGAGAACACCGTGTATTTTACACAGAAGGATGAAAATTATAATCTTGATACACTTCTCGCGTTTGTAAAAGAAAAAGGCGCGAGAGCCGTCGTGTTTTCAAACCCTTGCAACCCCACGGGACAGGGCTTTGACAGGGCGTCGGTGTTGAGCTTTGTTGAGAACTGCCCTGCGCTTTGTATAGTTGACGAGGCATATATGGATTTTTGGGATCAGTCCATACTTGACGTGTGCGATAAATACGAAAATCTTATAGCTCTCCGCACGCTTTCAAAGGCGTTCGGCGCGGCGGGATTACGTCTCGGTTTTGCGGTGGGTCACAAGAGCCTTATTGACGCGCTCAACGTAGCGCGCTCGCCCTATAACGTGAACTCCCTCTCCCAAGAGCTTGGCAGACTTGTGCTTGAAAGTGACATAGATAACGGCGAATTTCTCGCGTCGCAGGCGCAAAAGCTTTCGGTAAAGCTTTCCGAGCTTTTGCCTGACGCGAAAATTTATCCCACGTGCGCAAATTTCGTTTATCTTGAACATAAAGATTCTCAAAAAATATATAAGGGATTACTTGAGCGCAGTGTTGCGGTGAGATACTTCTCCCCTGACAGACTGCGAATCACGGCATCCACCGACGAGGAGCTTTTAGTCCTCTACTCCGCAATTTTCGATATTATGAAAGGCTTGGATTGAATTATGAGAAAAGCGAATATAGTTAGAAATACCAAGGAAACGCAAATAGATCTCACGCTTGAAATACTTTCACAGAATGAGGCGGGTAGCTTTAACGGCACCACGAACATAGGCTTTATGGACCATATGATGAACGCTCTTTGCGTACACGGTCACCTTAAAATTGACCTTAAAATGTCGGGAGACCTTGAGATTGATGACCACCACTCTATTGAGGACTTGGGTATTGTTTTCGGGCAGGCGTTTGCTAAGGCTGTTGGAGCAAAATCAAACATCAACCGCTTTGGATGCTCCTACGTGCCTATGGATGATTCCCTCTCCCGTTGCGTAATTGATATTTCGGGACGTCCGTACCTTGTATACAGCGCGCTCTACGATTACCAGATGATAGGCGAGCTTGAGTCCGCTATAATACGTGAGTTTTTCTATGCTTTTGCTATGAATGCGGGCGTGACTCTCCACATTGAAAACTTCTACGGTGAAAACGATCACCACAAGGCAGAGTCAATATTCAAGGCGTTTGCAAGAGCATTGAGCGACGCGTCTGCTCTCCGTGACGGAGACATTCTTTCCACAAAGGGTACACTTGGCTGATGATTACAGTAATTGATTATAAAATGGGAAATCTGCATTCGGTTATGAATGCGTTGAGCTTTCTTGGCATTGAGGCAACTGTGTCCTCGGATATAGCCGACCTGCGTTGCGCAGACAAGCTTATTCTTCCCGGTGTGGGCGCGTTTCCCGATGCGGCGGCGTCTCTTAAATCCTCGGGACTTTTCGATGAGATAATTGCAGAATGCCGCGATGGAAAGTCTCTGCTTGGAATTTGCCTCGGTATGCAGCTTCTTTTTGAGGAAAGTCTTGAATTTGGAACAAACAAAGGACTTGGACTTATCCCAGGACGCGTTATACCTATTGACTCTCATGGGCTTAAAATTCCCCATATGGGTTGGAACAGTCTTACAAATCATCAAAACGATAAGCTGATAAGCGGAGTTAATGACGGTGATTACGTTTATTTCGTTCACTCTTTCCGCGCTGACACTTCCGACGAGAACATTGTCTCGTCCACGTATTACGGAGAAAAGATACCCGCTATCGTGAAATCGAAGAATTTGAACGTATGGGGCGCGCAATTCCACCCCGAAAAGAGTCACAACACGGGACTAAAAATGTTTAAAAATTTTGCAGATATAAAGTAAAATCGGAGATACACAATGATTATTTTCCCTGCCATAGATATGCTTGACGGCAACTGTGTCCGTCTTTACAAAGGTGAATATTCAAGCGCTGGCAAGGTAGCCGAGGACCCTATTCTTACCGCCCAGCGTTTTAAGGACGCGGGCGCGGAGTATATCCACATGGTTGATCTTGACGGTGCAAAAAACGGCGCGGGCGCTATGAAAAACCGTCGCGCAGTTTATGAGATAACGGAAAAATTCGGCATTCCCGTGGAGCTTGGCGGCGGTATTCGTACAATGAAGGATATTGATGAGGCAAATGCTTGCGGTGTGGCTAGAATGATACTCGGAAGCGCGGCGACCGATCTCTCCTTCCTTTCAAAAGCGGTCGATAAATACGGCGACAAGATAGCCGTTGGAATTGACGCAAAAAGTGGCTACGTTGCGACGGCGGGTTGGGTTGAGGCAACTGACCTCTACTATATAGATTTCGCCAAAGAGGTAGAAAAAATCGGCGTTAAGACTATAATATTCACGGATATTGGACGTGACGGCACACTTGAAGGCCCTAATCTTGATATGCTTGCGACGCTATCGGATGCGGTGTCCTGCGATATTACCGCATCAGGCGGAATAAAGGATATAGGCGACATCAAGGCAATAAAGTCTATGGGACTTTACGGTGCTATCTGCGGCAAGTCCATATATGCGGGAACGCTTGATTTGGCAGAGGCTATAAAAATTTCTAAAGAGGATTAAAGAATGCTTGCTAAAAGAATAATTCCTTGCCTTGACGTCAAAGACGGACGGGTGGTAAAGGGTGTCAATTTTGTAGGTCTGCGTGATGCGGGCGACATAGTTGACAATGCAAAATATTATAATAGCTGTGGCGCAGACGAGGTATGCTTTCTTGACATTACAGCTACTCACGAAGGGCGAAAGACGTTTGCGCTTCAGGTGGAGCGTGCGGCAACTGAGCTTTTTGTTCCCTTAACCGTAGGCGGTGGTATAGGCTCTGTTGAGGATTTTCGCACTATGCTTTTGGCAGGCGCGGATAAAGTTTCTGTGAATTCTGCGGCAGTAAAAAATCCACGTCTTGTGTCCGACGCGGCTGAAAAATTCGGCTCACAGTGTGTAGTCGTTGCTATTGACGCAAAGCGCGTGGACACAGATGCTGACGGAAACGGTATTTTCCACGTATTCGTACATGGCGGTCGAATTGACACGGGTATTGACGTCTTTGATTGGGCGCGTGAGGTTGCAAAAAGAGGCGCGGGAGAGATACTCCTCACGTCAATGGATGCCGACGGTACGAAAAACGGATTTGACAACGAGCTGACGGGCAAGGTGGCAAATATGCTGAATATTCCCGTTATCGCGTCGGGAGGCGCAGGTGCTCCCTCTCATTTTTTTGACACGTTCAACGCAGGGGCAGACGCGGCGCTTGCGGCAACGCTTTTCCATTTCAGAGAACTTGAAATAATGGATTTGAAGAAATATTTGAAAAATAACGGCGTGGAGGTCAGATTATAATGGACGTAAATTTTTTGTTTAATAAGAGCGACCTTATTCCCGCAATAATTCAGGATAAGGACAGCGGCGAGGTGCTAATGCTCGCGTATATGAGCGAGGAGTCGCTCATTCAGACGCTTGAAACGGGCAAAGCCACCTTTTACAGCCGATCCCGCCAGAAGATATGGTGCAAGGGTGAGACGTCGGGCAACTTTATGCTCGTTGAGGGTATCCGCTTTGACTGCGACTGTGATTCCTTGATTATCAAGGTGACTCCCTGCGGACCCGCGTGCCACACAGGAAACAAGAGCTGCTTTTTCAGAGAGCTTGACGAGAATGCAGACAAAACCGTTATGTAATAAGGAGAAATACAATGAACAATACACTTGAAAATCTTTACGCTGTTGTCACGGACAGAAAAGAAAATCCGCAGGAGGGCTCTTACACCTGCTACCTTTTCGACAAGGGCCTTGACAAGATTCTCAAAAAAATAGGCGAGGAATCCGCTGAGACCATAATTGCTGCAAAGAATGAAAATAAAGAAGAGCTTTGCGGCGAGGTGTGTGACCTTATATATCACCTTATGGTAATGTGCGCCGAAAAGGGACTTGACATAAAGGACGTACTTTCCGAGCTTGACCGCAGAGCCGAGAAGATAGGCAATCTCAAGGTAATGAAAAACGTGGATAGGAATACATAAAATGAAAAAGAAAAGAATTGTATCGACAGTTATTCTCAGCATAATTCTCTCTATTCTTTTGGTAGTAGTATTGAATTTTTTGCCACTGGATTTTCATCAGTCGCTTGAGGATCTGCAATTTCCGGATGCTTCTTTCGAAAAATACGGCGAGATGTCAATGATGCTTATCCTTGTTATCTCCATGACGTTTATCGGTATGACGGTTATGTTCTTTGCCATATTTATTAATTCGGCAATTGCGGCAGGAGTTTGTCTGATATTTTCGATAAGAAACCGCAAATCCTATTTGAAACCCATAAGGATAATCAACTACGTGCTTGACGGCGGATTTGTTTTTATAATAGGAGCATCGGTTATAAAAATAATACTTTTCTTTTGCGGACATTAAAAAAAGCAGGCTTATGCCTGCTTTTTAGTTTGGAATACTGTAATCTTGTAATAACTTTTCAATTACGGGAGTAAGCTCACGTGTGAATACCTTATATCCCGCGTCGGTGAGGTGTCCGCCGTCGGTGGTGTATTCGTCGTATATTTCGCCCGTTTCTATATTCATTAGCGCTGAATACATATCCACGTACTCAAATCCGTACTGCTCCGCTAAAAGCTTTATTTTTACGTTGTTGTACGCAGCAAGCTGATTTTTCTTGCCCCATTCCCCACTCATTGACGTGAGGGAGACAAGAATAATCTTGGTATCGGGGATATTTTCCTTAAAGCCGCGGAGAATGTCCTCGTAGTTGTCAAACATTTCGCTCATATTATTCGCGCCTATAAGCATTACGGCCACCTTGGGCTTTAAGTCATATACGGACACGTCAAGCCTATTTTCAAGACCAAACGTAGTGTCCCCGCCTATTCCACGGTTTGTGGTCTTGTATTGCGGATAGTATTTTGATACGTCATATCCGTCGGTAAGACTGTCGCCGAGAAACGCTACGTCAATCTCATAGTCCTTATATTTTTCGTTTTCTTTTTCGTACTGCGATATTTTATTGCTATAATACTGCTCAACCTGTCTTTTCCACTCGCACTCCGCTTTCTTTTCGGGAATGTATTTGAGGAAAAGAAACAAAAGCCCGACGATAAGTAATAAAGATGCTATGCACAGTATTGCAATAACGATTTTTACTGACTTTTTCATATTACCTCTTTTAGTTCAAAAACATAAAGTCCTTAAATCTGGCAAGTATTTCGCGTGTCTCTCTCCAAATGTGCTTTGGATATTTGCCAAGTGTTGCCGAGATGCCGATAGCGTTCTCTATTCCCTGTTCGCGACACAGATAAAGCGAACGGTACAGATGATATTCCTGCGTCACGACTATCACGGACGAGTTGGGGTATGTAGTCTTGAAATTATACATACTCTCGTGGGTTGAATACCCGATAAAGTCGCAAATTATGTCCTCCTCGGGTACACCAAGCTGGATTGCGTAATTTTTCATAGCGGTAGGTTCGTCGTAAGCTTCTCCCGAACGGTCCCCCGACATAATTATTTTGTCTGCAAGACCGATCTTGTAAGCCTCCACACCGACCTCTACTCTGTCGGCAAGTCTGTCTATCGGAGTGCCGTTCTCGTTCAGCCCTGTCCCGAGTATAAGAATATAATCGTATTTCTGAGCTATTTTGTCCGTCTGATCAAGTTCGTATATGCTATCCATGGTTGAGCTTATCATAGAGATATTTATTATCGCTACCGTCAACACAAGCAAGATAATTGCCAAGGATATTACGGCGCATATTTGAAATATAAGTTTTTTCTTTTTTATCATTTCAGTCCTCAATTAAGAAACAAAAAGTCCTTTACTCGCGCGAAAATCTCACGGAAGCTGTATATAGGCTGCTTTCCGTATCTTTCGAGATTTGCTTCAACACCGCAGTAATTTGCAACTCCCTGCTCACGACACAGATATAATGCTCTGTGCAGATGATATTCCTGTGAGACGACTATAACGCTTGCGTCGCCGTATTTTCTCTCAAAATTATCTATTGAGTCGTGTGTTGAATAGCCTTCAAAATCGCAGATTATATCCTCCTCGGGCACGCCAAGCTCTATGGCGTATTTTTTCATAGTACTCGGTTCGTCGTAATTTTCTCCCGATCGGTCGCCAGACATAATTATTTTGTCGGCGGCGCCCGTAAGATATAAATCTGCTCCCACGATAATTCTGTCTCGCAGCATATCCGTGGGCTCTCCGTTGCTCTTTACTCCCGCACCAAGCACGAGAATATAGTCGTAGCCACCGTTTGTCATCGCAAAGCATTCAATATCCTCGTGGGGTGAGATTTTATCCTTTGTCGCGCCTACCATTCCCGCGCTGATAATTATCACGGTGAGTCCAAGCAATACAATCGCCGTAAATATAATGGCAGCAATTTTAAGTAAAACAGTAATCTTTTTATTTGTTATCATAATCAATTTGGGGTAAGTAAAACACCGAACGGATACGAACGGTGCTTTACTTGTTGATGAGAATTATTTATTACACTTTTCTGCGAGTTTCTTTGCGGCGTCCTCAAGATAGTCAGCCTTTGTAAGCTCTATCCAGCCCTTGTCAACGTAGGACGCGACCTCGGTGTCAATAGGCATTTTAGCAAGCAGGTCGTAGCCAAACTCCGATGCTATCTGCTCAATATGAGAGTCGCCGAATATATGAAGCTCCTTGCCGCAGTCGGGACATTTTACGTAGCTCATATTCTCAATAAGACCAAGCACGGGAACCTTCATCATATCAGCCATATTAGCCGCTTTTTTGACTATCATAGACACAAGCTCCTGAGGCGAGGACACGATAACTATGCCGTCAATCGGGATATACTGGAATACCGTAAGCGGAACGTCGCCCGTGCCGGGAGGACAGTCGATAAAGAGGTAGTCTATTCCCTCCCAAATTGTATCCTTCCAGAACTGACGGACTGTTGTGGATATGAGCGAGCCGCGCCATACGACAGGCGCGCTCTCGTCGTCAAGCATAAGGTTGACGGACATCATCTGAATACCCGTAGCTGTCTGCGGGGGTATCATTGAGCCCTCGCCGTCGCCCTCTACCGCGTCGTGAAGTCCGAAAGCCTTGGGGATGGATGGGCCTGTGATGTCTGCGTCAAGAATACCTACACGGTATCCGAGACGGCTCATATGAACTGCGAGCATTGACGTGACGAGGGATTTACCAACTCCGCCCTTGCCGCTTACTACTGCTATTATATGTCCTACCGAGCTTTTGGGGTTGGGCGCGTCCTTTTGAATTTGCGACGAGCAATTACCCGAATGAGCACAAGTGGAACAGTCGTGTGTGCATCCTGACATTTTTTATCTCCTTGAAATTACATATAAAAATCAACATAAATATTATACACCAAATAAAAACAAAAAGCAATAGAAAATAAAATTTTACATAAAAGTTCGTAATTTTATAATTTTTTTGCTTTTAGGTCTTGAAAAAATTGTCAATTCGGGTTATACTTTTAAAGATAGCATTTATATTATCGAAAGGATTAAAATTATGGCACTTACACTCAAGAAATCTAATTTTGACGGCGTTAAGGGTCCCGTTGTGACAATCGTTATGGATGGCGTGGGACTTGCTCCCGATACTGTTTCAAATGCGGTTGCTGGCGCATATACCCCTAATCTTGACAGCCTTATGGCAAATTATCCCACCGTTTCTCTCAAGGCACACGGTACGGCAGTTGGACTTCCCTCCGACGACGATATGGGCAACTCCGAGGTTGGTCACAATGCTCTCGGCGCAGGTCAGGTCTTCGCACAGGGCGCAAAGCTTGTCACACAGTCAATTGAGACGGGCAAGATGTTTGCGTCAAGCACATGGCAGGAAATTACCGCTAACGTTAAGAATAATAACTCAACGCTTCATTTCCTCGGTCTTTTCTCGGACGGAAACGTTCACTCTCACATAGACCACCTCAAAGCGATGATAGTTCGCGCAAAGGAAGAAGGAATCGCTACTATCAGAATTCACATTCTCATTGACGGACGTGACGTTGGAGAGACATCAGCTCTTGAATACATCAATCCCTTTGAGGAATTTATCGCTTCCCTGTCCGACGAGAATTGCAGCATCAAGATCGCATCCGGCGGCGGAAGAATGAAGATAACCATGGACAGATACGAGGCTAACTGGGCTATGGTAGAGCTTGGTTGGAAAACTCACGTGCTTGGTGAGGGCAGACAGTTTGCATCTGCTGCCGAGGCTGTTGAGACCTACAGAGCCGAGTACAAGGTAATCGACCAGGATCTTCCTCCCTTTGTTATTGCAGAGGGTGGCAAGCCTGTTGGCACTATTGAGGACGGCGACAGCGTAATATTCTTTAATTTCCGCGGTGACCGTTCAATTGAGATTTCCAAGACATTTGACGCTCCCGCAGGTGAGTTTGACAAGTTTGACAGAGTTCGCGTGCCTGCAGTCGTTTATGCAGGTATGCTTGAATACGATGGCGACCTTCACATTCCCCACAAGTACCTCGTTTCTCCCCCCGAAATCACCGAAACTATGGGCGAATACCTTGCAGGTACAGGCGTGAAGCAGTACGCAATCTCCGAGACACAGAAGTACGGCCACGTGACATATTTCTGGAACGGAAACAAGTCGGGCAAGTTCTCTGACGAGCTTGAGACTTACGTTGAGATTCCCTCCGACGTAGTTCCCTTTGAGCAGAGACCCTGGATGAAGTGCGCGGAGATCACCGACAAGCTTATTGAGGCTCTTGAGGCTGGTGAATACGACTACTACCGTGTAAACTTCCCCAACGGCGATATGGTAGGCCACACGGGCTCTCTTGCGGCTACTCGCTGCTCTATGGAAGCTCTTGACCTTCAGCTTGGCAGAATTCTTCCCGTAATCGATAAGCTCGGCGGTGTGGCTGTTATTACCGCAGACCACGGAAATGCTGACGAGATGTACGAGATGGACAAAAAGTCGGGTCAGCCCAAGGCAGACAAGAACGGCAAGCTCAAGGCAAAGACAAGCCATACCCTCAACCCTGTTCCCTGCATTATCTATGACAATACCGATGCAAAGGATCATTATACCGTTAAGGCAGACAACGGTCAGTTCGGAC
The DNA here is from genome assembly GCA_045658225.1 of Eubacteriales bacterium. GTDB lineage: Bacteria > Bacillota > Clostridia > Oscillospirales > CAG-272 > SVTX01. The sequence goes on from JAZOUO010000038.1 coordinate 19,091, forward strand.
TTTCCAACGTTGCCGCTACTATGGTAAACCTTATGGGATATGAAGCTCCCGAAAAGTGGGACGAGAGCGTTATTGAGCTTAAGTAATATAAAAAATATAAGGGACAGACAACCGTCTGTCCCTTTTTGTGTATTACTTTTTCTTTCTGAACGCGATAATCGATGCGCAAAGCATGCTAATACCTACCATAATTGCGCTAGCGCCCGCGATAAGCGAGCTGCATCCACCTGCGAGAAGTCCCATAATAATTTAACCTCCTTTGAGAAATATTGGGTTAAGATCATTATAGCATACGGTAAGCCGTTGTGTCAAGTTTTTATTCTTCAAGGCTGAGCTTCTTTTTCTGCCAGGACATTTTGTGGCATTTGGGGCATTTCATATATCTTGTTCTGCCCATGTGTGGCGCTAAATTCATTGCCTTGTACGTCGGGACGTATCTGTGCTTGCAGTACTGACATTCGTAATATCCTGCCGTCTGCTCAATTCTCATGGCAAAGCAAAAACCTATAATGGCGGGAATAAAGCCCGCGAAAACAAGAACAATTCTCTGCCAATCCTCCATTGGAAGATATGCTGCAATAATGATTGGTGCAAGCAAAATAATAATCGAAAGCGCGCCGATGACCCATTCAAGTGTCAGCAATATTCTGTCGGCTTCTTCCTTTTGCCTTTTCATTTCAATCAGATTTTGTTCTAATTTCTCTTTATAATTTTCCACGGTCACTACCTCTCCGCAAAGCAGATCGTTGACGGTAATGCTCAATATTTCGCACAGCTCAAGCATTATGGAAGAATCGGGCATAGATTTTCCTGTTTCCCATTTTGACACTGCTCTGTCCGTGATGTTCAGCTTTTCCGCCAGCTGCGCTTGAGTTAAGTTGTTTTCTTTTCTGCGCTCGGCTATAAATTTTCCGATTTTTATCTGATCCATAATTTCTCCTTGGGATTGTGTGGCATGAGCCTTATTTAAGCTCTGATTTTTTGAATATGAAGTATCCCGCAAGTATGTCAGCGGCAATATATATCGCACAGGAAATATATATTGTGAGAAGGCTTGACGGCTCTGAATTCATATTCGTAAGCTCTATAAGCTGATAAAGTGGCATCAGTAATGTGAAATTAAACGAGCTCTTTATCATGATGTCTACTATAGGTACGATTGTTTCAAAAAGAATGAATGTACCGATATATATCAGCATTGACGGAGCAGTTTTTTGCGTTGCAAATACGAGCATGTGACCTGTAGAAACAATAGCGAGATATACGGGAATTTGTTTCAGGGTTATAAGTACAATATTCCCTATTTCACACGCCGTAGGCGTTGATGAGAGGAACAAATATCCAAAAAGCGCCGATATAAGCGCATAAAAGATAACTGCACATACCGTCCAGATATAAGATGTCAGTAATTTTGACGTATAAATCAACTTTTTTGATTTTCCAATAGACAGTAGATTTTTAACTGTGCCCGAGGAAAAGTCAAACGCAGACACAACCAGAAAAATAACAATAAGAACGTATATAAGTGTATCTGACTGCAAATTCATCAAGGTCATATCATAACCGTTGTTCGCAATTGAGCCGAGTATTGCAAGTGATTCCGCAGAATCTCCCAAAACCGCCGACAGATCAAGCTCCATAAGATATTTGAGACCTGCAAACAGACCGCATACTATGGCTACCATAACCACTATTACAAGAGGCATGATCCAAATTGCCTTGGATCTTTTTATTCTTTTAATATCTGCTTTTATAAGATTAAGCATTTTTAGCACCTCCTATTGCCTTGAGAAATACGTCCTCAAGCGAGGTTTTTATCTCATATATAGAGGATATGCGGATCTTTTTCTCAACCATTTTTTCAAGGAATGAATTTATGTCGTCGTTAAGCGTGATTTCATAAGTTCCATCTTGCGCAGAATAGGAATATCCGTATTCCGAAAGCATATTTTCAAGCGCCTGCAAATGCTCCTTCTCTACCTTCAGGCAAAGTCTGTCGTGACGGAGCTTTTTCAGCTCCTCGTCGGTAAGCTCTTTTACAAACTCTCCGTTGTCAACAATCCCGTATTTTGTCGCTATTTGCGAGAGCTCGGAGAGTATGTGGCTGCATATAAGGAAGGTGACTCCCTGCTGATTGAGCTGATATATAACGTCTCTCAATTCAAGTATTCCTATGGGGTCGAGGCCGTTCGTGGGCTCGTCAAGTATAATAAACTCGGGTGAGTTCATCATTGCAAACGCGATTCCCAGACGCTGCTTCATTCCAAGTGAAAACTGACGGAAGGTCTGCTTGGAATTTGGGTCTAAATGCACCTTGGCGAGCAGTTCGTCAATAAGCTCCTTATCCTTTATTCCCATTACTGTGGCATAATATTCAAGATTTTGTCTTGCAGTAAGATTGGGCGAGAACGAAGGGTTTTCAATTACAGAGCCGATGCGGCGTCTTTTGACATCAAGGTCACGCTCGTCACCGAAAAGCTGAAGTGAACCACTCGTTTGCACAGTTATACCCGCGATGATTTTTATCAGAGTGGATTTACCTGCGCCGTTAACGCCTATAAGACCGTATATATCGCCCTTGTTTATGGTTATATTGAAGTCTTTAAGCGCATGCTTGTTTTTGTATTTTTTGTTCAGATTTATGGTTTGAACTACTACGGACATATTGCCTCCTGTTTTGTATCGTTATGACACAATTATATTTTATTTTGAGTCAAACGTCAACATACCATCAGTTGAGTATGTAGTTTTTCGTATTCTACTGTTAGTTTTCTGCTGTGACAGGAGTGATTACGGGCTTGCCTTCGCTGTCAAGCAGAGGCGTAAGACCGCCGGAATGTCCGCTTGCGTGATAAATATAGTTTACGCCGGTTAATGTATCGACCCATATCTCCGTGTCGCCCGACCAGCCGCTTTGTGAATATGTTTTTATAAATCTTTTTTCCTTTGAC
>JAZOUO010000039.1:0-1380 GCA_045658225.1 Eubacteriales bacterium
CGAATATCAGAGACAGAAGCTCGGTAAGCTTCTGATTGAGCATTCATTTGAAGTTGCCCGCAAAATGGGCTACGATGTGAATATCAATTTCGGCAATCCGGGTAATTATGTCAGCCGAGGTTTTGTAAGCTGTAAAAGGAAGAATGTCAGCTTCATTGTTGGCGGCAACTTCCCGACGGCACTTCTTGTCTGCGAGCTTGTTCCCGGTGCTCTTGACGACAAAAAGTGGATGTATATCCCGAGTACCGCTGCCGACTGCTGTGAGGACACTGCCGCAGTTGAGGCTTTTGACAAGACCTTCGAGCCAAAGGAAAAGAAATGGATGCCAAGCCAGGAAGAGTTTTACATCTACAGCCATTCTTCTGTAGTCAGATAAACGTAAAAACACCCCTGACCGTTAAAAGTCAGGGGTGTTTTCATATATTACCTCACTCAACTAATCTGCCGTCAGTTGTCACCGTAACAACTCTCCACGGAATAAACTTACCACTTGCCATAAGAGCTCTCTTGACTGCGTTTTCAATGCCTCCGCAGCAAGGCACCTCCATACGGACAACAGCGACACTCTTGATGTTGTTATTCTTGATGATAGCCGTCAGCTTTTCGGTGTAATCTCCCTCGTCAAGCTTGGGACAACCGATAAGCGTTATGCGACCCTGGATAAACTCATTGTGGAAGTTTCCGTAAGCATAGGCGGTACAGTCTGCCGCCACAAGAAGGTTTGCTCCGTCAAAGTAGGGAGCATTTATGGGTACAAGCTTAATCTGTACAGGCCACTGTCTGAGCTGACTGCTGACGGGCGCAGAAGCTGTACTGCAGTCGCAACTGTCACGGTTAATCGCCTTTGACTGTGTGCCGGGACAACCGCAGGGCAGAGGTGCAGACGATTTCTTTTCCTTTGCCGCAAGCACAGCCGACTCGTCGTAGGCAGGTGCTTCTCTTTCCTCAAAGGTGATTGCACTTGTAGGGCAAGCAGGCAGACAGTCACCGAGACCGTCGCAGTAATCCTCACGGGTAAGCCTTGCCTTGCCGTCAATCATTTCAATAGCACCCTCGTGGCAAGCCGCCGCACAGGCACCGCAACCGTTACATTTTTCTTCGTCTATTTTAATAATCTTTCTTATCATAGAAATAACTCCTCTCTTGACTTGTTGAACCTATTATATTACAATAATTATAATAAGTCGGTTGTTTTTGCAACGGAAATGGGGCTTTTATGAAGAAATACATTTCAGTATTGAAAAGAACCAAGCTTTTTTCGGGAGTGGGTGAGGAAGACATATCTTCCCTACTCTCTTGCCTCGGTGCAAGAAAAAAGGAATACAAAAAGGGTGAATACATCCTTCGTGAGGGTGAGCATATAAGTGACATTTTCATTCT
>JAZOUO010000040.1:0-1696 GCA_045658225.1 Eubacteriales bacterium
TGTAAGGTATTCGCTTGTAATGAAAACCAAGTCACCAAGCTCACAATTTTCAAAGCGTTCCGTAATCCCTTTTGTATCAACAGAGTAATAAGCAAAGTGCTTATCAAGGATATATCTGGTGGTTTCCTTTAATAAATCCGAAGTATTCTCATAATGTAGGTAAAAGGTAGACCGGTTTACCCCTGCCGCCGCGCAGATTTCTTTGATGGTGATATATTCAAAGTCCTTCTTCTCAAGTAACGTAATGAGGGCTTCGTCCATTCTAATTGCCGTATTAAAATATTTGCTTTCGTTTTTATTCATAAGACGCCACCCTTAATAACTTACTTCCCTTCGCTGATCTCTCTTGCAAGCTCCACAATCTCATAAGCATATTTCTTCTTGCCGTTTTCAAGGATTTTCTTATAAATCAGATAGTTGATACCCGTGCAAGCAAAGCCTATAATACCAATGATAATTCCGAGAACGGTAAGAGGGAGCGTGCCCCCGATAACTTGCATAGAGAGGCACATTCCCGTGCCTGCAACAAGGGCAGAAATAATACCAAAGGTATAAGTGAAAATGGTTGCGGGCAGCTTTGCCTTCTTGTCGAGCTTGCGAAGTGCAACGATTTTGGAGTTGTCCTTGGGAGCATACTCCTTTGCGATAGACTCTGCGTAAATTTTGTCTGTGTTCATTTTATTTCTCCTTTTCGGTTTGTTGTGTCTTTATTATACCAACCGCAAAAAGGAATTTGAACAACACGTTTGCAGAAAAATGTTGTTTTAGAAAAAATCTATCAGACTAGTGGGTTCATTGCTCCATCAAATTCAAATTTATCTAACTGTTCCAACACATTCTTTTTATTAATTATATCACAAGATTAAGAACAAGTCAACAAGCTTTAAACAAAAATCAAGCAACCCCATTCCGAGGTTGCTTGTTTTTCATTTTACGCCCCAACGTGCTTAAACTGCGCGCCGTAGAGCTCGGCATAGAAGCCGTTCTTTGCGAGCAATTCTTCGTGGTTGCCCTGCTCGACGATCTTGCCGTCACGCATAACGAGTATGCAATCGGCGTTCTTGATCGTATTGAGTCGGTGGGCGACGATGAACGAGGTTCTGCCCTCCATAAGCTCGGCAAAAGCCTTATTGATCTTGATCTCGGTGCGGAGGTCGATCGAGGAGGTCGCCTCGTCGAGGATGAGCATCGGGGGCAGACAGAGCATTACGCGGGCAATGCAAAGAAGCTGCTTCTGTCCCTGCGAAAGTCTTCCTCCGTCCTCTCCGAGGGGAGTATCGTAACCCTGCGGCAGACGCTTGATAAACGAATGTGCATGAGCCGCTTTTGCCGCCGCTTCGATCTCCTCTGCGGTTGCATCTGGGCGTCCCATTGCAATATTTTCGCCAATAGTACCCGACGAGAGCCAGGTATCCTGAAGCACCATACCGAAAGAGGAGCGCAAACTGCGGCGCGTGATCTTCGAGATATCCTTACCGTCAACCTCGATAGAACCGCCCGTCGGCTCGTAAAATCTCATAAAGAGATTGACAAGCGTGGTCTTTCCGCATCCCGTAGGACCGACTATCGCAATTCTCTGACCCGGCTTCGCCCAGAAATTCATATTCTCCATAAAGGGCTTGTCGGTATAGCTGAACGCAAGATCGTGTGCCTCGAGTCTGCCCGAAAGGGTCTCTGCGCTGATCTCTGCGGCATC
>JAZOUO010000041.1:0-17109 GCA_045658225.1 Eubacteriales bacterium
ACGGGCACGGATATTGCCATAGATGCGGCAGACGTCGTACTTATGCGTAGTGAACTTATGGACGTTCCCGCGGCTATAAGACTCAGCCGCAAGGTGACGTGGAATATCAAGGAAAATTTGTTCTGGGCGTTTATTTACAATATAATCGGCATACCGCTTGCTGCGGGAGTGTGGATTAGTCTTCTCGGTTGGGAGCTTAGCCCTATGTTCGGTGCGGCGGCGATGAGTTTGTCAAGCTTTTGCGTTGTTTCAAACGCTCTCAGCCTTAATATTGCAAACATTTACTGCCCACAAAACGACAAAAAAATAAGACGTAAGCGTAAAAAGGAGAATAAAGAAATGACAAGAACAATTCATATCAAGGGTATGATGTGTCCTCACTGCGAGGCGAGAGTAAAGAAATATCTCGAGGCTGTGGACGGAGTTATATCCGCAGAGGTCAGTCACGAGAAGGGAACTGCCGTTGTCACCACAAACGACACAGTCAGCGACGAGACCCTGACAAAGACTGTGGTTGACATTGACTATACAGTCATATCAGTTGAATAATAAATAAAGAGGGTAGAACCCTCTTTATTTTTGTTGGAATTTCTTTTTTTTCGGTTATCACCGAGGACGGTAAGGTTGCAAATGAGTTGAATTTTAAGAATTGATGATAATACCCCCCGCACTGCGGTGTTGGTGGGTGTTTATTGTGAGTTCGAATCTCTCCTTCTCCGCCAGCGCAAAGAGCACCCGATTGGGTGGGAAAGTAAAGTAATCTAAAAAGGTAAGGAGCGAGATTCGAACCGCCACTGCCAATGAAATAATCATAAATGGTTAAGAAAAGAGATTCGAACTTTCACATAAAATCGCAGGGCGATTTTATGTATGATATTTCTGCTTGCTCTCCTTCTCCGCCAACGCAAAAAGAGCACCCGATTGGGTGCTCTTTGCGCTGGCGGAGAAGGAGAGATTCGAACTCTCGAACCGCTTTTGACGGTTACACGATTTCCAATCGTGCGCCCTCGACCAACTAGGCGACTTCTCCGTGTCGTTTTGCGACTTAACTATAATATCACAAAAAAATGCCTTTGTCAATATCTTTTTTCAAAAAAAAGATTTTTATTTGAAAAATTGCTCCGCACTTGATTTTTTACAATATTCGGGTCGTGAAGGTCTTTCTTAAAAATTCTTAACGATTGGCTGTCTCTATTGAAGCACGATGGAATTTGTGGTAATATAATGACGGAATATTTTGTAAAACGAGGTCGTGTTATGAAGGATTTTGTCGCGCGTTTATTCAGTGAAAACAATTCAGATCTTCAGATCGGTCTTTTTGACGTCTGGCACTTTTTGTATTTATTTATCATATTCGGCGGTTGCATTGCCCTTTGGCTGATATTTCATAAAAAGTCGGAGACGGCAAAGCAAAAGGTAATAAGAATCTTTGCTTACCTTACCATAGGCTTATATATTGCGGACTTTTTCATTATGCCTCTGTCCGATAGCTATAGTGGTATCAGTACTTACAAGCTCCCGTACAACATCTGCACGATAATGGCGGTGCTCGTACCCTTTGCGCAGTTTAGCAAAAAATTCAAGTCTGTAAAAGCTCCTATTGTGACGCTCTCAATTGCGTCATCGCTTATGTGGACGTGTTATCCCGGCTCGGCGCTCGGCGGTCAGCCACCATTCAGCTACATAATTTTCCAGACCTTTATGTATCACGGCTTTTTGTTTAGCTGGGGCTTTTTAACCCTTGCGCTCGGCGACGTTAAGCTCGAAATAAAGAAGATTTGGAAGGAGTTTTGCGGAATTCTTTTAATTCTTATATGGGCGGCATTTGGAAATACTATTTACGATGGAGAGCAGAATTGGTTCTTTATTGAAAAGAGCATTTTTCCGTTCTTGTCCGATGAGATAATGCCGTTGATGGTGGTTCTCAGCGTATTCGGCGTTTGTCTTGTTATCTACGGCATATATTACGCTGTTTGCAAAATCTCGGGTACGAGAGCCCGCCGTATGTCCTCGCTCGTGGCATAAAAATCAGCTTGCCCTTATCACACAGGATAGGGGTAAGCTTTTTTGTTGTTTTATAGAAACGACTACAAAAGCAGGTTAAAACGTGAGGCTTTTTGTATATAAATAAATTTTTAGATTATTGACAAAGAAAATATTGTATGATATAATATTATAAATATAATCGGGGAGTGTGTCAGCTTCCCGAAAAGGAACGCAAAAGGGAGAAATTCAGATGCTTGTTATCTTTAAGAATGCCGAAAATTACTTGAACAAAAACAAGATTTGCGGTGATTTTGCCCTCTCTGACGGCAGACTTGTCTCTCTTGACAGCTTGAATAATTCTGTAATTGACGGAAAGGCCTCCGTCACCTTTAATAATTGTCTTATTTTGCCCGGATTTTGCGATGTGCACGTTCATTTTCGCGAGCCGGGATTTTTGTATAAAGAGGACATCTCCACGGGCTCAAACTCAGCGGCGGCAGGCGGTTATACCGACGTTTGCACAATGCCAAACCTAAACCCCGTACCCGACTCGGTAGAAAATCTTAAATTACAGCTTGACGCCATAGAAAAAAAGGCGGTTATACGCGTTCACCCCTTCGGCGCTCTTACAGTCGCCGAGGCAGGCAGAGAAGCGGCAGACCTTGAGGGCATGGCGGATAACGTCATAGGCTATTCGGACGATGGACGCGGAGTTCAGTCGGCAGAGATGATGGAGCGTCTTATGAGACGAGCAGCGGCACTTGATAAGGTCATATCCGCGCACTGCGAGGACAATTCGCTCCTGAACGGCGGCTATATTCACGACGGTGAGTACGCAAAGGCGCACGGACACAGAGGTATCTGCTCGGAGAGTGAGTGGGGACCTATCGCGCGAGACATTGAGCTTGCCAAGGCGACGGGGGTAAAATACCACGTCTGCCACATATCCACAAAGGAATCGGTTGACATAATCCGCAAGGCAAAGGCGGAGGGTGTTAATATCACCTGCGAAACAGGGCCGCATTACCTTATTCTTGATGACTCAAGCCTTAAGGAAAACGCGAGATTTAAGATGAATCCGCCCCTGCGTGATAAGTCTGACCGCGAGGCACTTGTCGCGGGTATGCTTGACGGCACGATAGATATGATAGCCACAGACCACGCGCCCCACTCAAACGAGGAAAAGTCACGCGGACTTGAAAAGTCGGCGATGGGTGTCGTAGGGCTTGAATCAGCGTTTGCGGAGATGTACACAAACTTCGTTCAGACGGGTATTATCACACTTGAGAGACTGCTCGAGCTTATGGTCTATAACCCTAGAGAGAGATTCGGAATTGAGGGTGACGTAGGATTTTCGGTATGGAATATTGAAAAGCAGACGACAGTCAACCCCGAGACCTTTTTGACCAAGGGCAGAAGCACACCGTTTGAGGGTGACAGGGTGTTTGGCACTTGTCTTATGACGGTATGCGACGGAAAAATAGTTTACAGAAACAATACGGAGATATAAAATGACACAGGGAATTTATACAATCAAGGAAAATATAAAGCTCGCACCGAGCGTTTATAAAATGACACTTCTGGGTGATACGTCAGCGTGCACGGCAACGGGACAGTTTATAAACATCCTGATTGACGGACTTTATCTGCGCCGTCCCATATCGGTACACGACTATGACGAGGGTAGCATTGTGATAATCTATAAGGTCGTAGGCACAGGCACCGAAAAAATGGCAGAGATGGTCGCAGGACAGAGCTTGGACGTGCTCGTAGGTCTTGGAAACGGCTACGACACCTCGAAGTCGGGACAAAACCCCGTGCTTATCGGTGGCGGTGTTGGAATTCCCCCACTCTTTGGACTTTGCAAAAAGCTTATAGCAGAGGGCAAGACCCCCTCGGTAATACTTGGCTTTAATAAAGCGGAGGAGATATTCTGCTATGACGAGTTCAAGTCGCTGACCGACAAGGTGTATATATCAACGGTTGACGGAAGCGTTGGTACAAAGGGTTTTGTGACCGACGTATTAAAGGACATTGACTACTCGTATTTCTACACCTGCGGACCTATGCCGATGTTCCGCGCTGTAAACCGCGTGGCAACCACAAGCGGTCAGCTCAGCTTTGAGGAGCGAATGGGCTGTGGATTTGGTGCGTGTATGGGATGCTCGTGTCAGACGCTCACAGGATATAAGAGAATTTGCAAGGACGGCCCCGTGCTTGAGAGGGAGGAGATAAAATGGGAGAATGCATAACAAAGGTTAATCTCTGCGGAGTTGAAATGGACAATCCCATAATCCCCGCAAGCGGAACGTTCGGATTCGGATATGAATTTGCGGAGCTTTACGACATAAACTGTCTCGGCTCGTTCTCATTCAAGGGCACGACCAAGGACAAGAGATTTGGAAACCCCACACCGAGAATTGCGGAGTGCACCGAGGGTATGATAAACGCCGTTGGACTTCAGAATCCCGGTGTTGACAAGGTTATCTCCGAGGAGCTTCCCAAGCTCAAGGCGGTATTTAACAAGCCTGTTATGGCAAACGTAAGCGGATTTTCGGTAGAGGATTACGCGTACACGGTAGAAAGACTTGATAGCGAGGAGCAGATAGGCTGGTTTGAGGTAAACGTGTCCTGCCCCAACGTCCACGGCGGTGGAATGAGCTTTGGAACAGACCCCAAAGCAGCGGCAGAGGTGACTGCGGCAGTCCGCAAGGTCACAAACAAACCCCTTATAATCAAGCTGTCCCCTAACGTGACGGACATTGTATCCATAGCAAAGGCTTGCGAGGCGGCGGGAGCAGACGGAATAAGCCTTATAAACACGCTTCTCGGCATGAGAATTGACCTCAAGACTAAAAAGCCGATTATCGCCAACAAAATGGGTGGTTTCTCAGGCCCTGCAATAAAGCCTGTCGGCATACGTATGGTATATCAGGTCTATGACGCAGTAAAGATACCGATAGTCGGTATGGGCGGCGTATCGAGTGCGGAGGACGTTATCGAGTATATGCTCGCGGGTGCGACTGCGGTCGAGATCGGCGCGGCTAACCTTATCAACCCTTACGCGTCACGCAACATCGTAAATGACCTGCCTAGAGCAATGGAAAAATACGGAATAAACAGCCTGTCCGATATTATCGGCGCGGCTCATTGAGTTGGAAAGGATGCGTGCGGAGAAACCTTTTTTGAAAAAAGTTTTCCCCGCGCCCCTTACAAAAAACTTCCCCGAAAAACAAATTTGGAAAAAATAAAAAATATAAAAGCTTTTGAGATTCTTAAGAACTTTTTCAAAAAGTTCTTAAGTGGGGTGTGGGGCAAAGCACCGCATACAGAAAGGAGTAAAAAATGGGAAAAGACGTAATTGTAGCTTGTGATTTTGCAAGCGCAGAGCAGGTGTTCAGCTTTTTGGACAAATTTCAGGACGAAAAGCCTTTTGTAAAGATTGGTATGGAGCTTTTCTACGCAGAGGGCCCCGAGATAGTAAGACAGATAAAAGCAAGAGGACACAAGATATTCCTTGACCTCAAGCTTCACGATATTCCGAACACGGTAAAGAAGTCTATGTCGGTTTTGTCAAGACTTGACGTAGATATGACAAATCTCCATGCAGCTGGCACGATAGCTATGATGCAAGCGGCAATCGAGGGACTTACACGCCCCGACGGCACACGTCCGATGCTGATCGCAGTCACACAGCTTACATCCACCGATCAGGAGAGAATGACAAATGACCTGCTTATCGACAGACCTATCGACGAGGTAGTTATGCACTACGCTCACAACGCAAAAGTAGCTGGTCTTGACGGTGTGGTTTGCTCGCCCCTTGAGGCAGGCAAGGTACACGACACCTGCGGCAAGGATTTCTGCACGGTGACACCCGGTGTAAGATTTGCAGACGGTGACGTTGGCGATCAGAAGAGAGTTATGACACCCGCACAGGCAAAGGAAATTGGCTCTGACTACATTGTTGTCGGCAGACCTATTACTGCGGCGGCAGATCCTGTTGCGGCATACAGACGCTGCGTTGCGGAATTCGTAGGATAAAGGAGAATGAAAATGCAAAGCTACAAGAGAGAATTTATACAGTTTTTGGAGAGCGCGGGAGTCTTGAAGTTCGGTGACTTTACCGCAAAGTCGGGCAGAAAGATACCCTACTTTATAAACGCAGGAATGATAAAGACGGGCGATGACATAGCAAAGCTTGGCGAGTTCTATGCAAAGGCATATTTTGAAAAGCTCGGCGCAAAGAAAGCAGTTCTTTACGGCCCTGCATACAAGGGAATATCCTTGGCAGTTTCTGCGGCAGTCGCACTTTCAAAGAATGACCTCAACGTTCCTTTCTTCTTTAACCGTAAGGAAGTCAAGGATCACGGTGGGGGCGGCGTTTTCGTAGGCTACGTGCCCACACAGGGCGAGGAGATAGTCATTATCGAAGACGTTATCACCGCGGGCACTGCAATCCGCGAGAGCATGGAGATACTCTCTCACCTTGAGGGAGTTAAGGTTGCGGCTACGTTTATAATGGTTGACCGCAAGGAAAAGGGACAGACCGAAAAGGGCGCTATGCATGAGATAGAGGAGCAGTTCGGCTTCCCCGTATATTCCATAGTTGACGTTTACGACATTATCGAATACCTCGAGGAAGACGAGGCAAACCGCGAGAATGTAGAGAGAATAAAGAATTATCTTGCTATAAATGGAGCCTAGCATTAAGCTTGTGCCGCAAGCTTGATGTCGCGCTTTTGTGATGCAAAAGAGCATAATATAACTCGCAAAAATTCCGTACAAATCCCACAAAAGAAAGGACAAGAAAATGAGCAGAAGTCTTATAGATATAAGAGACCTTTCGATAACTGAAATTGAGGAGCTTATAAAGGTGGCCGAGGATATTATTGAAAACCCCAAGAAATATTCCGAGGTGTGCCACGGCAAAAAGCTCGCAACGCTGTTTTTTGAGCCGTCAACTCGCACGCGTCTGTCATTTGAGGCGGCAATGTACGAGCTTGGAGGAAACGTTTTGAGTATGTCAAACGCCGCGTCAAGCTCTGCCGCAAAGGGCGAGAGTGTTGCGGATACGGCAAAGACTGTATCCTGCTATGCGGACATAATAGCTATGCGTCATCCCAAGGAGGGTGCGCCGCTGGTTGCGGCTATGAATGCGTCCATACCCGTTATAAACGCGGGTGACGGTGGACACAATCACCCCACGCAGACGCTTGCAGACCTTTGTACGATCTCGCGCGAGTGTGGAAGACTTGACAATCTCACAGTCGGTCTTTGCGGAGACCTTAAGTTCGGACGCACGGTGCATTCGCTTATCGAGGCACTCTCTCGTTATACGGGCATTAAGTTCGTTCTTATCTCACCCGTAGAGCTCAAGCTCCCCAGCTATGTCAAAAAGGATGTTATACAGGCGCACGGCTTGGATTATATTCAGACGACAGACCTTGAAGCAGTTATGCCCGAGCTTGACATACTGTATATGACCCGCGTTCAGCGCGAGAGATTTTTCAACGAGGAAGACTATCTGCGTCTCAAGGACAGCTACATACTCACTCCCGAAAAGCTCAAGAATGCAAAGCCTGACCTCTGCATTATGCACCCCCTTCCGAGAGTTAACGAAATATCCGTTGCTATCGACGACGACCCTCGCGCGTGCTATTTCAAGCAGGTGCTTAACGGTAAATATATGAGAATGGCGCTTATTATGAAGCTGCTGGGATTGGAGGCTTAATATGTTTGTAGATTCTATAAATAACGGCATAGTAATAGACCACATAACCGCAGGTAAGGCGCTCACACTTTATAATCTTCTGGAGCTTGAGTCCAAGGACTGTACGGTGGCTATAATCAAAAACGTAGCTAGCGGCAAGATGGGTAAAAAGGACATAATTAAGATAGACGCGGATATAACTGTGAATATGGATATACTCGGCTATGTTGACCCGGGCGTCACCGTAAATATTATCAAGGGCGGCAAGATAGTTGAGAAAAAGAACATATCTCTGCCTGAGAAGCTTGTAAACGTAATATTCTGCAAAAACCCCAGATGTATCACGTCAACGGAGCAGGAGCTGCCGCACAGATTTAATCTGTCAAACGCGAAGAACAGAATTTATCGCTGCGCCTACTGTGAGGCAAAGTTTGAAGAAAAATAATATGTTTTTGAAAGCTGATAATATAAAGTCTGCTCACGCATTCTCCACAAGAGTGGGGGGCGTGAGCAGTCTTTCCTATACAAAATCCTTAAATCTCGCGTTTGACAGAGGCGACGACGAGCAGACTGTAATAAAAAACCTTGAAATTTTTGGAAAAGCTGCAGGGTTTGATTCGAGAAAGGTCATATCGCTACCGCAGATACACTCGGACATCATATATAAGGTGGACGGACGTGACGCGGGGCAGGGATATTATATACGCGACAATCTCTGCGAGGGAGACGGCTATATCACAAACTCTCCCGACGTAGTGCTCGGAGTTAAGAGCGCGGACTGCGTGCCGATACTGTTTGAATGCTTTGAGAATACCAGCCGCGGCGAGAAAATAATTGCTGTGGGTGCGGTTCACGCGGGCTGGCGTGGAAGTGTGAAGGGAATAGCTCCTAAATGTGTCAGAATACTTTGCGAGGAATATGGTGTAAATCCAAAGAACATACGAGTAGCGATAGGGCCTTGCATACATAAATGCTGCTTTGAGGTAGGCGAGGATTTTGTCTCCGAATTTGAGAGTGCTCTCGGGCGCGAGCTTGCCTCGGAGTTTATATTCCCGTCCTCAAAAGAGGGCAAGTTCTACTGCGACCTTGTATCGCTCAACCAAAGACTTTTGACAGACGCGGGTGTGTTGCCCGAAAATATACAAATAATTGACAGATGCACCTGCTGTGAGCCCGAAAAATTTTATTCGCACAGATACTCGGGCGGACTGCGAGGGACTATGCTGTCGGTAATACATATGGGACAATAAGAATAAAGCTCTGTTTTTAGTATGAGGATAGTATGAAGAAATCAATAAATACAGGCATATTTTTGGCTGTACTGGCGGCGGCATTGTATGCTGTCAGTTCTCCCATGTCGAAGCTGTTGCTTGATTACATGCCGTCCACGCTTATGGCTGGATTTTTATATGTTGGCGCAGGACTTGGAATGGGTGTTATCGCCGTTATTCGCAAGACAGGGAAGAAAGAGCAATCAGAGGAAAAAATAACCATAAAAGACCTGCCGTATACGCTGGCTATGGTCTTGCTTGATATAGCCGCCCCTATTTTTCTCTTGCTAGGACTTTCCTATACCACGGCGGCAAATGCGTCGCTTCTCAACAATTTTGAAATAGTGGCGACTGCGATTATTGCTTTGATGATTTTTAAGGAAAGGATAAGCCGTCGACTGTGGGCGGGGATTTTATTCGTGACCGCGTCCTGTTTGGTTCTTTCCTTTGAGGATATTTCAAGTCTTGAGTTTTCGTCAGGCTCGCTTTTCATCCTGCTTGCTTGTGTGTGCTGGGGGCTGGAGAACAATTGCACAAAAAAGCTTTCAAGCAAGGACCCTATGGAGATAGTTCTACTGAAAGGTATATTTTCAGGTCTTGGCTCAGTAGTTATAGGTCTTTGCCTCGGCGAACGGGTGACTTCACTGTGGAGCGTGATCGCAGTCCTTTCTGTAGGCTTCGTCGCATATGGTCTCAGCATTTTCTTTTACGTTTATGCACAAAGGACACTTGGGGCGGCACGCACCAGCGCGTATTATGCGGTGGCACCGTTTATTGGCGCGGTGCTTTCTCTCATAATTTTTTGGGAGATCCCGAATTATACTTATTTTGTAGCCCTCGGGCTTATGATAGTCGGAGCATGGTTATGCGCATCCGATGAGCCTGTTTTTAAAAAAGCACGAATTACAAAAAATCGCAAATGAATCAATTAAAAGACCTTGGACTATATAATCAATAAGCAGATAGACAAAAACAATACGGAATAGCGTTATCTCCTATAGGAGCGCTATTCCGTATTATTTATATCTGGATAAAGTATGCAAACACTGTAAGCACAACAACGAAAAACACATTTATCGCTGTGAAAAGCAAAAGATAATGTCTCTTTTTCTCAGGGTAATGCGAGGTATATTCTCGATACGTTATAAGGCTTGCAAGAGATGCTATCATAGTACCCGCGCCGCCTATGTTGACGCCCATCAGAAGCTCGCGGTAATTCTCTGTAAAATGTGACAGCAGAACCGCCGTGGGCACGTTGCTCATTACCTGACAGCACAGCACCGAGAATACAAGAGTGCTTTTCTCAAGTAGGGAGGAGAGCAGGTCTTGCACGACCTCCATTCTTGACATATTCCCCGCGAAAATAAAGAAGAAAACAAAAGTCAAGAGCAGGGCGTAGTCAACTTTTGCAAGCGAGAGGACATCGGTAAATATAAGCGCCAGCGGAATAATGACAAGTCCTGTCCAGAACGGCACTATGCGAAAAACTATGATTATAGAATAGGCAAACAGTAAGAGATAAAATATGGTTTTTGCAAGCGGGAGCTTTATTTTTTCGGTGTCGCTTATGTTTATTTTCTCGCTTCTGACAAATATCAGACACAGCGCGGTGATAAGAGAGACCGAGAGTAAAAACAGAGGGAGCATAATGAGTGTGAACTCGCCTGTGGGAATATTGAAATAAGAATACAGATAAAGGCTTTGCGGATTTCCAAAAGGGGTAAGCATTCCGCCGAGATTTGCGGCGATATTCTGCATAATAAAGGTGAACGCCATATATTTTTGCTTGCCCGTGTCGGAGAGGACGAAATAGCCAAGCGGCAAAAACGTGATGAGAGCCATATCGTTGGCAATTATCATCGAGCCGATAAATGTGATATACACAAGCGCGAGGACTGAAATTTTTATATTTCCCGTCAGGGCAACTATTTTTCGCGCGAGGAACGTAAAGAAACGGATGTTTTTCAGTGCGCATATCACGGCGAGAGTGCAGAAAAGGCAGGTCAGGGTTTTGAAATCAAAATACCCCGCGTATTGTGCGTCAGGTGGCACTATTATGGACGTGGCTACAGCCAGAACTGCCGCAAGGCACATAACGGAGTGCTGTGATATAAACTTTTTTATGTAAAGTATAGGGTGTATTTTTTTGCCGAACATTTCTATATCTCGCTTAAACTAAAAAAATTACAAGCATATTGTAGCACTTTTTTGTCTGTAAATCAACATTTTTTTGAAATTAACAGGCAGTTCACATATTGATAGTATAATACTTAATCGTAAAGCAAAATTCTTGCACAATCGGCAAGAAATTACACGGAGGACACAATGGAATTTGTAAGGAAGCTTCCCATTCCTATGGACATAAAAAATCAATACCCCATAAAATCGGAATACAAGGAGAAAAAGCAACTGTTTGACGCCCAAGTTAGCAAGGTCTTTTCGGGCGAGTCAGACAAAAAGCTTCTCATAATAGGACCCTGCTCGGCAGACTGCGAGGATTCTGTTCTTGACTATTCAAACAGACTCGCGCGTGTTGCTGACGAGGTAAAGGACAAAATAATAGTTATTCCCAGAGTATATACAAACAAGCCCCGTACGACAGGCGAAGGATACAAGGGCATGCTTCATCAGCCCGACCCGAGCAAAGAGGCAGACATGCTTGAGGGAATTATCGCTATAAGACGTCTGCACACTCGCGTCATTGAGGAAACGGGAATGTTTACGGCGGACGAGATGCTTTATCCCGAAAATTACCGCTACCTTTCGGATATTCTTTCGTACGTTGCGGTTGGCGCGCGTTCGGTTGAAAATCAGCAGCACAGACTTGTCGCGAGTGGAATTGACGTTCCCGTAGGTATGAAGAACCCCACGGGCGGAGACATCTCGGTCATGCTCAACTCGGTCATGGCGGCACAGCATTCTCATACCTTCCTTTACAGAGGCTGGGAGGTCAAGTCGTCGGGCAATCCGTACGCGCATTCCATTTTGCGAGGATACGTAAACAAGCACGGAGAGTCACTTCCCAATTATCACTATGAGGACATGGCGTATCTTGCGGAGGAGTACTCAAAGAGAGGGCTTGTAAACCCCGCGCTTATAGTTGACTGCAACCATGCAAACTCCGCTAAAAAATACAAGCAGCAGTACAGAATAGCGCAGGACGTTCTTCATTCCTGCAAGCATAACTCTGATATCGCGAAGCTATTCAAAGGCTTTATGGTAGAGAGTTATATTGAGGAGGGAAGCCAGAAGATAGGCGAGGGTGTTTACGGCAAGTCTATCACTGACCCCTGCATCGGCTGGGCGGACACCGAGAAGTTTATTTACGGCATGGCAGAAAAATTGTAAACTTACAAAAAAGCAATATTTTTTCAAAAAAGCTCTTCCTTTTGGAAGAGCTTTCTGTTATAATTAAATAAAGTAATACGGAGGGGCGCAAAATGAATTTTCAGAGTATTTGCGAGGTCTTAAAGACAGCAGGAATTGAAAACTATAAATTTGAGGCAAGAATTTTGCTTGAAGAATTTTGCGGCTCTGTGTCGGAGTTTGAGAAATACGAGAGCGAGGAGCTTGAGGCGGCTATCAAAAAGCGATGTCAGCATTACCCCTTGCAGTATATTATTGGCAAGTGGGAATTTTACGGATATGAATTCAAGGTCAATGAAAACTGCCTGATACCCAGAGCAGACACCGAGACCGTTATAGAGGCTGCAAAAAAGCTTTTGACCACAGGCGAGTCTGTCAGATTTGCCGATTTGTGCGCGGGTAGCGGTTGTATAGGTATAACGCTTTTGCGCGAGTTGAAAAATTCTGTCTGCGATGCGGTGGAGCTTTATGAAAGCACGCTTGAGGTTGCAAAGGAAAATGCGAAAATCAACGGTGTGACGGACAGATACAATCCCATTCTTGCGGACGTTCTTGCTGGAAATTGTCTTAAGGGAGAATACGATGCGATAATTTCCAACCCGCCATACATCAGACAGGACGTGCTTGAGACGTTATCCGACGAGGTAAAACGCGAGCCGATAGCCGCACTGGACGGCGGCGAGGATGGGCTTGTGTTCTATCGCGCGATGCTTGACCTTTACGAGAAAAATCTGAAGGTGGGCGGAGTGTTTATTTTTGAGATAGGATACGACCAAGGACAGAGCCTGCGTGAGCTTGCGTCGGTGAAGCAGATGGAGTGCGAGATAATTTGCGACCTCGGCGGCAGAGACAGAGTTGCGGTAATCACGCGCAAGGCTCTTGCATAAAATGATAAGACAGAACAAAGAGAGGTGTATAGATTGAAGATAGCGGTTTTGGCGGGCGGATATTCGCCCGAGCGTGACGTGTCGCTCACGTCGGGAAGCCTTATAGCGAATGCGCTTATAGATAAGGGAAATGAGGTCTGCCTTGCAGACGTATATATGGGACTTGAGCTTTCGGGAAAGAGTCCCGAGCAAATGTTCGTGACGGACAAATACCCCAAGCACGAGGTCGAAAAATGCATTCCCGACCTTGCCGCGCTGAAAACAAAACGCGGCGGCGGAAATTCTCTTATCGGAGAGGGAATAATTGAGATATGTAAGGCCGCGGATGTAGTATTTCTGGCACTGCACGGCGCTATGGGTGAGAACGGACAGCTTCAGGCGACGCTTGACAGCTTTGGTATCAGGTACACGGGCTCGGGATATGACGGAAGCTTGCTTGCTATGGACAAGGATTTATCCAAAAAGATATTCCGTGACGCAGGAGTAAATACCCCCGATTGGATATATATGCCCGCGCAGGAGTGCAGTCTTGAGCTTGTCAAGGAAAAAATAGGCTTTCCTTGCGTGATAAAGCCCACGAGCTGTGGCTCAAGCGTTGGGGTGTCTATAGTTGAGACGGAAGCGGAATTCGAGAGCGCCATAGCCTTGGCGCAGAGATACGAAGGAAACATCATAATCGAGAAAAAAATTACAGGCAGGGAACTGACGGTCGGCATACTTGATGGCGAGATACTCCCTATGATAGAGATAATCCCTCTTTGCGGTTTTTACGATTATGAAAACAAGTACCAGAGTGGAAAGACGCTTGAGGTCTGCCCCGCAGATATAAGCTCGGAGCTTCAGTCGGTGCTTGCCGAGCAGACCAAGCTTGGCTTCTCGGCACTTCGTCTGTCGGGTTATGCGAGGTTTGATTTCATGATAGGTGGCGATGGCAAGCCCTACTGTCTTGAGGCAAATACCCTCCCTGGAATGACTCCTACAAGCCTGCTTCCGCAGATGGCGCAGCAGATAGGACTTGATTTTGGAGAGCTTTGTGTGAAAATTTGTAAAACTGCGCTTAAAAAATAACAAAAATCCCTTTAAGTGATTGACAAAACAGGCGCACTATAGTATAATTGTAATATAAAAAATTAACTCTTTGGGGAAAATTTTTGTGAATTTTATTGTTGCTTTTTTAGCAAGAAAGGACAAGAAATGGATTTTAAGAACGTAGACAAGAAATACCGTCCCGTGCCTTTCTGGTCGTGGAACGAAAAGCTCAGCGTGGAAGAATCCCTCCGTCAGACTCAACTTATGGATGAGGCAGGAATGGGCGGATACTTCATGCACGCGCGTGGAGGTCTCCAGACCGAGTATATGGGCGAGGAATGGTTTGAAAATATTGGAGCTTGTATCGAGGAATGCAATAAGAGAGGTATGCACGCTTGGGCATACGACGAGGACGGTTGGCCGTCTGGCTTTGGCGGTGGCAAGGTGACCGACAAGGGAGAGAAGTACTGGCAGAAATATCTCCGCTATATCCCCGCTGATGCTGACAGAAGCGAAATCCCCGAGCACAGAATTATACACATAAGCGACGAGTTCTGCTTCTATTATGACGTCAACCCTTTCTACGTTGACACTCTTGACAAAGAGGTTATTGCAGACTTTATAAATGAGATATATCAGCCTTACTATGATAAGTTTGGCTCTACGTTTGACGGTTTCTTTACCGATGAGCCCCAGATATCCCGAGACGGTATTCCGTGGAGCTTGACGCTTCCCGCGACCTTCGAGGCTGAGTACGGCGAATCTATTTACGATTATCTTCCTAAGCTGTATTTTAAGAAGAAAGGCTATCGTAAAGCGAGAATGAAGTTCTGGAGACTTATTGCAGACCAGTTCTCAAAGAGCTTTATGAAGCAGATACACGATTGGTGTAAGGCGCATGACCTCAAGCTCACAGGACACGTGCTTCTTGAGGAGACTCTCCTGTCTCAGCTTACAACAAACGGCGCTTGCATGCCTAACTATGAATTCTTTGATATTCCCGGCATGGACTGGCTTGGCAGACCTATCTTCCCCTGTCTTACACACCATCAGGTAGCGTCAGTGGCTGCGCAGACAGGCAAAAAGCAGGTGCTCTCCGAGACCTTTGCTCTTTGCGGTCACAACGTAGGCCATGACGAGCTCAAGAGAAACTACGAGTGGATGATGGTTCGCGGAATCAACCTTATGTGTCAGCACCTTGAGGGATATTCGCTCCGCGGAATCCGTAAGAGAGACTATCCGCCCGCAATGTACGTTCAGCAGCCCTGGTGGGCAGATTATAAGGTATTCAACGACGCTATGTCCCGTGTTGGTATGCTGCTTGCAGAGGGTAAGATAACCACAAGCACACTTCTTATGCACAACCAGACTAGTGCTTGGATATGCTTTGACAATGATAAAAACTCCGGACTCGAGCATTACCACCAGAAGCTTATTGAGGCAACTCTCGTTCTTGAAGAAAAGCACATTCCTTTCCACCTCGGTGACGAGATAGTTATGGAAAGACACGCGCGTGTTGAGGGAGATAAGCTCATAATCGGCGAGATGGTATATGATACGGTAGTTCTTCCTGAGCATATTGATTTCTTCACAAGCACAAAGAAACTTCTTGCAGAATTCAAGGCTAACGGCGGTAAAGTTGTTAACGCTTTCGAGCTTGAAGCAAATGATATAATAGACAATCCCAACATAACGTATGCAACCCGTGAGTTCCCCGAGTTTACTATGCATTATTTTGTAAACTCCACGAACACCAAGCAGTCCGCGGTTATCAAGAAGGGAAGCTACGTTGTGGATATCGCGTCGGGCGAAAAGGTTGACTTTAGCAATAATTATATCTTCCCCGAATACGGAAGCCTTGTAGTTATTGAGGACGAAAACGCCAAGCACGCCCCCGAGCATATTGATATGACGGGAGAATGGGATGTTGTCAGCGCAACCGAAAACGCAATAACTCTTGACAAGTGCACATACTGGTTCGACGGCGAGCTTCAGCAGGAGAATGGATATATACTGAACGTATCTACCCGTGCGTATGCCCTTGAGAGAGCAGTTGACATCAAGTGTCAGTTCAAGGTGAATATGGAGTATATTCCCGAAACCCTCTATCTTGCTTGCGAAACTCCCGAGATATTCACTATCAAGGTAAACGGCGTCGAGATAGATAAAACAGAGCACGGCTTCTTCCGCGACCACTCCTTCCGCAAGCTCGATATATCTAAATACGTAAAGCTTGGAGAGAATATTATTGAAACTCAGGTCCTCTTTGACCAGTCGCCAAAGACTTACGAGAATATGAGAAAGGCTAAGATATTCGAGTCTGAAAAGAACAAGCTGACGTATGATATGGAGATTGAGTCTATGTATCTTGTGGGTGACTTCGGCGTAAGATGCGACGGAGAATTTGAAAAGATTCCCAACGACGCATATTTCTACGATGGCACGTTCACAGTGGTAGCTCCCACAAAGAAGGTAGTGCTCCATGACATTCAGAAGCAGGGATTCCCCTTCTTCTCGGGTGAGCTGACGGTTAAGAAGAGCTTTGATATCAAAAATACAAATCTCAAGCTCCAGCTTGTAAGACGCGGTGTGAACGCTATTCGCATAAAGGTGAACGGCAAGCAGCTTCCTACTATTATGTGGGCGCCTTATGAAATCGACATCTCTGACGTTCTTGTTAAGGGCGAGAACACAGTTGAGATAACTCTGGTTAACAACCTCCGTAATCTCCTTGGTCCTCACCACCACCAGATAGGCGAGATATTCTTTGCGTGCCCCGCAAACTTCTATGACGAGGGCTCGGTATTCTCCGACTATCAGGGCGGTTTCTATACCGACAAGTATAGCTTCGTTGAAA
>JAZOUO010000042.1:0-23417 GCA_045658225.1 Eubacteriales bacterium
CTCCCTCTTTGTCAAGACTTTTTTTAAAGTTTTTTCAGGTTTTTGTGTGATGTCGTTGTTGTTTTTTCACAGCGACTCGATTATTTTAACACAAAGTTGAGATTTTGTCAATAGTTTTTTTGAATTTTTTTGGAGTTTTTATCAATGTCGTTGTATCTTACAACTCTTGTCGTATATTTTCCCCCAATTCATCAAAAACTAACAAAAACTTAAGAATATTCGGGGTGAATATGCTTACTGTATTTATACGAACCGTAATAATTTATTTTTCATTAGTCACGATAATGCGACTGATGGGCAAGCGCCAGCTCGGCGACCTTGAGCTTTCCGAGCTTATCGTGACTTTTATGCTATCCGAGATAGCGGCAGCTCCCATAACAGACAAAAGCATTAGCATGATGCACGCTCTTATTCCAATAATCACGCTTGCGCTGCTTGAAATAACAACGTCATTTATAATGTTAAAAATTCCCGCCGTGAAAAGACTGCTCTCCTCCTCCCCGTCGGTTGTCATAGCAAAGGGCATAATTGATATTAAGGCTATGCGTCGGGCGAGGATTTCACTTGACGAGCTTTTATGTCAGATACGACAGAACGGCATCTACGACTTGCAGGAGGTAGACTACGCCATACTCGAGGAAAACGGCAAAATGTCGGTAATAGCAAAAAATCTCTACCGCCAGCCCGACAAGCACGACTTAAATATAAAATGTAAGGATAATGGTGTTATGCACGTCCTTGTCTCGGACAGACGTCCAAATGCGCACACCCTCAAAATTATTGGTAAGGATGAGGGGTGGCTCAGGCGCAAAGTCGAGAGAATGGGGCTTTCGCTCAAGGACATATTCTGTATGACTATCGACGACGCGGGAAAAATTTTTATTCAGAAAAACGACGGAGAGCAAATAATAAGGTAGCCACGAAAGGCTACCTTATTGTATTATTCTCTTTTTCCCTTACAGACGTCCGCAAGCGGACACTCGTCGCACTTTGGCGAACGCGCGATACAAACGTCACGTCCAAACTGCACGATACGGTGACAAAAGTCACTCTGCTCGTGCGGCTCTACAAGCTCTACCATAATTTTTTCGACTTTTACGGGGTCTTTTAAGCTCTCGTCGTACATCCCAAGCCTGCCGCAGATGCGGATACAATGTGTGTCAGCGACTATTGCGGGCTTATGGTACAAGTCGCCAAGTAAAAGATTTGCGATTTTTCGACCTACACCGGGGAATTTTAAAAGCTCGTCCATATCGTCGGGGATAATTCCGCCGTACTCGTCGCAGAGCAGCTTGCACGACCGCTTTATGTCCGAAGCCTTCATTCTATATAATCCGCAGGGCTTGACGATATTTTCAATTTCCGTGATGTCGCCCTCGCCAAGAGCCTCTGCCGTCGGGTATTTTGCAAAAAGCTTGCGGCAGACTATATTGACTCTTGCGTCGGTGCATTGCGCCGAAAGTCTGCCCATAACGAGTAGCTTCCACGCGTTCTCGTCACCGCCGCCCCATTCCAAAGCACAGACCGCATCGGGATATATTCCCTTTAAGCGCGAGACCGCCTCGGCTATAATTTGTTTTCTATTATCCATAATAATGACCTTTTCTTCATTTATATTTATATACGGCATTATTATACACTAAATCACCAAAATTGTCAACTCAGGAGCTTATGCTTGATAAGGGCAAAATCCGTATCAGTCAAGGCATAATCTCCGTCAACATCTGCGGAAATATTGAGAAAAGTGGTGTTTATGGGCATTTTGTTTTTATCAAGCTTACAAAGCACTAAGTCCAACACGTCAAGCGAGCCGTCGCAGTTGACGTCTCCTGTGCCATGAAACTTCAGAAGTGGGAAATCAAAGGTTGTATCCGAGTACTTTTCCGAGACACATAAAATGTTGTTTGGACTGTACCAATCAATATGCGCAGTGTTTTTTATAGTTATGTCGCTTTTAAGAAAGCTGTCGTACTCGCAGGACGCAAATACCTCGGGGTAATCGTCCCACGTGACGTCAACGTGATACCACTCGCTATCTATTTTGACAAGATTCCATATGTGCGCCATCGAATCCGACGCGGCAAAGGTACACTCAATCCCCGCCGCACGCAGTATAGCCATATAAGCGTAGGTATACCCTTGACAAGTCCCCCGCCCCTCTTTGAGAAACGAATACATATTATCAAAAGTCAAGCTTTCGTCGTAAGAAAAATTCAGGCATATGTAGTCGTGAAGATACAGTGCGATGTCAGCCTCGCTCTCAAGCCCTTCCGTGAGCGCCAGCGCCCCGAATATCTGCCTCTCGCAGAATTCTCGCGCCTCTACGTACTCATCAGACGTCATTGTATAGTTTGGGTAAAGCGAGAGTATCCTGCCGTCAGTCGTAGCCTTATAGCCCAAGCTTGCGCCGACGAAAAACAGATACGGATCGTCTTTAAGTATCTCGGTAAAAAGCGGCAGAAGCTCAGATTTTTGTATGTTGAATTGTTCAATATCTATCTCCTCGCTTCTTTCATAAAGCGAGGAGATTATGTACTCCCGCGCACCTTCCGTGTCGCTCTCGGCATAGGTGCAGAGCGACAGACAGTTGAAAAGCAATACGGTAAGAAAAACCGCGCAAAGCATTATTCTCAAAGCACATCTGTAAAAAAACCGCATTATAAACCTCAAACAAAAATTACTGTTTCAGTTTATGCGGATATAGCTTGTCTTTTTAACTAAAAAGACAGGCTGTTGCTTTCGCAACAGCCTGATATAAATTTGTTTATTTCCAACGGCCCATTTCTTCGCGGCGTTGTTGTTCCTTCAGTTCCTCTTCCAAGCGCTTCGCCTCTTGTTTTTTATATTTGACATATTGTGTCCTGTCAAATATATCCCAAGCAACAAATATTATCTGCGGCACAAGGAAAACTATTACCGCTATAGGCATAGTAGCCGCTGTCGAGGAAAAGAAAATGCAAGGGATATAGAAAGGAATGACTATAAAATATATCGCTAGCATTTTATTAAAACGGTCTTCATAGTCCACTGTAAACGTAAATTCCTTTTCCGGTTCAAAAAAGTTAAAGATAAAGTATTTTAAAAAACGGTAATCGTATCGCAAAAAATTCCCTGTGCGCTTAAAGATACAAGCCGCAAGCCCGTACAGTATAGCGAATACCATCAAAGCTATTACGGGAATAGAATATTTTGTTATTTGCGCGTGTTGTTTGAATATAACAACGGAAAGAATATTCAATAAAAGTAAAGCTGCAAAGGCAATCGTATAGTATAATATGTGCTTCTTGCGTTTCACGGCTAATCTCCTTTATATCGAAGTACTATACTGAATTATATCATAAAATATAACATTTGTAAATAGATACGGCAAAAAAAGGCTGTTGCTTTCGCAACAGCCTGATTTTTTTATTCAATTGTAAGGTATAAAACTTAAATTTGTTTTTTATGTAAAATAAATTTGAGTTTTTATAAAAATCCTGCGATCCGAGGATATGTACACCCACCGAGCCGTGTACCCGTAGAAATGGAACCCTGTTTGTTCAGGGCGGCGCTCTATCCGAAGCTTCACTGCTCCCAGCGTCTCGTGACCCGTCGGGACAAGTCAACCGCACGGGGCGAGGAGGTCTGCAAACCACTCCGCAAATTTATTTCGAGCTCCTTTAATCAGTTGTGGGTCTCAATCAATCGGATATCACCAACTAAGCAGGATTTTTTAAAGTTTAGATTTCCATTGGTCTTTGTTTTCCTTTGACCTTAAAAAATTCACTCTGTTTCTTAATCTACCTTCAGGCTTATAGCCTTAATTTCCCTTTTTTACCGTGAATCTTATACTTGAATTACAGGTCGTAGTCTTCCTCAGAGTCGAACATATCGTCAAAATAGTCCGCAACTCTGTCAAACTCATCATCGTCGTCGATAGTGACAAACATTTCTTCTCCACTCTCATCTTTCTCCTTTTTGAGAAGAACATATTCTATCATACCGTCGTTTCCTGCTGCCGAATCGGACGGAACCATTGCAAAATACTCTATGCCGTTAATCACGGCGCTTCCGATAACCTCGAACTCAGTTTCGTTGCCATCCTCGTCGGTCAATGTATAAAATTCACTCTGAAATTCTTGTTCGTTCATTGGTGTAATTCTCCTTTCGGGTTATTAGGTGCCGCTTGGAGTTACCTCCTTTGCCGTCGAAAAATTCATAGCGTTTTTCTCTCCTTTAAAAAGCGCTGGACACCCGACACACTTCTTCTTTTAACGCTCTCTCCGTGAATTTTTTCGGCTCACCCTTTATCCACTTGTATTATAGCATATTTTTACTGACTTGTCAATACCTTTGTGCAAAATATCTTTAAATTTTAGCTTGCTAAAGCATTTTATGGACATATTCTATTAAAAAGTCTTAAAAATCAAGGATTTCCGATAGAATATAATTGCTCACAAACATTCCCTTTTCGGTAAATCTGCAATTAGTATCACTCAAAAGTACAAATTCGGGAGGAAATTTTTTAAGTTTTTCACCGAAGCTTTGACCGAAGTCCTTTTTGAATCTCGACTCGTATTCGGGAATGTCAATTCCCTTTGCAAGTCGCATACCAAGCATTATATACTCGTTTTCCGCCTCTGTGGGAGAGATTATCTCCTCGTCCTCACGAGTGCCAAGACCGTTTGATGAAATATATCCATCAATATCACGCGAATTTGCAAATCTTTTGCCCTCAAAAAACGAATGCGCTCCCGAGCCAAAGCCAATATAGTCGTCGTACTGCCAATATTTGATGTTATGCCGCGACTCCCTATCGGTCTTTGAAAAGTTGCTTATTTCATATTTATTATATCCCGCGCTCTGCAAAATATGACCCATATTCTCATACATATCAGAGACCGTGTCCTCATCGGGAAGCACAAGGCTATCTCGTCTTTGATAAAACCTCGTTCCCTCCTCTATTTTGAGACAGTACGAGGAGATATGTTCGGGCATAAGCTCCGAAAGCTTTTTGACAGAAGCCTCAAAGCTCTCCATCGTCTGCTCGGGTATGCCGTACATAAGGTCAACAGAAATATTATCAAATCCCGCATCTCGAACATCGGCATAAAAGCTATCAAAATCCTCAAAGGAATGTATCCGTCCGAGTGCTTTCAGCTCAACGTTATGCACGCTCTGCATACCGATACTCAAGCGGTTTATTCCAAGTCCTCGCATCTGCGAGAGTTTCTCACGGCTCGCGGTCTTTGGATTTGCCTCGGCAGTTATCTCTGCGTCAGGTAACAGCTCAAAACGATCACGGACACAGGACAGAATATCGAAAAAATTTTCAATTGACAAAAGCGTTGGCGTGCCGCCGCCAAAATACAGAGTATCCACCTTGTATTTGTTCTCACGTGCGCTAGCAAATTCCTTTATCTCGTTTATCAGAGCACCGACGTACGCGTCAATTTTCTCGCGCTTTGCGGAAGAGACCGAGCAAAAATCGCAATAATAGCATTTCGACGCGCAAAACGGTATATGGATATATATTCCAAGTCTATCAGTTGTCATCGCCAAGCTTAAGCACCGCCATAAACGCCTCGGGAGTGACCTGCACCGAGCCGAGCTGGCGCATCTTTTTCTTACCCTCTTTTTGCTTTTCAAGCAGCTTCTTTTTACGTGTAATATCACCGCCGTAGCACTTGGCAAGCACGTCCTTGCGCATAGCTTTTACAGTTTCTCTCGCGATTATACGCGAGCCGATAGCTGCCTGAATCGGCACTTCAAAGAGCTGTCGAGGTATATTTTCCTTAAGTCTTTCGGCGATTTTGCGCGCTCTGCTGTACGCTTTTTCCTCGTGTACGATAAAGGAAAGCGCGTCCACCTGCTCGCCGTTGAGCATAAAGTCAAGCTTTACGAGCTTTGAAGGCTGATATCCCTTGAGCTCGTAATCAAGAGATGCGTATCCGCGCGAGCGACTCTTTAAGGCGTCGAAAAAGTCGTATATTATCTCATTGAGAGGAAGATCGTAGTGAAGCTCAACGCGGTTTGCGTCAATATACTTCATGTCAATAAATATTCCGCGTCTGTCCTGACAAAGATCCATAAGTCCGCCAACGTATTCGGTAGGCGTAATTATGCTCGCCTTGACTATGGGCTCTCTTGCCTCCTCGATCTCGTCCGCCGTAGGATAATTTGAAGGATTTTCAATATTTATAACCTCGCCCGTGCGCAATTTTATCTCGTATATAACGCCCGGCGCGGTGGTGATAAGGTCGAGATTAAATTCTCGCTCAAGTCTCTCCTCAATAATCTCCATGTGTAGAAGTCCGAGAAATCCGCAACGGAATCCAAATCCAAGCGCAACCGACGTTTCCGGCTCAAATACAAGCGCCGCGTCGTTGAGCTGAAGCTTCTCAAGCGCATCGCGAAGATCAGGATATTTTGCTCCGTCCGCGGGGTAAATTCCCGCAAAAACCATAGGCTGAACCGCCTGAAATCCGGGGAGCGCCTCGTCGGCGGGATTGCTCGCAAGAGTGACTGTATCACCAACACGGGTGTCGCCTACGCTCTTTATAGACGCGGTGATATATCCAACCTCGCCCGCAGAAAGAGACTCGCACTTACAAAGACCAAACGCTTCCATCGTGCCGACCTCTACTATATCAAATTCCCTACCCGTACTCATAAGGCGTATTTTGTCGCCCGCCTTGACCTGACCGTCCATCACCCTGATATTTACAACAACACCAAGATAGCTGTCGTAATAAGAGTCAAAAATAAGTGCCTTGAGGGGCGCGTTCTCGTCACCCGTGGGCGCAGGAATATCACGAACTATCGCGTCAAGCACCTGCTGAATATTAAGACCCGTTTTAGCGGAGACTGCGGGACAGTCCTCGGCAGGTATGCCTATCTCGTCCTCGACTGCCGCACGTACTCTATCAATATCGGCAGAGGGCAGGTCAATTTTATTTATTACAGGGATTATCTCAAGGTTTGCATCAACTGCAAGGTATGCGTTTGCAAGAGTCTGCGCCTCAATTCCCTGCGTGGCGTCAACCACCAAAAGTGCGCCGTCACACGCGTTGAGCGAGCGCGACACCTCATAGTTAAAGTCCACATGGCCGGGAGTATCAATGAGATTGAGGACGTACTGCTCGCCGTCGGGTGCGGTATAGTCAAGCTTTACGGCACGCGCCTTGATTGTAATTCCCCTCTCGCGCTCCAGATCCATATTGTCGAGCACCTGCTCCTCCATCTCTCGCTTGGAGACCGCCGAGGTTGCCTCCAGTATTCTATCCGCAAGAGTGGACTTACCGTGGTCGATATGCGCGATTATGGAAAAATTCCTGATTTTTTTCATTCTGTCTGACTGTGACATCTAAAACTTCCTTTCGGTTTGAATCAAAAGCAT
Source organism: Eubacteriales bacterium (assembly GCA_045658225.1). GTDB lineage: Bacteria > Bacillota > Clostridia > Oscillospirales > CAG-272 > SVTX01. Next base: position 7,379 of record JAZOUO010000042.1, read on the forward strand.
ATTCACATAATATTATATAATATTTTTATAAAATTCTCAATAGGTTTCAAAAATTTTTTTCACCCTTACAAATATAGCAATTTTTGTCCGTATTTTCTCTCATTTCGTCTTGATTTTTAGCACTTTTTGTCTTATAATTGGAGTAGAAAGGGCTATAAACGCCTGCAAATGAAAGGAAACTCTATTATGAAAAATTGCGCAATAATAGGCTTTGGCGGAATGGGCGGCTGGCACGCTCTCTTTATAACTAATAATAAATTCGTAAATCTGACAGGTGTATACGACATAAATCCCGACAGACACGCATTCGCGGCAGAGCACGGAATAAAGTCATATACCTCTGAGGCAGAGCTTCTCGCGGACGAGTCGGTAGATTTCGTAGTTATAGCAACGCCTAACGACGTACACAAAGAGATAGCTATCCGCGCTATGAAGGCTGGCAAACACGTTATCTCCGAAAAGCCCGTCACACTCTCAAGCGCAGACCTTCAGGAAATGATAGATGCGTCAATAAAGTATAACAGACGCTTTACAGTTCATCAGAACAGACGTTGGGACGGCGAATTTCTCGTTATGCGCGATATGTATAACAGCGGAAAGCTTGGCGATGTATTCAGCATGAGCTCCTATGTTCAGGGTAGCCACGGTATTCCTGGCGACTGGCGCAAGGAAAAGCAGTACGGTGGCGGCATGATACTCGACTGGGGCGTTCACCTCATCGACCAGATAATGCAGATAGTCACTGACAAAAAGCTTCTCTCGGTATATTGCCGTTGCGACCATATTACAAACCCCGATGTTGACGACGGATTTGCTCTCGATATGTATTTTGAGGGTGACCTCACAGCTCACGTTGAGGTTGGAACTTCTCACTTTATCACAATGCCCCGTTTCTCAATGTACGGAACCAACGGAAGTGCGCAGATACCCAACTGGGGACAGGATTGCCGCGCTGTATATTGCACAAATTGGGATATGAAGGATGTAGTTCCCGTAAAGACTGCTGCAGGTATCACGAAAACCATGGCTCCCAGAGATAAGAGCACTATCGAAGAACATTTTATCCCCCAGCCCAACGCTGACGTGCATGATTTCTATAGAAACTTCGTCGCAGCGATAGACGGCAAAGAGGAGCAGATAGTCACTCACCCACAGATGATGATGGTAATGAAAATAATGGAAGCGGCATTCGAGTCCGATAGAACTGGACTTCCCGTAAAGCTTTAAGTATAAATATAAAAACGCCCCCGCAGAGCGAGGGCGTTTTTATATTGACGTGGGATGACACTTATCAGCGGCCGCAGCAGCAGCAAAGGATAAGAAGAGCTATGATAATAAGCCAAACCCAGTTATCGTTGAAAATTCCGCAAAGACAGTTGTTCATAAAGAACCTCCTTGTAAAATATAAAATAATGTCGAACGGTGTCAAATACCGTTCTCATTATTATACTATGCAAGGAGTGGCGCTTTGTGAAAAATTTTGTCGATAAAAAAAGAATATTAAAGCACCGCAGAAGCGGTGCTTTTGTCTTATTTTTCAGAAGTCTTCTCAAGCACGAGCTTGTCGGAGTTAAGAAATGCGTGTGCCGTAAGCAAGGAGTCCGTCGGAATGGTGGTGCTGTCACCGCATTCGGTACAGGTTATCTTGATTCCGTCATTGGTGAACTCCACGTCATACGTGCAATCTTCTCTTTCCATCATATCGTCCGCGATAGGCTCGCGTCCGTTTGGGTGGCAGGTGCAGAATATCTTTCCCTCTGCGTCAAGGTCGCGTATTACAAACGTCACTATATCTACTATCTGCGAGTCCGTAATGGTCATTTCGTCTTCATTGTGCAGACTGTGAAAATCATCTATTCCGTTCTGCTCGAGCATATCAAGCAGCTCAAGCTCGGTACGCGCAAGCTCCGCCTTAACCACGTTTTCCTCTCCCACAAAACCAACGTTGATATCGGAATACGGACAGGGTAGAACGAAAAGCTCCTTTGAGAAAAACAAGGACGTATTGACGGTAAAGGTGTGAGGCTTCTCACAAAAAATACAGGGTACCGTAATTCTGACCGTTTTATTATCCCTTCTATGAACCAAAGTCATCTCACTCTTTTTGCAACTGCATTTGAGCTTAACCATATCCCCCGACAGAGCAAAAATGCCCACGGGACTCATAACTCCCGCGCCACATGAAGGGCATCTGTATGCAACCGTTGTCTGTTTTTCATTCAATACCATATCTATTCTCCGATCGTATGAATTTATTATGATTTTATGCTCCGGCGTTTTTGTATGACATAGAATTTTATGGGGTTGAAACACTTTGTGTGACAACCCCATATGTTATTTGTTAATTATCTCGTTGTCCAATCAAGACTGTGCTCCAAGAGATGAATAGTAGCTAATAAGATAAGGAACGTAGGTCTGATAGAGATCGTCCGTCTTCTTATCATTGAAGCTCACAGGGTTAGACTTAAGCTGTCCGCCCTTTCCATCCTCACCCTGATACCAAGTCTCAAACATCTCGCCTACAACGCCGTTTGTAGCCTGTACGTGCCAAACCTCATCATCAAAATCCTCAAAGTAGCATATAGCATAATACTTTGTTTTGGTTGTCGAGCTTGACGACGAAGACGAGGAAGAACTCGTTTCAAGCGTGAAAATGTCAGAAACATCTCCAGGCTTTCGATCCTTATCTTCAAGCCATTCATCTATCTTAGCAAATGCGCTATCGCTATTTTTGAAATATCCGGGAGATACCTGCTCGGGAGCTGCATGTCCAATAGATATCTTACTATCGCTGGGAAGTGCCTCTGCAGCCTCCTTACCAAGCTTGTCAAGTGTCTCCGCACTCATCTCGCCCGACTTGAACTTTTCAAGAATAGTCTTTGCGGTTGCCTCATCTGTGGAGATAAAGTATCCGAGATTTCTTGTAAGGTCTGTGTCAAAGTGCATGGATTCATATACACAGTAAGCTGTTACGGTGTACTTCTTATATGTGGGCTTCTCTGTTGCGGAGGATGTTGCCTTTTCGGTGTAGGTCTCGGTAGCCTCCTCAACGAAAGTATCGCCATTCTCTGCGGGCTCACGCTCAACAGTGGAGGTCTCCTCCTCTATACCAAAGAGCCAATCCTCAAGCTTTCCACCGTCGGTGGTGTACTCGATATTTTCCTTATAATCCTCCATAGAGGGCTCGGTGGGCTTTTCAGTGAGCTTTTCGGTGACGCCCTGACTAGCCTTCTCTGTGACATTTACAGAGGGACCCTGGTCCTCTGTTTTCTGAGACTCTATATCCTCAAGAATGAGCTTGAAAAACTCGTCTGCGTTAGCTGCAGCAGCAATCTTATCTGCTCTCTGCTTTGCCTCTTTTACAGCATTGTCATATGCAACGTCGGTCATTCCCTTGGAATCAACCTTTATCTGATACTTAAGAACATCAGCAGTATAGAAGCTTTCCTTGTTCTCCTCGCGGAACTCGATTATTGCCTTGTTGTCCTTGTCCTTTGCAAGCTCTTCCTTGTACTTCTCGGTCATAACCTCGGAGTACTTGTTTGCGTAATAGATTACCTCGTAGTACTCAAGAATATCGTCCTTCTTAACGCCTTCACCGTAGAAGTCGCTATACTTAAGTCCGTAAGCCTTCACGGATGCGTCGATGGATGCGATAGCTGCATCGATATTCTCTCTGTCCTCTGCGTCAAGCTCAAGACCCATATCGTAAGCCGCGTTTGCGTAAACGAGGTACATCTGAGCCTGAGACTTTGTCTGCTCAAGGAAGTAGTCATACCAAGATACAGCAGCCTTATCTGCAGTTGCCTTGGAATATGTCTGATCTCTAAGGTCTTTGCTGAAATCAAGTCCGAAATATGATGCGTATGAGCCATATTGTCCGTACCACGACATTATCTGCTCATTAAAGAAAATGTTCATCATCATCTTATTGATGGTGAAATGACCACTCTGAAGCGCCATGATCTCGGTGTTTCTATTTATAGCACCCTCGATCTGACCAAACACACCTGTCTGATCAAGTACCGTACAAACGATACTCAAAACCACAGCAACCGCAAGAACTATACATACTGCTGCAATGATTCTGCCCTTCTTTGTATCGTTATTGTTCTTTTTCTTCTGAGAGCTTGTAAGATACTTATCTACGTCGCTTACCTGCTGAGCTCTCTGAAGCTTGTTTCTGTTGCCTTTTCCCATTTTTTAGGTTCCGCCTTTTCAAGTTTTTTATCGAATTATTCATAAATTCTGCAAATTCCTAAATATTATACTCTTTTGTAGTGAAAAAAGGTTGAATAGTTTATGAATACTGCGAAAATTTTTTTACATAATTGAGTTTTATTATACGTTCATGATCATTGGAATGATCATAGGCTTGCGCTTTGTTTTTGACGATATATACTTTGCCATATCGTCCTTTATCTTGGTCTTTATTCTGAACCAGTCGGTATATCTGCCGCCGAGGCAGGACATTATTGACTTCTGCGCTACCGCCTTCATTTCTTCCATAAGGTCCTCAGACTCGCGCACATAAACAAATCCGCGCGTCACAATGTCGGGACCCGACATAACATATCCGCCATCTGAGCTTACGGTCGCAACTATGATTATCACACCGTCCTGCGAGAGAAGTATTCTATCTCGAAGAACGATGTTTCCAACGTCGCCCACGCCATATCCGTCAATAAGCACCTTGCCTGCGGTGACTGTACCGCCCCATTTTGCACCGCGATTGTCTATCTCAAGCACCTTGCCTATATCAGATATGAATATATTTTGAGGATCCATTCCCATATACATAGCAAGCTCTCTGTTAGCCGCCATATGCTTGTACTCGCCGTGGATGGGCATAAAATACTTGGGCTTTGTCAATGCGTACAGAAGCTTTATCTCCTCCTGACACGCGTGACCCGAAACGTGTACCTCTACCGCCGCGTCGCGTATTACCTGAACTCCAAGCTTGCAAAGCTCATTTACAATACGGTTTATAAGCTTTTCATTACCAGGTATAGGCGAGGACGAAAGTACTACGACGTCCCCTGCGCCGAGTCTTACCTCTCTGTGCTCGCCAAACGCCATACGGTAAAGAGCTGACATAGGCTCACCCTGGCTTCCCGTTGTGATAAGAGTCACCTCGTGAGGACTGTATCTGCGTATTTCCGTGACGTCTATAAGCACCCCCTCGGGCACGTGCATATATCCGAGCTCCACAGCCGCGCCAACGATATTGAGCATACTGCGTCCCGTAATAGCGACCTTGCGCCCGTGCCTTGCGGCAACGTCGATTATCTGCTGCACGCGGTGAACGTTGGATGAGAAAGTGGAGATAACTATTCTCTTTTCCTTCTGTACCGTAAAGATATACTCAAGCGATGCGCCTACCTTTTTCTCTGACGGAGTCGTACCGGGGCGCTCTGCGTTTGTGGACTCGCACATAAGCATAAGCACTCCCTCTTTGCCAAGCTCACCGAATCGGGTCAAATCCATTATCTCACCGTCTATAGGAGACAAGTCGAGCTTGAAGTCGCCCGAATGAACTATCGTGCCGTAGGGTGTCTTTATCGCAAGAGCACAGGCATCCGCTATGGAGTGATTTACGTGTATAAATTCCACCGAAAGACTACCGAGCTTGACCGTATCCCCCGCCTTTACGCAATTGAGCCTCGGCTGATGCGGAAGTGTGACCTCCTTGAGCTTGTTTTTTACTATTCCAAGCGTGAGGTTTGTTCCGTAAATAGGGGGATTTATATTTCGAAGCACGTAAGGTATAGCGCCAATATGATCTTCGTGACCGTGTGTGAGCACTATTGCGCGTATCTTGTCCTTGTTTTCCTCAAGATAGGTGACGTCGGGGATGACAAGGTCTATGCCCGGCATATCATCCTCAGGAAAACCAAGTCCGCAGTCAATTACCACAATGTCATTTTCATACTGTATGACCGTCATATTCTTTCCTATCTCGCTCAACCCTCCAAGAGGAATTATCTTGAGCTTGCCCTCGGGAATAGGATGACTTGCGCGCTCAGGCTTTGTGCTCTTTACCGATTTTACAGGTGCGCTGACCTGATCGGAAGTTGTATCAACACGAGCTTGCTTTGGCTGCGTGGATTTTGTCGCAGAATGTTCTTGCTTAGTTTTGCTCTGCTTTGACTTGCTCTGAGACTGGCTCTGCTTTTTAGCGGGCTTATCCTCGAGTGCGGGTGTATTGTCCGCAGCATGATCCTGCTCCGAAGAAAAATACTGCTCCATCCACTCATCAGCACTCATAATACGACGAGGCTGTGTGGGATAGGATTTATAAAATGCCGAGATATCCGTCTGCTCCTGACGGTTGCTTGTGTCAATCTTTTCCTTTGTTTTTTTCTGTGTGTTTTTAAGATTTGCGCTTTGAGGCGCAGTCTTGGTCGCAGACTTTTTATGTCCATTACCCTTTCTCTTATGAGTAGGAGCTATGGGCTTTTTCTCACTGCTCGCATAGGTCTTTTCCGCCGATGCCTCGAGATGCAAATTCTGATTGTTATTGCTTGTTTTCTTTGCCATCTAATACCTTCCTTTCTTGTGTATAGAGACATTTGACAGACACGACAAAGGGCAAGCAGATAAGGCTCCGCACTCCTCTCGCCTTCGTTCCGCAAGAGTGAATGAGAAGCAGCCCCCTTCAGCCTATCAAAACTTATAAAATAAATATATCAAACGGGATGAGTGGATTTATCCCATCAAATTACAATTAAGAATCATCTTAATTATACATCATCCAAACCGTTTTGTCAATAGTTGCGTTATCACAAACATTTTTACCATAGAGAAATTCTTTTAATCCTATAGGCTTCTGCATAATTTTACATATATCGACAAGCACTTCCAAAAAATTACAATTCAAATGTAAACAATACATAAATTTCCAATTTTTACTATTGACAATATACATTTTCTTTGTTAAAATGACATCATAAAACATAATCCGCAAAAGGAGAAAAACAAATGAAATCAACAGGTGTAGTAAGAAAAGTAGACGAGCTTGGAAGAATAGTTCTTCCCATAAGCATCAGACAGACAATGGATATCGGCGAGAAGGACGCTCTGGAGATATTCACCGAGGATAACAAGATAATTCTCCAAAAATATCAGCCCTCCTGCACGTTCTGCAACAACGCCGACAATATAATTTATTTCTGTGGCAAGCGCCTTTGCGAGGACTGTCTCAATAAGCTCAAGACTCTCTGATATAAAAAATCAACATTATGAAACACAGTCAACTTATTAAAAGCATAAACAGCGGTGAGTTTGACAGTATTCTCACCTCCCTTTACGGCGAGCAGAATATCCCCCATCAAAGAGAGAGATACATCTCGGCAATAAACGAATTTGTATGGCTTTACGGTGAGGAGCATAATCTTGAGCTTTTCTCTGTACCCGGGAGAAGCGAGATTTCGGGAAATCACACCGACCACAACCGCGGTTGTGTTATCGCAGCGTCAATAGACCTTGACGTAATAGCCGTAGTATCAAAATCAGAGGGCTCTGTCATCAGAGTAAAAAGCGAGGGACACGACGCAAACTGCGTTGACATTGCGCAATACACGTCTCCCTGCCCCGAGATGTACGGTAAATCTGATGCTATTATAGCGGGTATGTGCAGAGGTATGTCCGACAAGGGTTATTCCACGGGCGGATTTGTCGCTTACACCACATCAAACGTTCCCGGCGGATCGGGTCTTTCCTCGTCTGCGGCGTTTGAAAATATGATAGGAACTATAATAAATCACCTCTACAACGACGGAAAGATTGACAACGTTGAGATAGCTAAGATCTCACAGTACGCGGAAAATGAGTTTTTCGGTAAGCCCTGCGGACTTATGGATCAGGTCGCTTGTGCGGTAGGAGGCATCGTGGCTATCGACTTTGCCAATCCCTCCGCCCCCATAATTGAGCCGATTGATTTTAACCTGTCGGTCGAGGGTTATAATCTCTGCATAGTCAACACGGGCGGAAACCACGCCGATCTTACGGACGACTATGCCTCCATTCCCGCAGAAATGAAGGCGGTTGCGGCAGATTGCGGCGGCTCTTTTTTAAGAGAAATTGACGAGCAGACAGTTATGAACAACATCTCCTCCCTGCGTGCGAGCGTGGGCGACAGGGGAATTTTGCGCGCACTTCACTTTTTTGAGGAAAACAAGCGCGTTGCCGTACAAAAGCAAGCTCTTTTGGGGAAAGACGTTCAAAAGTTCTTTGACGCCGTCAAAGACTCAGGCAAGTCCTCATTCTGCTATCTGCAAAATGTCTATACAACCCAAAACTTCAACGAGCAAGGACTTTCCCTCGCACTCTGCATTGCAGATATAGCACTTTCGGGCAAGGACGCAGCGTGGCGAGTTCACGGCGGCGGCTTTGCTGGAACTATTCAGGCATACGTTAAGACCGAGGACGTTGCAACATTCAAGTCGGTAATGGATGCAACCTTTGGAGACGGTGCGTGTCTCGTTCTTGGCATACGCTCGCTCGGCGCAATAAAGATATGCTAACAGGTGACTGAAATGAAGAAAAACAAAAACACTCTCTTTTCAGAGCCTAAAAAAACATTCAGCGAAAAAAGTAAAAAGGAGCTTAAACTTCTTATCCTCTGCTGCTTTATCTTTATGCTGATATATTTCGCGGCGGCAAATATCCCCGTGCCGATAATATCGTTTGTCGTCACAGGACTCTATATGCTGGCTATGGCAGTGTTTATTGTCGTGTACGTCGTGTATAATTACGCATTCTCACGCAAGAATATAACACCCGAAATGCTCCCTGACGATTGGGATGACGAAAAAAAGTCGGCGTACATCCAAAAAGGCAAGGACAGAGCGCAAAAATCCCGTTGGATGATATTCGTCATCTTCCCTCTTATCGTCACCTTTATAGCAGACCTGATATACCTTTTCGTATGGCAGGGCTGGCTGCACCAAATGTTTTCAAAATAAATCAAAGTAATATGAACAATTATAAAATATGTTGTCTGTATTCGGGTTCAAAGGGCAATTCAACGTATATTGAGCTCGGCGGCAAAAAAATACTTATAGACGCGGGCAAAAGCGCAAAAGCTCTGTGCGAGGCGCTGAAGTCCATAGGCGTTGACCCAAAGACGCTCGACGCGATATTCATCACGCACGAGCATAACGACCACGTCTCTGCTTTGCAGACGTTTTCACACAAAAATTCAGTACCCATACATATAATGCTGAACTCGGCAAGAAAATTCCAAGGGCTTTGCGACGAGAAACTTTGCAATTGTCTGTGCATTCATGACAAGAGTGATTTTTCGGTGGAGCTTGACGGTGTTAAGATTACCGCATTTCCCACCCCACACGACAGCCGCGCGTCCGTTGGATACCGCCTTGAATTTGAGGACGTGTCCATTGGATACGCAACGGATATAGGCTACGTCACAGATGAGATACAAAAAATGCTCACGGGTTGTGCCTCAGTAATTCTCGAGTCCAACCACGACACAGAAATGCTGCTTTTCGGTCCTTACCCTTTTGAGCTTAAGGAGAGAATAACGTCAAGATACGGACACCTCTCAAACCGTGAGTGCGCCACCCTTGCCGCATTTCTATGTCAAAACGGAACGAGAGATATTCTCCTCGCACATCTGTCCGAGGAGAACAACACTCCCGCACTCGCGTATAACGAGGCTTTCTCCGCAATCGGAGACGCGAGCATAAATCTGCGCGTTGCATCACAGTACAGCCCCACATGGCTTGTAGGCGGCGGTGAGGCGGTCGAGTATGAGGACGAGTTCTTCAAGCTCTGGTGCAAAAAGGAGAGCAACTGATGGCAACTATAAAATTTATAACTATAGGCACGCTTAAGGAAAAATATCTTTGCGATGCGGTAGCCGAGTATGAAAAGCGGCTTTCGGGCTTTTGCAAGGTCGAGAACATAAACCTAAAGGAAGCAAAGCTCCCAAGTGAGCCGTCACAAGGTGACATAAAAAAAGCGCTTGACGAAGAAGCAAAGGTCATTCTCTCACATATGAGCGAACGAGCTTATAAGGTCGCGCTTTGCGTGGAGGGTAAACAGTTCTCCTCGGAAGAACTTGCGGATAAAATCGAGCGCGCGTTTTCGGTGTCAAACGAGATATGCTTTATCATTGGATCATCCCACGGACTCAGCGACACGGTAAAGTCCGCCGCAGACCTCAAACTTTCAGTTTCAAAGCTCACCTTTCCTCACCAGCTTATGCGCGTGATCCTGCTTGAGAGCGTGTATAGAGGTATGAATATCATCAAGGGAACGAAGTATCACAAATAACAGAAAAAAGAACCGTCAGTGTGGACGGTTCTTTTTTCTGCTTTGCGTCGCCTCAATAATGGCTTTACGCTTGGTTTATTTTTTTTCGCTCTTATTTGCATTAGGTGTGAGCGCGCGGACAGTATTGCGCTTAATTATCGCAACTACCTTTTTGAGGGGATGCTTGATATGCTCAGGATCAACTCTATGATTTGCGTGTGCAACTGCAACCTTGCGCAGAATATCCTTGCCCTTTGCGACATCTCTTGTAGGAACAAGAACTATATCTCCCTCCTCCAGTATCTCGCCGTTAGGATCGTAGCGGTAAACCTTGTTGTGCTTGGCTCTCTCGGGCCATACAACTCCGATAACCTCGACTCCGGGCTCATCATCTGCAACTGCAAACTCATCGTCGTCATCGGGATCAAACTCAACCTGCGAAAGATCAACGTCGGGCTGCTCCATAGCCTCGGCAAGCACCTGTTCGTCAACTGATTCAAGTATTACGGGCTGGTCTATAGGCTCTTCCTTGGGAGCATAAATCTCATCGTAGTTATCAACCTTGATCTCAAAGAGATAAAGCACCTGTGTATTCGTAGGTATCAAAAATCTAGTCATAGTAGCGTCGCTGTTTTCTGACATGAGAATAGGACGCTGGATGGTATCTCTTACTCCCAGCATTTCCGTAAAAGTCTTGACAGCAACGAGCTGATAACCCTCACAGTCAAACTCTCCGTCTATTCTGGTTATGTAAGAGCTATATGCTCTGAGAAGCTTAGAAATCTTTGCCTCGTACGTAATATCCTCATTCTTTGTAAAATGGAGGAATACAAGCAGTGCGGCAACTCCAAGCACTGCTAAAATCGAACATACTATACTGATAATATGGAATACAAGACTTCCCTCCGCACCCTTATAAGCAATGACTTGATTTTCATTCTGGGGGGTGCTTGAGCTTGTCTGTATGCTGAACGTATCCTTGTCAAGAGGAATGTTCAAGGAAGTGGAATATCTGTTCTGATTACCCGATTCAAGCTGATCTGCCGAGCTCAAAACCTCAGCGTCAAGCGTCACAACGAGTGTGCTTACTGCATCCTTCAGGTCATAAACGTCCGTAAACGAGGCTGCTATCTCGTTGAATTTCTGGTAGTCTATATCCACCCTCTCGCATATTTTCAAGGTCGAGGATTTTTTGGTAACTCCGCTTTTCTCGGGAATGAGGTTTTCCTGCACCGTGTAATATACGTTGCCCGTGGATTTATCCGTTATCAAAAGGTTTGCATTTATCTGATATTTGTATTCAAAGGAAATATTTGACGTATCTATATCCATGCGGTAATTGAAATCCGCAACAATGGAATTTACAAGAGAGGATATATACGCCTGATCTTTATCTATCCATTCTCCGCCAAAGAAATCATTTTCCTTGTACTGAACCTTATAGTCTATATTACTTTTTTGGGTGTACTCGATATAGTAGGTCTGGTTCATTCTGCTATATATAGCAAATGAGCAAAGCGCAAAAACGGCAAGAACTGCGATAGCTATTATCTGAATAAGCGTCCATTTTTTTCTGTTTCGCTTATATTCCTCGCGTCGTCTTATTTCGTGCTCAGACATATTCTCCTCCTTTCTATCAGCGCTTAAACAGGCTACGCATCCAAAGTGTAGGATAACCCGCGCCCGCAAGCCTCTTTTGTGCGAGGCCTACTATATTGGCGCTTGTTATATATCCCGCGTCAGGATTGTCGTTTGCATCTCCTTGCGTGTAATAACGCGTGATTCCGTTAATAATCTCTATTTTTATGACTCTGTGGACTACCACAACGTCGTCTTTTTCAAAAACAATTACCTGTCCCTCATCCACATGCTGTCCGTCGTAGGACTCGTATATGACTATGTCACCTTGGTTAAGCTCTCCCGTCATAGATGGAGTCGCAATCACCAAAGCGCCATATCGGAACTGGTTTGATATAAGCATTACGGTTCCCATCATAATAATTATAACAGCTACCGTAAAAATGGCGGACGCCACACGCCACACGCGCGAGGTCTTACCGAGCGCGAGCTTTACTTTTTTTTCATAAAGGGCATCAACAAACATGTATATCACGATGGGTACAAGCAGTCTGAAAAAGCTCAGCATAGCGTCCGAAATACCCGATCGAATGGGAATTACGTAAATATAAAGCGTGGTAAGTAGGCGGTATATCAGATTTGGATACAATCCATACCGCGCAGAAAGATAATTATAAAGCAGATTTGCTATAAGTGCGGGAAAAAGCGCTCCCGCAACAAGGCTCATAAATTGTCCAAAGCTTCTGACAGCAGGCAAATTGGATACTATCAGGATCTCCGCAATTACGCAGGAGAAATAGCAAAGAACCGTTGCCACCCTGCTCTTTTGTGCCATAAGCAAGCAGCGTATGATCTCGGTGCAGACTATTATTACAATTATCGGCAGAATAACAGCAAATAGATTTTTAACATTTAAGCTGTACGGATTTTTGTAAAATCCGAATTTTGTTCCCGTCAGGTAATAAAGCGTAAGATAAACCAGCGCTATTACTATCATCAAAAATAATATTTGTAGTTTGTTTATGGATAAAATACTGCGTTTTTTGAGCAGAAACGGTATTATTATCGCAATAGGTACCAGAAGCGCCGCCGCCACTATCCTAGAGCTTTCTCCCAGCGGCAAAAGCAGAGCGAGCAGGAGGACGGCAAATATCGCGACAGAAAATATCCGTATGATCTTTTTATCGGTCATTTCCCGTCCTCCTTTGCTATTTTTAATTTTCCAACCAAAAGGCCAGCTAATTATTGGTCTTATTCAATCTCATGCCCGTCCTTCTTGGCGGTTGCTGTAAGTGTGATTTCAAATTCTGCCTGATGTGCAGCGGTAGGAGTTTCGTTAAGAGTGATAGTCACGAGAATATACGCTTTACCGTCGATCTTGTTGATAAGCCTTGCATCTGTACCATCATTCGTTGTTCCGGTGGAATCTGTCCAATGCCATGTTGCAGAAAAGACAACATCGTGTCCTTCCTCCTGAGCAGCTTCGCCGGTCGGATTAACTGAAATCACACCTGCGCTGGGCGTAACATATGCATCAAACTCATGATGTATATTGTCTATTGTGAGAAGAACTACAACCTGCTGTTCCTTTGCAGTGAAATTGGTTGCCGTTATGATAGCTGTATCTCGGTCATCCTCGTAAGAGATAATTGCCTTATGACCGGCGGTGTCATTCACGATGCTTCCCGAGGAGAAATAAATATCTCCGTCAAACGTATTCTGAGCAACCGTATGATCGGCACCAAGCACGCCTCCGAACTTAAGTGTGTCGGTAAGTACTGCATAACCAACACCCATAAGCATTACTGCTGCAAGCACGAATGCGATCACAATAATTTTTCTGTTTTTCATAGTGGTTTTTCCTTTCTTTATTTTTGTTTTTTTATTTTTTGTATATAATCAAGGCAACACCTCGGTTATATCGTTTTTTCTCCGCTGTCTATGACAGCGTATCAGTAGATTAAATATATCACAATTCTACACAAAAATCAATAATTTTCAAAATATTTTTTTCTATTCTGCATAATTTTTTGTGATTTATTTCAAAAATTCCTATTATTCGGGATACGCCTGATAGTAATAATCCATCGCACTCTGTATATTCTTAAGCGCGTAAATTATCTCAGCTCTCGTGTACGTGTTTCTGACAACCTTAAATTCCTGACCGTTATTGTAGTTGATGTAGAACTTTGAAGCATCCTGGAATACCATTCTCAATCCCTCTACCGCGGGATCATCAGAGGTTGCGTGCTTCTGAATTATATCATAAGCTTTTTTGAATATATTTGTGTTGTCTATCTGGTTAAATACATCCTGGTCCTCTGCCGAAATAAGCTGGTCGAGTGTCTTCATGATGTCGTACTGGTCACCGTTGGGCGCACCGACAAGATAAGTGATACCGTCTGCTATCTCGTACGTCTTGTGCGTTGCGATCCATGTGTCGTAGTTTATGCTTCCGTCCGAGCCGATCTGAGCCGTACCCTCGTAAAGCTCACCGACCTGATACCAGTTGGGACCCATAGCATTCGCCCCTTTTGAATAAGCGATTGCATATACGGTAGGACTTGTGCCGGGCGTAAGACTCTCAACCGTGATATACAATGTATATTCACATCCGTCGGGGCCAGAGCCGGAATAGCTATCTCCCGATGTGGCATCTCCGTCAAGATTGTCTCTACGTATAACTACGCTCGCCTCACGCTCTGTACCGTCAATATTGACCATAAGATCACTAAACAGAGATGCAAAAAACTCGGGATGACTTTCGGTTGAAATAGAGGTCGATCCATCCTTTGCATATTCCGATTCAAACACACCTGTAAGCTGCTCATAGCTGCTCGTATTGTTAAGCACCGCAAGAAACTCGTCGTGCACCGCGTCCATTTTTATATCAAACTTGAAGTTTACCATGGTCACACATGCCGACTGCGCGTTTGCGCCGTAGGTGTATCTTACGTAAAAATCACGTTCAGTCTGCGCTGGTATCCAGTCATCCGGATTAAATGTTTCGGTAGTATCAGTCGGGTGGTCCATAGTTCTTATATTGATACCATCGCTCTGGTCAATAAGCGTGTTTTGATTATATGACGTATCCCACCGCGGTCCGATATACCAATAGGTGACGTCGGTGTTGTTATGTACTGTTATCTTGTAGGTCACGCTTCCGTTTGTTACCCGTGAGTCAACAGACACCTTATGATTGGTGGGATACGTATACCCGCACTCAATGCTGTCCGCGGCGGACGTGTTATAAACCTCGACAGACTTGATATACACACCTGTTGGCGGCTGTGCCTCTGCTCCAAGATTACCGCTTATGCCAAGCTTGTCCGAAAGCGCTGCGTATCCTGCAGTAATACATAATGCCATCACGCATATAGCTACCGGCAAGACAATTACTTGCCACTTTTTCACCGCATCACCGCCCTTCCAGAATATTGTCGCATATCACACTTTGTAGTGATTATTTACTTCATTATATCACGAGCGTTGATAGGTGTCAATATTTTCCGCAAAAAACGACAGTTGTAAGTACACCTTAGCGGTGCGTTCATTTTTATTGAGCCTTGCGAATATAATTACAAAAAAGGAGGCAAAAATGAAAAGAAAATTTCTGATTTTAATTCTATGTATAACTATACTCTGCACGTGCCTTTCGTCCTGCTCGCGTCAGCCGCCATCGGCGAAAAGCGTCCTATCCCATCTAATTGAGACAGAAATAGACCTACCAAGCGGGCAGGTCTATCTCTCAACGTCGACCGAGGGCGAGGCTTCGTATGTCAGCAATTCCCTGCTCGCCGCGCTTTACGGCGGTGGCAGTGAGCCACGGGAATATGACGATTGGGTGGAATTTGCGATATTTCTCTCAAGCTCCCATCCGTGTGAATTTGCCGTTTTTCTGTGCGACAGTCCGCAGTCGGCGCTCGACACGTCAAAAACTCTCTGCTCTCGTCTGACAACCCTCAAAAATTTCTGGAGCGACAGTCAGTACTCGTTCTACACAGAAAGCGCTGAGGTCATAATATCGGGAAATTTTTGCATCCTTATAGTATCGTCGGACACAACCGCCGCCAAAAAAGCGCTGAAATCCCTTATATAATCAGAAAAGGCTCATTATATAGTAGATTATTCCCCACACAACGCCCGAAACCGTTCCGTAAAGCAAGACGGGCCCCGCAACTGT
>JAZOUO010000043.1:0-4472 GCA_045658225.1 Eubacteriales bacterium
TAGTACTGAGTACAAGCCTCTGTGGAGATTGTGAAGCCCTGGGGAACGGGAAGACCGATGTTGGTCATTTCAGCGAGGTTCGCACCCTTACCGCCGAGGATCTCACGCATGTTTGCATTACCTTCTGTAAAGAGGTAACAATACTTCTTTGCCATTGGATTTTTCCTCCGTTATAAAAATATTTTTTAAACTTTTTTGCGAGGCAGAGCTTGTCCGCGTTAAAAAACGCATAGTTATCACTCTACCATCGCTCATTATACCATAAAAGTAAATAAAGGAAAAGGCTTTCATTCAAAAAAATGGAAGTGATAAATGTAAACTTATTGTGAACGCTCGTCATAATGCTCAAAAAGTGTTTGACAACGTATATTTTTAATAGTATAATTGTAGAGAACATAAAATCAGCCGGTCATTTCACCCCCATGGGTAGAAAAAGAGCGGCTTTTGGCGTTTTGTATTTTAAATGATAAGGAATTTTGGATAATGAGCAACATTTTTGATATTTTCAAAAGAATAGAAAAGGAAAAAGAGGACAGGGCGACCACTCCTATTACTCATATCGTGGTAGGACTTGGCAACCCCGGCGATAAGTATTTTTATACCCGTCACAACGCAGGATTTTTGGCTATGGATTATATCTCGCAGAGATGTGGCGCAACAGTCAATAAATCAAAGTTCAAGGCTCTCGTTGGCGAGGGAACAATAGCGAGCAAGAGAGTTCTTCTTATGAAGCCGCAGACCTTTATGAACTTGTCGGGCGACGCGGTAGTAGAGGCTGCAAATTTTTACAAAATACCCGTTGAAAATATAGTCGTGCTCTCTGACGACGTAAATCTTGACGTCGGACGAATGAGAGTTCGCAAGAGTGGCTCCGATGGCGGACAGAAGGGACTTCGCTCAATAATTCTACGAATGAACTCTGACAATTTCCCGAGAATACGCTTCGGTGTTGGCAAAAAGCCTCATCCTGATTACGATATGGCGGATTGGGTACTCGGCAACCTCTCCGAGAGTGACAAAAAGGCTATATATGACTGCTTTGTTGTGGCGTACGACGGGCTTGAAAAACTGCTTTGTGGTGATGTTGACGGAGCAATGCAGATTTGTAATTCCAAAAAGCAAGGTAAATAAATGAATATATTAAACGATAGTATCAGGGCTGACAGTGAGTACGCTCAGCTTCTGAAAACAGTAAAGCAAAATTTCAAGGATAAGCCTCTGCCTATATTGGCGGGCGGTCTTTGTCCGGGTGCTGCAGACGCGCTATGTCTTGCGCTTATTGATGACACGCAAAAGACGCGAAATCTTCCCGCGCTTATTGTCTGCGCGGAGGAGAAGGAGTGCGTCAGACTTCGCAACACCTTCTCTAAATTTGGTAAGCGCGCGGCGTTTTATAGCTCGCGTGACTTGAATTTTCATAACATCAGCGCCTCTCATGAGTACGAGCATGAGAGGCTTGAGGTGCTTTCGGGCATACTCGGCGGCGCGTACGACGTAGTGCTGACAACACCCGACACAGCGCTTGGCTACACTATGCCCGTGCAGATGCTTAAAAATAACACGGTGTCTATTGATTATGACACAAAAATAGAGCCCGAGGCGCTTGCAAAAAAGCTTGTTGACGCGGGATACGTGCGTGTGGAAATGGTGGACGGCGCGGGACAGTTTGCGCGCCGAGGAGGTATAGTTGACCTGTATCCGCCGTTCTGCCGTGTGCTTGCGAGCGACGGCTCGGAGTACAAGGGCTCGTATGCTATAAGAATTGAATTTTTTGACGATGAGATAGACAGAATGGGTATTTTTGACGTGAATACTCAAAGACTTCTCATATCGGTTGAAAAGCTGACGTTTGCACCCGCCCGAGAGCTTATTGTTGACGACGAGGCTCGCGAGCGCATTTTACGCGCGGTAAATTCGCAGATAAAGGTCTGCCACGACCCAAGGTCAGAGGAGGAGCTTTTGCGCGAGAGGGCAAGTCTTTCGTCTAAAGAGACCGAGATACATTTCGAGGACAAATATATATCCCTCGTGTATCCCGAAAAGCAGACTTTACTTGACTATTTTGATAAAAGATCTCTTGTACTTATCCGCAACAGTGGGGCAGTTAAGGACAGACTAAAGGCCGATGTATGGCATAAAAATCAAGCAATAATTGACCTTATAGAGAGTGGATTGATATCACATAAGCTTGCTGAGTATTCAAAGCAGGCATCGGAGTTTGGGGCGTTCTGTGACAGCAACGTGACCGTCCACGTGGATTCGTTGGCTTACGGTGTCAGCGACAAGAGACTGTCTGGAATGTTCGGTTTCCGCACGCGTCAGCCCGTGGTATATGCCGACAATTACAACCTGCTTTGCGAGGACATAGTAGCTTATATGCGAAGCGGATACAGAGTTATCATAATGGCTGAAAACGAGACCAGCGCGAAGAATCTCTGCGAGATACTGTGTGACGCGGATTTTTCGGCGGTTGTTGAGAGCAAAAAGGGTGACGTCTCAATTGCTGACGTGCCTAAAAACGTTATATATATCAAGTGGCGGGAATGTCTTTTCGGGTTTGAGCTTATAAGTCCGAGAATAGCTCTGCTTACAACTAACACAGATGCGAGAACTGGTAGTTTGAACGCGCCGTCAAAGACCCAGCGCTCAAGAAAAAAGAGACGCGACGGCAAGGCTATTCTGTCATATGCAGAGCTTAATGAGGGAGATATTGTCGTTCACGAGACCTACGGTATCGGACGTTATCTCGGTATTGAAAAGCTCACGATAGACGGAGTCACGCGCGAATATATAAGTATACAGTACGCGGGAAGCGACAAGCTTTGTATGCCCGTTGAGAAGCTTGACCTTGTGTCAAAATATATCGGCGCGCACTCGGACGACGGACTCGTCAAGCTCTCCAAGATGGGCGGCGAGAACTGGAAAAAGGCGACCGCGAGGGCTAAGGGCGCTGTCAAGGAGATGGCAAAGGAGCTTATCAAGCTCTATGCCGAGAGAATGCGTAAGCCGGGATATGCTTTTCTGCCCGACGACGAGATGCAGAGAAGCTTTGAGGAGGCGTTTGACTACGACGAAACAGAATGTCAGCTTGACGCAATTGAGGATATAAAGCAGGATATGCAGCGCGACGTGCCTATGGACAGACTGCTCTGCGGTGATGTTGGCTACGGTAAGACCGAGGTTGCCTTCCGCGCGGCTTACAAGGCGGTGCTTTCGGGCAAGCAGGTCGCGATACTTGTGCCCACGACTATCCTTGCGCTCCAGCATTATCAGACGGCGGTCAGCCGAATGAGAAATTTTGCGGTCAACGTGGATATGGTATCCCGCTTCCGCACTCCAAAGCAGCAGGAGCAGACACTTCGCCGTCTTGCCCGCGGCGACGTGGATATAATTATCGGAACACACAAGCTGCTCGGCAAAGAGGTACAGTTCCGTGACCTCGGACTGCTTATAATTGACGAGGAACAGAGATTTGGCGTGGCGCAGAAGGAAAAGCTCAAGCAGCTTGCCACAAACGTGGACGTTTTGACGCTCACCGCAACCCCCATTCCGAGAACGCTGAATATGGCTATGGGCGGAATACGCGATATGTCTATACTTGACGAGGCGCCGGGCGACAGACTCCCCGTGCAGACCTACGTTCTTGAATACGACGATATAATTATCACCGAGGCGATAAAGCGAGAGCTTCGCCGCGGAGGTCAGGTGTTCTTCCTCCACAATTTCGTGGAGTCTATCGACAACGTGGCGTCAAGGCTCTCAAGGGACATTCCCGAGGCAAAAATAGCCGTCGCTCACGGAAAAATGGACAAGGAGCAGCTTGAGGATATATGGAGCAGAATGCTCACGGGCGAGATAGACATTCTCGTGTCTACCACGATTATCGAGACGGGAATTGACATACCCAACGCAAACACCCTTATAGTTGACAGAGCGGACAGACTTGGTCTTTCCCAGCTTCATCAGCTCCGAGGACGAGTTGGACGTTCCTCGCGCCGCGCGTATGCGTATTTTACTTTCCCCAAGGACAAATCCGTGTCCGAGATAGCGCAAAAGCGACTTGAGGCGGTAAGGGAATATACTGAGTTTGGCGCAGGATTCAGAATTGCTTTGCGCGATATGGAGATAAGAGGTGCGGGCAATCTTCTCGGAGCGGAGCAGCACGGTCATCTTGACGCTGTGGGCTACGACCTTTATATCAAGCTTCTCAACGACGCGGTGCTTGAGGAAAAGGGCGAAGCTAAGGTTGAGAAAAAGGATTGTGTCGTTAGCTTTAATTACGAGGCGTACCTGCCCGAAAAATACGTCAAATACCCCTCGCAGAGAATGGTGCTTTACAAGAGAATCGCGCTTATACAAAACGAGTACGATATGGACGATATTGCCGACGAGCTGCTTGACCGCTTTGGCGAGCTTCCGTATCAGGTCGAGAACCTTTTGAGAATCGCGCTTATCCGCGCAAACGCCATAAG